>JADHLI010000002.1 GCA_016780775.1 Alphaproteobacteria bacterium | reverse complement strand
TCTACTAAAGAAGCACAAGAGCTTCTTAGAAGCTTTGATCCAAAATGCAATTTTGAGTTCTCTTATGTAGGTCCACCAGAAAAACTAAATAAAAATGGTGATACGGGCGCAGCTGATAACCCGGCATAACACGCCCCCCTTTTAAATATTCATAGCGTCTGCTTAGCGAGCTAGCTGTTAAAAGGGTGGCTTTATCGGCAGTTGATATGGCCTTCATTGGCCGTAGCTAAAGCCCATATTGTGAGTGCAGGGCAGCAAGGGGAGCGTCCATTATAACTAGAGCAAGGGCCTGTGAAATTATAATTAATATAGTTAAGGAAAAGGGAACAGGTACTAGAAATGACGCTGGAGGCATGCTGACGGTAATATCAGGGCTGGTAGACAAGGCTAATATCAGGGTTAGAAGGAACGCAAATACTGGCAAGGTAGGGACTCAAGAAATATGCCCCGCAAGCCCAGCCTAATTTAGCAAAAAAGATTAGTAATTAATTTCGATTTCGATGCGGCGATTCTTGGCTCTGCCCGCGGCCGTATCATTAGTCTCTACTGGGCGGCTCTCACCATAGCTAATCGCTTCAAGCCGGTCATTGCTAATCAGCCCATCAGATGACAAAGCCTGTACTACACTTGCCGAACGTGCAGCTGCCAAATCCCAGTTATCGCGGTAGCGCGAACCAAAGATAAGCGGCACATCATCTGTATGGCCAGAGACCGTAATTTCGCTTTTCCCCTCGGCATTGACGCTGGCAATTCGGTCCATAATTTCTATCGCGTCACTGGTTAGCTCAGCTGAGCCAGAAGCAAAGGCGCCACCTGCACCCACCGTGACAATCACCTTGTCCTCATCACGTTCAACCGCAACCAGGCCCTTATCGATTTCTTGACGCAAAGCTACTTTCAGCTCATCTTCTGCCAGCTCTGCTTTAGCTTCGGCCTGCGCCTGACTTTCAGCATCACGGGACGATTTTTCAGCTGCATCACTGGCGGCTTTTGCCAGCTGCTCTAACGTGCCTTCCAGCCCGCCAAAAAGAACATCCTGATCAGATTTGCCAGCGGCCTTTTTAGCTTTTTCAATCGCGTTTAAGGTCTTTTGCAGGAGCTGCGGTAAATCTTTTTCCTCTGCTTCTGTAGGGGTAAAGTTTACCACCACATTATCGCCAAGGGTCTGTACTTCAATATCGCCTCTGGCAATAGCTTCTTCTAGCGCTTTAACCACATCTTCAGCATCATTTTGTGCTTCGCCATCGCCATCTTTGTTTTTATTTTGCTGCTCTAACTCTGGCTGATTAACATTAGTGGTTTGCTGGGTCATCTCATCTGTTACTGATTTAGCTGGAGATGGGCTGAAATTCAGCGACAGCACAGTAGTGCCCTTTGGTTGCTCTACAATAGGAACAATTTTTTGCACACCAAACGCGTTACGAAGCGAGCCAGAGATTTGCTTAAATTTGGGAACATTAAATTCGGCAAAAGATAGGATAAGCACGAAAAAGGCCATTAGCAAAGTTGCCATATCGGCGAAGGTTGCCATCCAAGCCGGCGCACCTACAGGCGGGCATTTGGGACATTCTTCTTCTTCTTCTTCGATTTCTGGAGCTTCTGCTTCAGCCATAATTTATCCTTTGCGCAAGGCGTTTGCCACCGCTATATCGGTTAAGCCATTTCTATCTTTTCTTTCATCTTAGGTGCAAGGTTGGAAACCATCTGATCCTGAATGTTGCGTGGTGACTCGCCTCTGGCAATATTCCGCAGACCTGTAACGACCATCTCGCGGTACACTACTTCATATTCAGTGTACCCTTCTAGCTTAGTCAAAAGCGGCATAAACAGAACGTTCGCGATAAAAGCGCCATAAAGCGTTGTTAAGAGTGCCACCGCCATTGCCGGGCCAATCGCCTTGGGGTCAGCCATATTACCAAGCATCAAAACAAGCCCGATAAGGGTGCCGATCATACCCATCGCAGGGGCAAGGTCGACCCAGGCTTTTACAGCGCCCTGATTAACCTCATGACGTTTTTTCATAGCGCCAATTTCTTTGTTTAGCTGGGTAACAAGCTTGGCTTCATCAGCCCCGTCTACCAGCATTTGTAGACCTTTTTGGAAAAACTTGTCTGGTACTTCTTGGCCTTCTAATGCCATCATGCCATCTTTACGTGCGATACCAGAGAGCTCTACCATCCGTTCGATCAGCTGGTCCATTTTCTTGATAGGCGGTAGAAAGGCTTTTGCCATTGCCCCAAAATGCCCCAGAAAAATATTCAAAGGAACAGAATACATCACCAGGAAAGCGGTGCCGCCAAACACAATCAGAATGGAAGGCACATCGATAAAAGGCCCCAAACCGCCGCCTGTAATCATGGCGCCGATAATCATGCCAATTCCGCCGATAAGCCCAATAATCGATCCAATATCCATTGGTTTACACCTTAAAAATCTGTTTAAACGACGAGTTGCCGTAGAGTCTCTACGGAACAGTTAGCAATTTTGATACCAAAGCGCTTTTAACACGCTATTTTCTTTCACTATGGATTTATATCAGATTATGCTAAAGTTTTGAACAGGGTGACAGTGAAGTGAGTGGCTTGATGGTCTGGTGCGCACAATATCTGAGCTATTTTTCCAGAAAAGGGCAGAGTTTATATGCTGCGTGCTTCTTTTTGCTGACAGCTATCAGCGTCGCAGGGTTTAGCCACGGTGCGAATGCTAGCGCCAGCCATTATCTGGTTCGTGAACATATTGTCGTAGATTTGCGTAGCGGTGTTGAATGGCTGCGCTGCTCGGTTGGGCAAATCTATTCCAAAGGCCTATGTGAAGGCGAGATTGCAAGATTTTCGCTCGATCAAATGGATGACGTTATCAAGCTTGCGAATGAAGAGCTTGGTGGGCGCTGGCGCTTACCAACAAAAAAAGAGTTAGCGTTATTGGTGTGCGATGAATGTCCTGCCCCGCGGATAGAAAAAACAATTTTCCCGCAAACCGGGGCAGAGCCCTATTGGACTGGCCAGAAAAACTGGTTTTCCCCTAAAAATTACTGGTCGGTAAATTTCATGACAGGGCATAGCTATGCCCGCTCTTTTCCAGTGAAGCCTTTGGCGGTGCGTCTGGTCCGTGACCGCAAATCGCGTTAATGCGTGCTCGTCGCCTTTTTGCCAGTTTTTTGCCGGCGATATAGGGCGAATTTTACCACAAAGGTGATAACCGCAAGACCAGTGAAAAAATACCCGAAGAAGATAGGCTGTATTCCCCCTAGATGCGAGAAATAGCTACCCATTGTAAAACCAATGATCGCCACAGCAACTACCAGCAATAAATATAAGCGCAAGATTTGACACCGCCGACACGGCTCTCTTTTCACATGGGTACGCATTAACAGCATAATTATCCACTCATCTTGAAAAAGGGGTGTTTCTTATTCACTAATTTTTTGCTCGGCTATTGCTTACTGTTTCCAGCGTTCACCAGATAACAACTCCGAAATAGCCCTAAACCTGTGTCTGAATTCTGACATAATAATTAACAAAGTATTAACAAAAAATATTAACCATCTGAAATTATTGAAAATGTGATGTAAAAAACCTGACAGGTTATTTCGTCAAATTGTTTTTTTGCAAAGTTTGTGCCGTTGGGGAAATCTCTTTTTTGAGAGGGAGACAAACTATGCAATTATCACAATCGATTAAACTTCGGCAGAAGCAATCACTGGTAATGACACCACAATTGCAGCAAGCGATAAAGCTGTTGCAAATGTCCAATATAGAGCTGTCACAGCATCTGCAAGAACAGATGTATGAAAACCCGTTCTTGGAAGTGAAGACTATTGATGACCACGAGGCTGACAAAGCTGCGCGTCAAGATGCCCCTACTGACGCGCCAACAAAAGAGGCAGCGCCAGCATCACCAGAGGCAGGGCGCGATTTGCAGTCTTCAGATACGAATAATGATTTGTCTGCGCTAAAGGAAAGTGCCGCTTTAAAAGATGATCCTACCCAAAGCGCAGAATATGAAAACAGGTTTGATACCGCCCATGCAGATAGCACGATTACCAAGCGCACTAACAATGGCGGTGATGGTGATTTCAATCTGGTAGAGAATGTTTCGGTTGAAGAAGGTTTTTATCCGCAGCTGTTCCGCCAGTTGAATTTGGCCTTTGTGCATCCAGCAGATCGTTTAATCGCTGGGCATTTTGTTGCCGCATTAGAGCCAACAGGCTGGATTGGTGCTTCTGTTGAAGAAGTCGCTGCGCAGGCTGGTAGCTCTATTGAACGTGCTGAATTAGTGCTAGGTACTTTGCAAGGGTTTGAGCCAGCGGGAATTTTTGCGCGCGACCTTGCAGATTGCCTGCGCATCCAGCTCATCGATCAGGAACTATTCACGCCTGAATTTGGCATTTTGCTAGAAAATCTGGAACAGCTTGGGCGAGGTGAGGTTAAGCAGCTTGCGCGTAAGCTGAAATGTGAGCAGAGCGATATTATGGATATGCTGGCTGTAATTCGCACGCTAAATCCAAAGCCAGGCGAGCATTTAGGCATTGAATATAGAGATATGCCAAGCCCAGATGTAATTGTCAGCCGTACCCCAAAGGGATGGTCTGTAGAGCTTAACCGTTCGACCCTCCCATCTGTGCTAGTCAATGAAGATTATGCAGAGAAAATGGCAGAGCAACAGCGCCGTGATAAAGAGGCTGTTGATTATGCATCAGACACGCTAGCAAATGCACGCTGGCTGAAGCGCGCGGTTGAGCAGCGCAATCAAACCACCTTGAAGATCAGCGCTGAAATTATCCGTCATCAGACAGATTTTCTGGAAAAAGGTCTGGATTACTTAAAGCCGCTATCGCTGCGGGATGTAGCAAAGGCGGTAGGTATGCATGAAAGTACGGTTAGCCGCGTCACCACAGGCTTGCTTATTTCCACCCCCCGTGGCGGCATGCCACTTAAATCATTCTTTAGCGTAAATATTGCAACAAAGGGCTCTGATATGAACGCATCTGCCGCTTCTGTTCGCAATATGGTGAAAAAGATTATTTCCCAAGAAGTGCCGGGCAAGCCGCTAAGTGATGAGGCTATCTCCCGGATTATATCTAAACAAGGGATTGACCTAGCACGGCGGACAGTAGCCAAATATCGTGAAATGCTGAATATCCCCTCTTCATCCCAGCGGCGTATGCAGGCACGTTTAACCAGTATGCGGTAAAAGCTTGATAGAAATCTCCTCCCAAAAGAGCCCCCCCTTTTTCAACCTAGATAAAAGGGGGGGTATTTTTTTGAAAGTTTTTAGAATGCGTAAAAAGGCAATTGGGAAGCTGTGCTAGCGTTCAGCTGCTAATGCTGCCAATTTTGCGGTAAGCTCTTGCTCTTCTGGGCTATGCTGGGTTTCATGCAAATAATAGCCAAGCGGTGTAAAGCTTGAGGCTTTTGGCTGGTCTTGATCATCAAATTCAACAAATTCGATTGCTAGATCATGCATATCATTAAAGGGTTTTTTCATTTAACCACTCCTATCAGCCTGTCTGTCAGGTTTTTGTCACTAGGCGATAGGTGCAACAGCTATGCCAGAACAGATAAAAATGAGATGAAATTTTGCGGAAATAACGCTAGCTAGGCTGGGCAGCTCCAGTCCCAACCCCAACCCCAACCCTAATAGATCAGAAACTAATAGTGCGGGGCAGACCGCCTGTGTTGGTCAGCTGATGACCAATTTTGAAAAACAGCGCCGGGTCAATAGACTTGCCATTAATCAAAATTTCATAATGCAGATGCATACCATCTGAACGGCCCGTATTACCTATTTTGCCAAGCACCATATTATCAGTAACAAAATCCCCCTCTTTTACATTGATAGATGATAGGTGCGCATAAACGGTTTCGATATTATGGGCATGGCGCACTCTTACCAACTTGCCAAATGAGCCATCCCGGCCCGCAAAGCTGACCACCCCGCTAGCAGAAGGGCGTAATTGTGCCCGCCAAGTGCCGGCTAAATCGATCCCGTGATGAAATCGCGTAACGCCGGTTTTTTTGTTGGTTCGCATACCATAGGAGCTGGTGACATAGTAATAGCGCAAAGGAGATTTGAGCGGTATCTGGTTTAATATTTTGAGCCAGTTATCGCGGTGCAAAAACAGCTTTGGAACGTCTGCGTTGGAAGGCTCAGTTTCTAATATCCATCGGCTTGGCTGGCTGTTTAGGCGAATATCAAAGCGGTTGATAATAGCTTCAACCTGTTCTGCCTGCGATAGGTAATCAGCGAATAGCCGGTGAAGCTGGACACGTGCATCAAGGCGAGGCGCTTCTGCAAGGCTATCAAAGCCAACAAATTCAGGCTCCATAGGCTCTGGCTTAGGCCGCGGCAACGGCGCTACCACCTCTTCAATAAGGGGAATTTCAGGCATATTGCCTAGCTGGGTAGCCACAACGGCAATATAATTATCTGGGCTTTCTTCTGGAATAACAGTCGGACTGTCATAAGACTGGGTGGTTAACGCGCCTTGTTCTGTGTTCTTGGTCAAGTTCTGCCGGTTTTGCTGCGTACCTATTATAGGGGCTTGTAGAGCTGCTTTTTCACGCTCTTGGGCTTGTTTTTTTGTTTGTAGCTCTGATGCTACTTGTCCCGCAGCTCTTGGTTGGGTTGGTTGTATTTTCCAGCTCTCTAGCTTTCCCAGCAAAGACTGAGCTGGCAGCATGGCTGATGATGCAATCTCTCTTGCTGCAGATAACCCTTCTGGGAAAAAGCTGTTTGTTTCGCTTGGCTTTGGAAGCGAGGCTTGCGCTAAAGCTGGTTCTGGCCGATTAGTTTCTGGCAGATTAGTTTCTGGCAGATTAAGTTTTGGTGCGGTGTTTTCAGCAGTAGAGGTAACGGGCGGCAGGCCGGAAAGATTTTGCATCAAGGCTGGCCCAGCGATAAAGCCAAATAGCAGAATAGCTGTAATGCTGCTCGTAATTTTGGCTATTTGAAGTGGGCGAAAGCTGACTTCAATGGGGCCATTTTCAGTTAAAAATAAATATCTGGCTTCAGAGGCAAGCCATGTTTTTTCAGTAGTAGAAAAGCGCATATTAGGAGCATCATGCGCAAGAGATGGAGGCAGGGAGTTGCGCAAGAAACTCTTAAATTTCGCCCGTATCGAAACCATCATAGCTTATTCAGAAGCACCACTATTAGGACGATATTGGTAATAAGCTGAATAGCAAATAACATCAGAAGCAGGCGGTTTGAGTGCCGATTTTTTACATTAAGCGTGAAAGATGGCATCGACATCATTTGGGTCATTGCCCGATGTGTTGCCAATGTTGGATCAGCCGAAGGCGCGCGGACACTGCTTTCTGTTTTATCATCTTCTAACAAAGGCAGCCCAGCTGCATTTTCTGCCTGAGGTTGTGCTCCATTGGCCGAAATGGACAAGTTAATATCTTCGCGTAATGCTTCTTCATGCGCTTCAAACTCATGGCGCGATACAATAGCCTCTGAAACTTCATTACGAATTTTTTCTATGCGTTTGCGAATATCAATAACATCAACGACCATGCGTTTTGTTCCATCTCTTTAGCGTAATTGCCGGTATATATTCCGGCTTTGCTTGCTGGTAAAAACGACCAACAGATAAGCAATTTTAGAAGCCAGCTCCAGCGACTGACAATGCTTTCATTACCCAGTCTGTGATGCTTTATGTTAATGTTATAGTATTTAGAGCCGTTCTGTTGAGTCAGGGGTATGTAACAATCTTGGGTTCAAAGTATAACCCTCTGAATTTTAGGAAAATAAAATGTTTAAATCGTCTCCATCTTTTAGTGCGCCAAGCACAGAAGATGCTGTTATTGGAAAAAATATAAAACTTACAGGCTCAATTGATTCGCCAGATGCAGTGATTTTACATGGTCAGGTAACTGGAGATATTCTTTGCAAGACGCTGGAAATCGGAACAGACGGTAAGCTGGTTGGCAATGTGACAGCAGAGACAGTCATCGTGGGTGGTAGCCTGAAGGGGGATGTAAAAACCATTCGCCTAAAGTTAGCATCCTCAGCCTTTGTGAATGGCGAGATGAGGTATCAAATCATTGAGGTTGAAGAAGGCGCGCAGCTAGAGGGCAGCTTTGTTCAGCAACAAGATTCGAAAAAACTACCAAATAGTCCTAAAATTGCGAGTAGCGCTGAGGGTAGCGAATGAGCAAATCTGTCTTTGGAACAGGCGCGGTATTTTCCGGGCATGTCAGTCCGGCACAGACGCTGGAAATTCATGGCACGGTGCAGGCAGATATCACAGCTGAGAAGCTGCAATTAGAGCAAGGCGCACATTGCATAGGTAATCTTGATATTGGCTTGGGGGTTATCGCTGGTGAATATCGTGGACGTATGCGGGCAAAGAGCGTGTGGTTACTGGCCTCAGCGCGGCTGTTTGGGCAGATAGAATATAACGCATTACAAATGGATAGAGGGGCGGCACTCAACTGCCATATCCTGCATAATTGGTCAGAAGCCGATAGCAACCATGAACAGACGCCAGTGCCAGTTAGCGCAAATGATGACACCAAATGAGTGATTCTACCTATATTGACAGCTCTTTGAGCCTGCGCGGTATCCTAAAGGCAGAGGGGCAGCTGGTGGTAATTGCTGGCAGTTTTGAAGGCGAAGTTGAGGCTGGCGAGGTGGTTATCGAAGAAGGTGGTCATTGTCAGGGGTTATTGCGCGCGGATACGGTTACAGTCGCTGGAAAATTTAAAGGTATTATTGAATCCCAAAGCTTAAATGTCAGCGATGCGGGTATGGTTGCTGGCGAGATCATCACGCAAGCACTGGCTGTAGATTCAGGGGCAGATATTTCAGGTACCGTAATGCGCAAGCCGGCTAGCGCGACCAAAAAACAGGCGAATTAGAACTCTTCATCAATCTGTTTTAGCAGATCATCACATAATTCAACTGTTTGAATGCAATCTTCAAAGAAAGAGAGCGTTTGCGCGCGCCCATGCAATTGGAAAAGCTGCATCGCGGCATAACGACCAGCGGTTAGGGCCACGGTATGGACAAAGCGGTCATTTTGGGCAGCATTATCAAGCACACCCTCTACTTTTTCGGCTAACCCATCAATATATTCCACGCCTATTTGAGGGGTGGTTTGGCAGACACCCAGCATTTCAGTTTCTTGTCTAGCGCGATAGGCTTGTAAATCGATAATTTTAGCCATAAGCCTTAAACCTCTTCTTCGCCGGATTTTTCTGGACAACGAAGCATACGACCTTTCGCGAAAGTCATCTCAGGCCCTGCCTCGCCTGTTTCAATAGTATTCTGATACAAATCCAGAGGCACTATGACACTAGCTTCTAGGTCAACTGCCTGATTGCGCATCAAAATCATCGCCTCATCATAAGAGCCTTGGTGATGCACCTCCACCACGCCAAGGGAGCGGCAGCCAGCAAGATAGGCATCTGACATGTTTGAGAAGCTAATAAGCTCTGCCCCTTCCACAGCAACGGGGCGCGCAGCCTCTATCTGTCCTATACGCTGCTGCTTTTTATATTCATGAAGTTCTGACCATTCGGAAGCGGATACCAGCAACAGCGTTTCATTGCGGCCATCATAGAAATATTGACACCCGCTAGTGCCAAATAATACGCCCAGCAGCAGTAATTTCAGCCCAACTTGTTTTTTTCTAATCTGCTTTATCATGGCATCCATTCCTGTATTCTGTGCTGTAATTTAGCGTGCATTTAGCTATATAAACTACCCGCTTCAGCGCCATCGTTCCGCAAAGGATAACGGCATACATCCAAATTTTTTTAGGTATTTGATTGCAGCTACACAAGCATGCTGTCATGCCGTTATAATGGGGTGGTCTGGTGCTAGGGATAGCGCATTGACTAGGGTGGATATGATGATATGTGGTTTTGATTATTGATGGTGACTAGTGTGCAGTTTGTGCAGTTTGTGATGGCAAAGATAGCTCAGATTACTAAGCTGGGCCTGTTGAAGCTCTCTATTTTTTACGTATTATTTGCTGGCTTTTTCCTTGTTATGACAAATACACCTGCCTTTAGTGAAGGCAGGATTTACGAAGGCAGTGAAGAAAAAGCGCATTGCACGCTCTGGGATACACAGCGCCTTAGATGGCCTCAAACTACCATGGGGCGGGAAAAGACTAAATGCCGCCGCCGTGCTGTGCCGCCAACAGTTATTTCCAAAGTCTGCCGCTTGAAGCGGGTTGGCAAGGATAAAGAGACAGGGCAAAAGCTGTGTATTTATTCAGCGCAGGGGCGGGGAAATTCAGATGTTACTGTGCCTATATCTCCCTCACTGAGTTGCCAGCGCACCTATAGCTGCAAATATGATGATTAAGGTGGGATAGGACTGTTTTCTAGCTAGCGGCAAAATCGCGCATCTTTCTTCTAAAAAAGATCGGGACATGCTAAGTCGTTCGTAAGATGATTAGGGAAACCTGCTCTTAAACGAGCTTTATGGCAAAAGCAGAATAAGGAAAAATGGTGATGGGAATTGTCGAAAATGTCGATCCCGATGGGTTGCTAGAATATTCGGTTGTATTCACGGACCGATCACTCAATTCGATGTCGCAATCATTTCAACAGGTTATGCGTGATATCTCTGCTGGGCTGAAAGAAGCCTATAAAGCTGAGGCAACCGTTTTGGTGCCTGGTGGTGGCACTTTTGGTATGGAAGCGATTGCGCGGCAATTTGGCGGTGGTGAAGATTGTCTTGTTGTGCGCAATGGTTGGTTCAGTTTCCGCTGGTCTGAGATTTTTGAAAAAGGCGGCTTTGCCAAACAAACAAAGGTCATGTGCGCCCATCAAAATAGTGCCAGTGCTGGTACAAACAGCTATCAGCCTTTCGCGCCTGCACCTGTTGAGCAAGTCATTGCCGAGATTAAAGCTTTCAATCCGGGTCTGGTTTGTGCGCCCCATGTTGAAACCTCTGCTGGTATGCTTTTGCCAGATGACTATATCAAAGCCGTTGCCGATGCAGCGCATGAGGTAGGTGCGCTTTTTGTATTAGATTGTGTAGCTTCTGGGGCCTTGTTTGTAGATATGGCTGGTCTTGGTGTGGATGTATTATTGACGGCCCCGCAAAAGGGTTGGACCTCTACCCCATGTGCAGGTGTGGTGATGCTGGGTAGCCGGGCAGTGGCCAAGCTTGCAGACACAAACAGCTCCTCTTATGTGTGTGATGTGGCGAAATGGCATGCCATCATGCAGGCTTATGAGAATGGCGGGCATGCTTATCATGCAACCATGCCTACCGACGGGTTAGTAACCTTCCGTGATGCGATAGCAGAAACGCGTGAGTTTGGGTTTGAGAATGCGCGCCAAGCGCAAATTGAGCTGGGCAAGCGCATGCGCGCGCTGATGCAGGCACATGGTTTTGCCTCAGTAGCAGCAGACGGGTTTCAAGCCCCATCTGTCATTGTCAGTTTTACGGATGATGCGGATATGAAATCGGGCAAAAAATTCATGCAGCAAGGTGTTCAAATCGCAGCTGGCGTGCCGTTGCAAGTTGGGGAGGGCGAAGAATATATGTCCTTCCGCGTTGGCCTATTCGGTTTGGATAAGCTGATGAATATTGACCGCACGGTCAGCCTGTTTGAACAGGCACTTGGGAAGGTTGAAAGCGCTTAGATTTCTGCTTCCTCTGCGGGGCTTTTAGTTGCGCATAATGGGCAAGTCCATTCGCGGCGCGCTGGATTATCCTTTTCATCCATGGTTGGTATGGTCCAGTAATAGCCGCAAGCCCCGCAACTCATATGCCAGATAATTTCCTTTTGCACGCGGATAATTGCGGATTTTTCTGACTGGCTCATGACAGGTCAACACCTTGTTCCAACGGGTGTAAGCGTATCATTTTGCGCTGTCTTGCCGTTGGTTTCTATCTGATGGGTAAAACAGGTGCGTGTGCCTTCATGGCAAGCTGCCCCAGTTTGGTCGACCAACAATAACAGCGTATCTCCATCACAGTCGAAATGGCAGCTTATCAAACGCTGGATATGGCCAGAGGTATCACCTTTGCGCCACAAGCTCTGGCGTGAACGTGACCAATAGACGGCCCGGCCATCTTGCAATGTCTTAGCCAGGCTTTCCGCATTCATCCACGCCATCATCAAAACCTCGCCTGTATCAAACTGTTGGGCAATCGCTGGGATAAGCCCATCTGCATTAAAACGCAACGCGCTAGGCAAATCAGTGATATCAACTGGCGGATTTTTTTTCTCCTCCGACATAAGACAGGCCTCATTTCTTTTAATTAATCACGATATTTTTGTTTTACCTCTGTTCAGGATGTTTGGCAAAAGCAATAAATTATAGCGCTGGGGTGTAAAAAATTAGATGCTGAAGCAGATGTTATTTTACGAATTTGTAATTGCAGGGTAGAAATCAAAAAATCAGAAATTTTAGGAGCCGCAGAGATGCCCTTATCCATGCGAAAAAAAGTATTTATTACGGCCGCGATTACGGGTTCTGGCAATACGCAAGATAGAAGTGCGCTGGTACCGCGCAGCCCAGAGCAAATTGCTGATGCTGCGATTGCGGCTGCCAAAGCAGGGGCGGCTATTGTGCATTGTCATGTAAGAGACCCTGAAAGCGGTGCCCCATCACGTCTGCCTGCCCTATATCGTGAGGTAACAGACAGAATAAGACAGTCAGATACGGATATGGTGCTGAACCTAACCGCGGGCATGGGCGGGGATCTGGTGTTTGGGCCTATTGATGCGCCGCTGCCTTTGCGGGATATGGGAACCGATATGGCCGGCGCAGCAGAGCGGGTAGCCCATATTGCTGAATGCCGGCCGGAGATTTGTACCCTTGATTGCGGCACCATGAATTTTGCAGAAGCAGATTATGTAATGACCAATACACCTGGAATGTTGCGTGCTATGGCTGGCATGATGCAGGAAATTGGCGTGCGCGTTGAAATTGAAGCGTTTGATACTGGCCATCTCTGGCTTGCCAAACAGCTGGTTCAAGAAGGGCTGATAACAGACCCCGTTCTGGTGCAGCTATGTATGGGGGTGCCGTGGGGCGCGCCAGATGATTTAAACACCTTTATGGCGATGGTAAATAATGTGCCTAAAGATTGGGTGTTTTCTGCCTTCTCGCTAGGACGCCATCAGATGCCATATGTAGCTGCTGCGGTGCTAGCAGGCGGGAATGTGCGCGTTGGACTTGAGGATAATTTATATCTGGAGCGCGGTGTTTTGGCAACCAATGCCCAGCTTGTGGACAAGGCTGCCAGCCTAATTGAAAAGATGGGTGTGGAGGTGATGAGCCCTGCGCAAGTGCGTGAAGAGCTGCGTCTTGAAAAGCGGGCGCCTGCTAGCTGATCATATTCACCCTGCTCATTAGCGGTTTAAGAGGATATCAAGATGAAAGATAAACAGGCAGCCATTATTGGCGGCGGCGTTATTGGCGGTGGTTGGGCAGCTCGATTTGCGCTAAATGGCTGGCAGGTTAATTTATTTGACCCAGATCCAGAAGCGGCGCGCAAAATTGCTGAAGTGATGATGAATGCGCGTGCTAGCTTGCCGCAACTGGCAAATGCGCCCCTGCCGGAAGAAGGCCGGCTAGTTATTTGCAACAGTCTAGAAGAAGCGGTTCGTCAGGCGTTGTGGATACAAGAATCTATCCCTGAGCGTTTGGAGATTAAACAGGCAGCCTTTGCCGATATTCAAATCCATTGCCGTGATGAGGCGATTATCGCTTCTTCAACTTCTGGCTTTAAGCCTTCAGAATTGCGCGAAAGAGCAAAACAGCCTGACCAGATTATTGTCGCCCATCCCTATAACCCGGTCTATTTGCTGCCAGCTGTTGAACTGGTAGGTGGGGCAGATAATAAAACTGTTCAAAAGGCGGAGCAGATATTGAACAGCCTTGGCATGAAGCCCATCATCTTGCGGCGCGAAATAGATGCTCATGTTGGAGACAGGCTGCTGGAGGCGTTATGGCGTGAAGCGCTGTGGTTGGTCAAAGACGACATTGCCACGACAGCGGAAATTGACGAGATTATCAGCTATAGCTTTGGTTTGCGCTGGGCGCAGATGGGATTGTTTGAAACCTATCGTGTGGCAGGCGGGGAGGCTGGCATGCGCCATTTCATGGCCCAGTTTGGTCCTGCCTTGTCTTGGCCATGGACCAAGCTGATGGATGTACCAGAGTTGGATAATGCGCTTATAGAGAAGATTGCTAGCCAGTCGGATGCCCAGTCAGGGCACTATACTATTCGCGAGTTGGAGGCGATCCGCGATAAAAACTTGGTTGGTTTCCTGAAGGTGTTAATGGGGCATAAATGGGGGGCTGGCCGGGTTTATGACAATTGGCTAAAAGAGGAAATTCTGCCAGAAAAAACGCAAGCAAATAAAAGCTGGACCCCAGAGACACCTTTTGCGCGCCACCATACAGACGTACTGCCTGCCTGGATTGACTATAATGGGCATATGACCGATTTTCGCTATTTGCAGGTGATGAGTGATGCGGCGGATTGCTTGCTCACTTATCTTGGCTTGTCTCAGGATTATGTTGAGGCAGGTTTTAGCATTTATACTGTTGAGACGCATATCCGTCACCTAGCTGAAGCTAAGCTTGGGGAGAAAATCACTGTAGCTACACAAATCCTGTCTGCGGATGAGAAAAAAATTCGGCTATGGCATAGTCTTAAAACTGAAGCTGGGACAGAAGTCGCTACAGGGGAGCAAATGTGGCTGCATGTAGATATGAAGGCTGGTCGTGCCGCGCCGATGCGGGGCCTTTTGCGCGAGCGAATGTTAGCACTTTTTGAAGCGCATCAAAGCTTGAATATGCCAGAAGGGGCTGGCCGGCATATTGGCCAGAAATCTGGCAAATAGAGTTTTTTGTCTCAACACTGCTAGTGCTTGCTAAAGAGCGCTAATCTCGCCTATTCTAAGCCCTGCTAATAGCCTGTATAATGCCTGCCATTTGGATATTGAAATTGTGAATAAGATAGACCGCCCATCACCGCAGAATAAACCCGCTAAGCTGGTCGACCCGTTTGGGCGGGCAATCGATTATATCCGTGTTTCGGTAACCGATAGATGCGATTTCAGATGCGTCTATTGCATGGCAGAAGAGATGACTTTTCTGCCTAAATCAGAATTATTGAGTTTGGAAGAATTAGAGGTAGTCTGCCGCAATTTCATGCGTCTTGGCACGCGCAAAATTCGGCTGACTGGCGGAGAGCCTCTGGTGCGCCGTAATATTATGCATTTAATCCGTAATTTGGGAGCAGAGGTTAAGTCTGGAAATCTGGATGAGCTAACCATCACTACAAATGGCAGTCAGCTAGAAAAAAAAGCAGAAGAATTAGCAGAGGCAGGGGTGCGCCGGCTAAATGTCTCGCTTGATACGCTGGATGCCGATAAGTTTCAGCTGATCACCAGATGGGGTGCGCTAGACAAGGTGCTGGCAGGTATGAAGGCAGCACGTAAAGCAGGCTTGCAGATAAAGCTTAATACCGTCGCCCTGAAGGGTGTGAATGAGGATGAGCTTGGCGATATGGTTGCCTTTGCTGGTGATGAAGGCTTCGATATGACGATTATTGAAGTGATGCCGATGGGCGATATCGGCAATGAAAACAGGGTTGATCAATATCTGCCGGTGTCGGTAGTGCGCACACGCCTTGAAAAGCGCTTCACCTTGACGCCATCTGACTATGCGACCGCGGGGCCAGCACGCTATGTGGAGGTTGGCGAGACTGGGCGCAGGCTGGGTTTTATCACTCCGATGACGCATAATTTTTGCGAGAGCTGCAATCGTGTGCGCATAACTTGTACTGGCCAGCTTTATATGTGTCTTGGCCAAGATGATCACGCTGATCTGTCTCGTGCGCTGCGCGGCGGCGGTGAGGCTGGTCTGCAAGAAGCTATTTATGAGGCGATTGGGCGTAAGCCAAAGGGACATGATTTTGTTATAAGCCGAAGAGAAGCCCGTAATGTTGGCCGAATGATGAATGTTACTGGCGGATAAGGCAGGCGTTAAAGATGGCTAAAAGGGCTGTATTTGGGCTAGCTGGCTGGTCAGGTTCGGGCAAAACTACGCTGGCAGAAAAGCTTATTAAAGTGCTTTCTTCACGTGGATTAACGATGGCAACTATTAAACATGCCCATCATAAGTTTGATGCAGATATGCCTGGTAAAGATAGCTGGCGTCATCGCAAAGCAGGTGCAGGCCAAGTGCTGGTGTCGTCTGCTATGCGCTCGGTTCATTTTATTGAGCACACAAGAGAAGAGCCTAGCCTAGAGGTATTGCTTGCCCAGCTAAAACCTTGCGATCTTGTGTTGGTAGAAGGGTTTAAAAAAGAAGCGATTCCAAAGTTGGAGATTTATCGCAGTGAGCTAGAATTACCGCCTCTTTATCCAGATGACACCCACATTATCGGGCTGGTCAGCGATACCCCGCCAGAGGATTGCCAGTTACCTGTATTAGCGAGTGCAAATATAGATGGCATTGCAGATTTTATCATGCGCCATCTGGAACTTTAAAAGGGGGCTACCGTAATATGGCTCACCCTAAAACGACCAAGCTAGAAGACGCAAGAGCGCGGATACTTGCCGCTGCAAGCCAGCTTGCTACGCAAACAGAAAGGCTGTCGGTGATGCACGCCAACGGGCGGATATTAGCAGAACAGGTGATAAGCCAGATTGACCTGCCGCAAACAGATAATGCGGCTGTAGACGGGTTTGCTATCTTCACAGAAAAGCTAGAGGAAAGCCCGGATGCACCGATGAAAATTGTTGGTATGGCGCGCGCTGGCCACCCCTATATCGGTCAGATCAAGCCAGGTGAAGCGTTGCGCATCTATACTGGTGCGATTGTCCCAGAAGGCCCAGATGCGATTATCATGCATGAGGATTGTACAGAGAAGGTGACAGGCAGCGGCGACAGCATTATCTGTGGCAAATTAGTGATGCGCGGCACCAATATCCGGCCACAGGGTGAGAATCTGGCTGCAGGGGACTGCGTGGCAGAAAAAGGCCAGCGGATTACACCTGCATATATGGGGCAATTGGCAGCTTCTGGTGCTTGCGAAGTAGAAGTCTATCGCCGGCTGAAAGTTGCGCTCTATTCAACTGGTGATGAGGTGATAGAGGCAGGGAGTGCGTTACAATCTGGTCAGATATATGACAGCAACAGGCCGATTTTAGCAGGCTTGCTCAAAGCTGAGGATGTTGAGCTTATAGATGGCGGGATTATTCGTGATACCAAAGCTGGTCTGATATCTGCCTATGAGGCAGGGCTGGCACAGGCTGATATTATTATTTCTAGTGGCGGCGCATCCGATGGGATCGAGGATCATAGCCAGCAGGCGCTTAGTGCCATTGGGGCGGAAAAGCTGTTCTGGCGGTTGGCGATGAAGCCGGGGCGGCCGATGGCAGCAGCTGTAAAAGGCGGGAAGTTGATATTCTGCCTGCCTGGTAATCCGGTCGCGGCCTTTGTGTGTTTCAAACTGTTGATAGCGCCCGCCATAGGCAAATTATCTGGTGCGGGTACCCGTGCATTACTAGCTTTGAAAATACCTGCTGGATTTACCCATAAAAAAGGAGCGGGGCGGGCTGAATATCTGCGGGCTGTAATAAAGACAGGCGCAGATGGAAGCCAGAAAATAGCCTTGCATGGCCGCAAAGGGGCTGGGGTGATATCCTCACTAACCGGGGCAGATGGGCTGGTTGAAATCCCCCTAAACTGTGAGCAGGTTAGCGAAGGTGATATGCTAAACTTTATCCCGTTTCAGGAACAAGCGTTATGAGAATATTGTATTTTGCATGGATGCGTGAGCATACGGGCTGTAGCTCTGAGGAAATCCAGTTACCTGAAGAGGTGGAAACCATAGCTGAATTGGCAGAATATCTGCGGGGCCGTTCTGCAGGTCATGAAGCAGCGTTACGAAATATGAAAACGGTCCGGGTTGCTGTAAACAGGCGCTATGCTCAGCTAGATAGCACGGTGTCTGCCGGGGATGAAATTGCCTTTTTCCCGCCTGTCACAGGGGGTTAGTTAATGGTGGAAGCCGTTTTAATAACAGATGCAGATTTTGATATTGCCAGTGAATATGAGACCTTGAAGCAGGCAGGTGTTGGGGCGGTTGTTATTTTTTCTGGAGTGGTGCGCGATAATGCAGATAATCCGCGCTTGGTAGCCATGACGCTAGAGCATTACCCGGGTATGACAGAAATGGAAATTAGCGCCATTATCGAAGAGGCCAAGCGCCGTTGGCCGGTGAGCGGCGTGCGCGTTATCCACCGTGTGGGCCGGCTTCTGCCTGAAGAGAATATTGTTTTCGTTGGTAGTGCATCAGCGCATCGCCAAGCTGCCTTTGAAAGTGCGGCCTTTATCATGGATTATCTGAAAACCAAGGCACCTTTCTGGAAAAAAGAAGAAACAGAAGAGGGTGCTAACTGGGTGGATGCGCGCGAAACAGATGAGGACGCCCTGAAGCGGTGGGAGTAAAAAACTGGCTAGTAGCTTGCCTCTATCCCTTTAAAATGGGCAGTTTTTCAAAATGTTTCTATCTACATTCAGAATATCGCGATGGCCGCATAACGCCATGCTCATATCCAACTCCTTATGCATAATTTCCAGAGCCTTTGTAACACCAGCCTGCCCCGCAGCGCCTAGACCATATAAAAAGGCGCGTCCGGTAAGGGTAGAATGTGCGCCAAGCGCTACCGATTTTAAGATATCCTGACCAGAGCGAATACCGCCATCCATCCATACCTCAATATCGCTGCCCACAGCGGCACTAATTTCTGGCAGCATTGCAATAGAGCTTTCTGCTCCATCTAGTTGGCGGCCACCATGGTTAGAGACAATCAGAGCATCGGCGCCAGACTTTGCTGCCATCTGGGCATCTTCTGGATCTAGAATGCCTTTGATAATAAGCTTCCCGCCCCACCAGTCTTTGATACGTGCTACATCATCCCAGTCAAGTTGCAAATCAAACTGCTCCCCTACCCAAGAAGAGAGCTTGGTCATATCAGATACGCCTTCAACATGACCAACAATATTACCAAAAGAGCGGCGCGGTGTACCCAACATGCCCATGCACCAACGTGGCCGGATAGCCATATCCAGAATATTTTTCAAAGTCAGCTTGGGCGGGGTAGTCAGCCCATTTTTAATATCCTTGTGACGCTGTCCCAGAATTTGTAAATCAAGCGTCAGCATGAGCGCTGAACATCCAGCTGCTTTTGCCCGCTTTATAAGCTGCTGGGCAAAATCATGGTCGCGCATCACATAAAGCTGAAACCAGAAAGGGTTTTGAGTATGCCTTGCTACATCCTCAATAGAAGAGATAGACATGGTTGAAAGTGTGAAAGGAATGCCGAAATCTGTGGCTGCTCTCGCGGCAAGAATTTCGCCATCTGCATGCTGCATACCTGTTAGGCCAGTTGGCGCAATGGCAAGCGGCATGGCTACCTCCTCGCCTAACATCGTGGTCTTGGTGCTGCGGTTTGCCATATCCACCGCAACCCGCTGGCGAAACGATATCTTTTTAAAATCGTCACAATTGGCGCGGAAGGTGGTTTCTGTCCAAGAGCCTGATTCCATGTAATCATAAAACATAGTTGGCACGCGCTTATGCGCAATTTGCCGCAATTCATCAATGGTTGTGACCTTGTCCAGATTCATGATCTTCACTTTCAAATATTAGCTTGTGCGCCGCCAGATTAATCTCTGCCCCTATTATGGCAGGGTTAAATAGCATCGTCATCTGTGATCGGATGTTTTTTCATAGCCAGTTTTATTCATTCTGGCAAAAAATTATTTATATTCAGAGCTGGTTATGCCCTATGGTGAAAAAGGGTTTATATACCTGCCAGATGAGGAAGATATGAGCAGAATTATCATCATTGGAGCAAGCCATGCTGGTCTGTCCTGTGCAGAGCGGTTGCGTCAGCATGGCTTTGAAGGTGAGATTACTATCTTTGATCGTGAAGAAGGGTTGCCGTTACAACGCCCACCTTTGTCCAAAACCTATCTAAAGGCTGAGAAAGGCGCATCGGAAGATATGTTTCTGCTACGCAAATCAGACTGGTTTGAGGTGTTTGATATTGATTTTCAGCCTGGTTGTGATGTGACGGCAATTGACAGAAACGCTCAGCTGATAGAGTTGGCGGATGGTAGGCGCGAGGGCTATTCAGAGCTGGTTATTGCCGCTGGAGCAAGCCCGCGCCAGTTGCCTGTAATGGGCAGTGATGCGCAAGGTGTTTTTGTGCTGCGGGTTGCCCGTGAGGCGCGCGCGATACGCGCCCATGTTGCCAATGCAAAAAAAGCGGTGGTGATCGGCGGCGGCTATATCGGGCTGGAAGCGGCCGCTTCTTTGACAGCAGCAGGGGTAGAGGTGCAAATTGTGGAAATGGCGCCGCGCTTGCTTGCGCGTGTTGCCTCGCCGCCATTATCAGATTATTGCGCAGAATTGCACCGACATAATGACGTGCAAATCCATTGCGGCGTCGGTGTTGATAATATTTTATGTGATAGGGACGGGCATTGCAGCGGTGTTGTTCTATCAGATGGCCGGACTTTGGATGCTGACATGGTACTAGCGGGTATTGGGGTTACCCCTGAAACCAAGCTGGCAGAGCAGGCTGGGTTAGCGGTGAGTAATGGTGTGCTGGTCTCAGCGCATTATCAAACAGAAGCTGCCCATATCTGGGCGATAGGGGATGTGGCGCGCGCCCCTGACTTAAGCGAGATACGTATAGAATCTATTCATCACGCCCAGTTTAGCGCATCATTGGCTGCGGCGGCTATTACAGCTAGCGAGATGCCGCCAGTTGAAGCCTGGTGGTTCTGGTCTGATCAGTATGATGTAAAATTTCAGATGGCCGGACTTGTGCCGACTTCCTCTGAAAAGCTTGTTACCATCACCCGCAAAGGGCGACGTGAAAACAGCTTGTCTGTTTGGAGCTGGCTAGATGGTTGTCTGGTTGCAGTGGAGGCGGCAAATGACGGGCAGGCCTATATGATAGGTAAGAAATGCCTTGAGGCTGGTACACATCCTGACCCGCAAGATATTGCTGATCCAGAATTCTCCTTGAAATCATTGCTTAAAACATTGATGGCCTAAAAGGGAGCTTGTAGATGTCCCCAGATGAAAAAATTAACCTAATGAAGGCTATGTTTGATGCAGCTGTTCAAACGGCCCATCCTGAAAATTTTATTGCAGCTGCTGTAGCCGAAACACTGGCGGTAGCCCCGACAGGGCGTATCTTTGTTACTGGATTTGGCAAAGCATCAGCGGTAATGGCTAGTGCCTTTGAAGCTGCCGCGCCGCCAGAGTTGCGGGCACGGCTAGAAGGGTTAGTGATTGTACCAGATGGGCATAGCAGCCCGTGTATGCAAATCGAGATTATCGAAGCGGCGCATCCAGTTCCAGACCAGCGAGGCTTGCAGGCTGCCGGTAAGATTCTTGAGGCAGCTAGCCATTTAGGTGATAATGATTTGATGGTGGTCTTAGTTTCTGGTGGCGGCTCTAGCCTGTTTTGTTTGCCGCACCCAAATATCGGTTTTCAGACCAAGCAGGATATTACAGGCCAATTGCTAAAGGCTGGCGCGCCTATAGATGAAATGAATTGCGTGCGTAAACATCTCTCAATGGTAAAGGGGGGGCAGTTAGCTGGTGCTGCCTATCCAGCGAAAACATTGAGCTTTGCTATCTCTGACGTGCCGGGTGATGACCCAGCTGTTATCGCCTCTGGTCCCACCGTTGGGGATGACAGCACCGCCCAGCAAGCTATGGATATTCTGATGCGCTATCAGATAGAGGTGCCAGCGCCGGTGTATGCGCATTTGCAGTCTGATGCGTGTGAGACCCCTTTTTCAGGAGATGCGTGCCTATCTAAATCTGAGATGCGGGTGCTAGCAACACCGATGAAATCATTGCAAGCAGCAGCAGAGGTCGCCCGCAAGGCCGGTTATAATCCCGTTATTCTAGGTGATGCGCTTGAAGGGGAAAGCTGTGCCCTAGCAGCTGAAATGGCAGAAATTGCCAAAGCCAGTCCGCCGCAAACAGCGCTTATTTCAGGCGGAGAGACTACGGTGATTGTTAGGGGGGCTGGCAAGGGGGGACGGAATGCTGAATTTATTCATGCGCTGGCTTTGCAAGGCGCATTTTTTGGCCTTGCCGCAGATACAGATGGCATAGATGGTGCGCTGGCTGTAGCTGGTGCTTATATAACCCCAGATACGCTTGCCAGAGCAGAAAATCTGGAGATAGATGCAAAAGCGCGCTTAGAAGATAATGACAGCCATGGATTTTTTGCCGCGTTAGAGAACCAGATTATCACTGGCCCTACTAAAACAAATGTTAATGATTTTCGGGTGATCCTTAACGGATAGGATGAATAGTTGAGGAGCAGCCTGGCTTATGTTTTCAAATGCGTCCCCGCGGCAACTGGGGGTTATGGCGGCGATTGCTAGCCCAGTTCTATGGGGCATCTGCCCTATTTTCTTTCATTTCCTAATGGCCTATGCCTTGGATGAGGTGTTAGCACATCGCGCTATTTGGGCGGCGGTCTTTATTGCTGGTTTGCTTGTGCTGTCTGGAGATGGGCGTAAATTATTCACAACTATTGAAACTAAAAAACAGCTAGGTGGGTTATTTTTAGGAGCCTGCCTTGTGACTACGAACTGGACCGCCTTTTTATATGCTATCGATAGAGATCAAATAATCGAATCTGCCTTTGGCTATTTCATCTATCCATTGCTAGCTATTGCGCTAGGCTTGGTACTATTTGGTGAAAAGCTAGATAGGCGTGGCTGGCTTGCTTTATCTGCGGCCACTATAGGTGTGCTGATTAAAGCCACACAATTAGACGATGTTCCTTATATCGCGTTGCTTATTGGTGCCAGCTTTGCTGTTTATGCAGTGGTGCGCAAGCGAATAAACATCGATGCCTTTACAGGTATGGCGGTTGAGCTGTTGATGATAGCCCCCTTCATGCTTGGCTATCTGCTTTATGTGACATTTGTTCAAAATTCAGGTAGCGGCTCTTTCTTTTTAGATGGCACCAGCTATGGGGTGGTGATGGCACTGGCATCTGGAATAGTAACTTCCGTGCCTTTGGTGTTATTTCACATGGGAAACCGGTTTTTGGCTCTAAGCCTCACCGGTTTCTTGTTTTATATAAACCCTAGCCTGCAATTGCTGGTTGGGATTTTCATTTTTAATGAGCCGTTTAGCTTGGAAGATTTGCTAGCCTTTGGCTTTATTTGGGCAGCTTTGCTGTTTCAGTTCGCCCGGCTACCTAAACACCAAACTACCTAAACACCAATCTTTCTAAATATTGGGCCCACTATTCCACTAGGCCCACTATTCCACTAGGCCAGCTATTCCACTAGACTAGTGCTGACAATGCTATCTGGCTCAGCAGGCGGCTCACCAGCATTTATTTCGTGCACCACTTCCATACCTCTGGAAACCTGACCCCAAACGGTATATTGGCCGGTCAGATGACCACACCCATCAAAGCAGATGAAAAACTGGCTATCCCCGCTATCTGGGTTCATAGAACGTGCCATACCAACTGTGCCTTCAATATATTGATAATCGGTAAATTCTGCGTCTATCTTCTGACCAGATCCGCCCATGCCTGTTCCTGTTGGATCGCCTGTTTGCGCCATAAAGCCCGGAATAACACGGTGGAAGATAATCCCGTCATAAAATCCTTCGGCTGCAAGCTCTGTGATACGCGCCACGTGGTTTGGTGCTAAATCTGGCTTTAATTCAATTTCGATCTGGCCTTTGGTGGTATCCAGAATAAGGTGGGTGGTTTCTGCTTTAGTGGTTTGACTAGTCATAATAAGAACAGTGGCTCCGGTTAAAAATAGAAAAAATAATCTTACTTTTTTGAACATCTTTGGTACATCCTTTTCTTGGCGCTAACAGATTTAGCCGCCTTAAGCGATATCAATATCTGAACAGCCTCCGGGCGTTAGATAGAGCGATTAGGTCAGGGCGTCAATCTGCTCATCTGTCATATTGCCAGGCACGATGACGATAGGGGTTCTGCATGAAGCCACACCCCGTCCGGTCAGGTAAGAGATAACAGGCCCAGCACTATCTGATTTAGTGTCTGCGCCTAGAACCAAAAGGCTGATATCTGTTTCATCATTGATAAGGTTGATTACCTCATCTACGGCTTTGCCCTCTCTGATATGCATCAGCGGGGCTTTGCCGGTCAGATTTTGAACATAATCTGCATGGCTACGCATTTTCTCTTCGGCATATTCACGTGCTTCTTGCCGCATCAACTCGCCAACCCCTGCCCAATGGGCAAATTCAGCAGGTGCCACAACATATAACAAGGCAATGCGCATATCTGCCGATACTGCGCGCTTGCAAGCATAATGCAGAGCCTGATGCAGCTCATCACTGTCATCTACAAGAACCAGCAGGAATTTTGTGTTTTTTGAAGCCATATTCCTTATCCTTTTAGCCCTAAGTTTACCAGATTATAGAATAGGTCTGAAGGCCAGCTACGTCCATGAACAAATGATTTTAAAAAGTAAATAATATTAAAAAGCAAATAATTCTGATCAGTAAAATATCACCAAATCTAGGTCTTACGTTTTTCTGAAGGCGGCTGCGGCTGCCCACCCAGCTAATACAGCAAAGGCGATAGCAAAAAGCCCATAAAACACTGAATATTCATGTGCTGCCTGGTAAATGAAAGCCCCTATACCGCGTTTGGCCACCTGAATGGAAGTGCGGTCTTCTGCAATCAGTTTTCCGCCCTTGATATGTAATACCCGTACATCGTAATCGCCTGGTAGTATATTCGCTGGCAGGGACACAGGTGCACGGAAAAGTACACCCCGATTTATAGTCACCCCGCCATCATGTTGAAACCACAAGCCCCTTTCCACCATATTTCGGTTTAGGGCTTCTATCCACTTATTTAGCCCTTCTGCTGGAAGGCTGGAATTTTGTGGCCGCAAACCCAAATTGCGGTAGCCGATAGCCAATTCGCGCTGCTGTTCTGGGCTAAGGAAATCGTCAATCGCCCGGGTGGAAAATAAATGATAAAAGCTTGGAGCATTTCGCCAATTCACTGTTTGCCTGTTAACCCAGATACCGCTTATCTGTTCTTTCTTGCGGCTGGCAATCTTCAGAGCAGGCCCTTTAAACTCAACAATAATATCGTCCTCATAGGCATTATCAACAGCACCAAATAGCAACAGGCTCTCACCATTAAAATCGGTGGTAATCGCGACTTCCTCTAGCGAGAGGTCAGCAACCAGCGTATTGGCGGATACAGGCACAAAACTGGTGGCCCACAAAAATATCAGGCTAGCAAATAGGGAAGAAAGACGCTTTTTAGATATCATTTCAGTATCTCCACTGAAAAGACATCTTCTGGCGTAACGATAAGATCAAATCCAAGCTTTAGCGATACCATCAAAACGATAAGCGCAAGTAATCCGCGCAATTGCTCGCCGCGAAGCTTGACGCCAACACGCGCGCCAAACTGTGCGCCTATGACCGCGCCAAATAACAGCAGCCCCGCCAGCACAAAATCAACCGTCTGGGTCTGCACGGACTGCAATAAGGTGATGTTGGCAGTAACAAAAATAATTTGGAAAAGAGAGGTTCCGATAACCACATAGGTCGGCATTCCAAGCAGATAAATCATCGCTGGAACCAAAATAAATCCGCCGCCAACCCCCATGATGGCGGATAGGACACCCACAAAAGCAGCGAGGAAAAAAGGCAGAAGCGCACTGATATAAAGCTTAGATTTACGAAATCGCATCTTTAGCGGCAAGCCGTGCATCCAGTTATGCTGATGCATTTTTGAACGCCGTGCACCAGGCTGCCTAGTGCGCATGATAGCGCGCACGCTTTCCATGAGCATCAGCGCACCAATGATCCCCAAAAACACCACATAGGAAAGTTTGATAACCAGATCAATCTGGCCGATATCGCGCAAGATAGAAAATAACAATACCCCTAACGAGGAGCCAACAAGACCGCCAGTGAGCAATACAGCGCCCATTTTAAAGTCTACATTGCCGCGCCGCCAATGCGCCAGCACGCCAGAGACAGAAGAGGCAACAATCTGGTTTGCTTCTGTCGACACCGCAACCGCAGGTGGCACACCTAAAAAGATCAGCATTGGGGTCATCAAAAACCCGCCGCCAACACCAAACATTCCAGATAAAAAGCCTATTCCCCCGCCAAGGCCGATCACCACGGCGATATGCATCGAAACTTCAGCAATGGGAAGATAAATATACATATAACAGGTTACCTGAGACGCTTGCGCGCGAATGTCGAGCAGCTCAAACCGAAAACTGCATATCAGGATTGTGTTGTGCCACTTTTAGACAGAAGAATCAAGCGACCGCAGTAAAGTAGCTAGCACTCTTTTTTGGGTTATAGAACCAAATTACATAGAAAAGCAAAGAGCATTAGTTTTTGCGTAAATGAAGGGCTGGGTCTTCTGCATAAATATGTTTCAGCAATCGCAGAATTCGTACCACGTTCTGGTCTTCAATAGAGTAATAGATAGTTTGCGAGGCTCGCCGTGTTTTTACAATTTCTGCTTGGCGCAAGCGCCCTAAATGCTGGGATAATGCAGACTGGCTCAAATCTGGCAGAAATTTTTCAATTTCTGATACTGATCTCTCTGCACCATCTGCTAAGTGATTCAAAATCTGCAAGCGTCGCTGATTGCTGATCGCCTTTAAAATAGCAGTGGAACGTGATAACGGGTCATCCAATTCGGGCGGTCTCGGCATGGCGTTGTCTATTTCATTTTCTATAGAAGATATAAATTAGATAGTAATATAAGGTAATAAATAAATTAAAAAAAGCAATTTTAGGTTGTTATAAATTATTAAATTTCTGTAAGCGTTTTGCGCCTTTATCACCAAAATAGATGTTTTCGATATGCTCCCTACGGAATCATGCCAAAAATATCAGCCCTTAATAAAGCAGAGGTAAATGTAGATAAGATGAGTTAGTAAAAAGGCTGAGGATGTTGAATATTTAAAGAGCGAACGACATTAAAGAATGTAGGCTTTTTGATGAATAAGGTAGGTAACGGTTATAAGACGGTAATTTTTGGGGCGTTCAAATTCACTGGCTATGGGAAGAAGAAGTTTTACAAAGGGATGCATGCCGGTTTCTGGCCAGCCGCTGAGTTGAAGATGCCCAAACTGCCGCAGTGACTGGCCAGTGGCGATGGCAATTTGTCCGGCAATTTGTAGCCACATATAATAGGTGTTATCCGACACAGCTTCGCGTAGGGGGGCAAGCGAATCTTCGGCAATTGGTGGATGCACCATATTTTCAGGTAATTTTACAAGGGCCAGCTCCTGTTCTGCGGTAAAACGATAAAAGGCAGCCTTAGCGGTTTCATTTTGTAAAAGCTGAGCAAGTGCGGTTGGTGTGTCGAGATGGCCGATTTTTAATTTGGTAAGATTTGTGATATCAAAGGGGAGTTGATCGGCGTCCTCTGCTATATCTTCCCAAAAATCTATATGGCTCAGAAATTGGCCATCATGATTCTTTTCAAACAATTCAAGGCAAGCTTGCCCTAGCCGCAGAAAGCAAGAAATAGGTTTGTCAAAAAAATCTGATTTTAAATTTGGTAACTCGGAAACTAATTCAATCGTACAATCCTTCATCATGCGAATATGATTGATGAGGGCAGATAGTGGGCGTGTTAAGGCTTTCTTAGAGACAAAAATGCGTAATTTACGGTTTTGCTTTTCCACACAAATAGGGTAAGCGCGCGCAGGCGCACTGATATTATTTGCCGGAATGATCCGGCCTTTACTATCGATATAAATTGTCAGCCTCATCAAATATCCCTGTTTATTCAGATGTGGACCAGGTTAACTAGGCCATGCTACAGGGCGTGGTTTTGCGTCTGCACAGACCTAATGAAATTGCATTGTCTCAGAAAAAGGTTAGAAAACCGTTTACAAGATGAAGTTTTTTCTGAAAAACGCTGTTTTTTGCCATAATCCGCAGGTTACAATAGGATCTGAGCGGAAATATGGGGTGCAAAGAGGCATAATGAGTGCAGATAAACCAAAATTTGATGCTGAAAAAGGTGCAAATAGACCCAAAGCTATCGAAAAAGACTTTCAGATGAGAATCGATAAAGATGGACAATGGTTCCATGAAGGTAGTCTGATTAAGCGTCCGGCCTTAGTTACTTTGTTCAGCTCGGTATTGTCCTGTGATGAAGCTGGCCAGCATTGGCTGCGCACGCCTGTTGAATTTGGCAAGATAGAGGTGGAGGATGCTGCCTTTGTTATCACTGCTGCTGAAATAGAGGGTAGTGGGGAAAAGGCAGAGATTAAGCTAACCGACAATATTGAGCGCGTTCATTTGCTGTCCAGTGCGCACCCATTGATATTTCGCAAAAGCCCGCTTGCTCCTTTTGTATTGCAACCATATATGCAGCTTGAAAAAGGCTTGCTCGCAAAACTCAGCCGACCGGTTTATTATCAGCTGGCTAGCTATATTGCAGAACAGAACGGGTCAGGTTTGTGGTCGGATGGTGCCTATTTTGCCTTTCCGCTAGAGGAGGACGGGAAAGATTAATGGTTACCAGAAACAAAATCGCTAAGCTTGTTTCCGATACGCCGCAACCATTTCGGGGCGAACGGCCAGCTTATTTAGGTAATGCGCCATCGCGGCCAGCTTCGGTTTTGATGCTGTTTGCTGAAGGTGCGGCGGGTTTAGAGATTTTGCTGACAAAGCGCGCCCAGCATTTGCGTATCCATGCAGGGCAGGTCAGTTTTCCAGGGGGCAAGCCAGAAGCTAATGATGATAGCCCAGCGGTCACAGCTTTGCGTGAAGCTGAGGAAGAGACAGGCCTTTTAACTGACCTCGTCACGATAGAGGGGTATTTGCCGCCAGTGTTGACCAGTACAAATTATATGGTCGATTTGACAGTTGGGTTTTGTAATGAGCCTGTGGAAGTGCTAGATGATATTCTCTGTCCTGCCCCAGAAGAGGTGGAAGAGGTTTGGTTTGCTCCTGCCAACCCGCTGGTGCAGTTAGAAAAATTTGAGAAATATGCGTTGATAAGAGACGGGCAGAGGCGTCATTACTGGCAGGTAAAAGATAGCCAGCCGATGATTTGGGGCGCAACAGCAGCGATGCTAAGGCAGTTAGCGGTTTTGCTGGTAGATGCCAAATAGATGTTGGTTTAAATGAGAATAAGAAGGAGGCAGTTTTGCGAAAATATCTGATTATCGCGGCGGCGATACTGGCTGGTTTGCTGGTTCTGGCATTACTGACCCGGATGGCTGGTCGGCATATGCGCGGCGAAGCTATCATGCCTTATCGATATGTCATCGCAGGTGCAGTGACGATTGCTGTTATGCTAGCAGGCGGGTTGTTGCTTGAAACTGGGTCTGGTGTGCCAGATATGAGCTATCAGCCAGCCTATATTGAAGATGGTCAAATAAAGCCTGGAAAGTTTAAGGAAAATTAAACAGCTGGTTTGTTGTGCGTTTTTATCAAATTGTGTGTCTTCATCAAACAGGGCAGGATAAAATGACGCCTTCTCCAACTTGGCTCTCTGAAAAATGCTTGCGAAAAATTTTTCATCTTGCGCGCCTTTGCGGTGGTGAGGCACGGGTGGTTGGTGGCATGGTACGGGGCCTATATTTACCCCATAGATATCCCCGCAATTCTAAACCTCCCATTACAAAACTGGATATTGATGTTGCCATTTCTGTTCCGATTACAGAATTTGCGGAAGCGGCGCGCGCGCATGGGCTGGCCGTTTATGAAACCGGGCTTAGTCATGGCACTGTTACGGTGCGTGAGGCAGATAATCAAATAGAGGTTACCCAATTACGCACTGACCATGACCATGATGGCCGCCATGCCCGTATTGAGCCGACTAAAAGTTGGCAGGCAGATGCTGAACGCCGAGATTTTACTATGAATGCACTATATATGGATGAAGCAGGTAATCTCTATGATCCCGTAGGCGGGCTAGCAGATTTAAAAGAAGGGCGTTTGCGTTTTATCGGAGATGCTGGGAAAAGGCTGGCAGAGGATTATTTGCGCTTGCTGCGGGCGCTGCGGTTTCGCGCAGAATATCCAAATTTATGGATGGCTGATAGCGACCGTGATGCCCTACAAGCCGCTCTAGAGGGCCTAGCTTCATTATCTGTTGAGCGTATTGCAACAGAGCTGGAAAAATTATGTCAGGGCATTGGCGCTGAGGCAATGATAGCAGAGATGCAAGCGCTTGCGGTGGATAGGGCTGTGTTTGGTAAAAACTTTATCTTGGCAGCCGACCAGATGGCGAAAATTCGTATTATATGGCCATTATTAAATTTTAATGAGCGTTTAGCTCTATTACTTGGCAAAGGGCAGAGCGTAAATGCGGCAGTGCATTTAAAGCTTAGCCGCCGCGATATCAAACAGGCAAAGCGGCTAGCGGCAGGCTGGCCTGAAGAGCAGCTATCCATGCTGGGCACACAGGCTTGGCAACAGGCTGTCTATATTCTGTATCCTGATGCGGTTTTTGCTTATGCTGAGGCGGTACTGGCAGGTCTTGTTGCGCCAGATGATGCGCGTCTGCGGCATATTGCCAGTTTTCAGTTGCCGCGCTGTCCTGTAAGGGGAGGGGATGTTAAGACAGCGTTTGAGCTTACTGGTAATGAAATTGGGGCAAAGCTCGCGCAGTTAGAAGCGATGTGGGTTGCAAGTAATTTTACCATGACGGGTGAAGAATTATTGGCAGCTGGAGGGGATGAATAATGGAACATGTTGACAGGCAGGGGCACCTAACAGGCATGCTAGCTGAGCGATGTCTTGGGGCTGCGGATTGGTTTCAATCCCTGCGTGATACTATTTGTGCTGGTTTTGAAGAGATTGAAAACATAGCGGATAACACCCAGATAGCCCGCGAAAAAGGCCAACCTGCGGGCAATTTTGAGCGCCAAAACTGGCAACGCGATGGCGGCGGCGGTGGCCAGATTTCGGTAATGAAGGGCCGCGTCTTTGAAAAAGTAGGCGTCAATATATCGGTTGTGCATGGCTTGTTTTCTGACTCTTTTCGCAGCCAAATACCAGGTGCTGAAGGGGATGGCCGTTTCTGGGCAGGCGGGATTTCGCTGGTTGCCCATCCACAAAACCCGTTTGTTCCTGCCGCACATATGAATACCCGCTTTGTGGTTACTTCCAAAGCGTGGTTTGGGGGCGGCGGCGATCTAACCCCGATAATGCCAGCTGAGGTAGAAGCAAAAGCCTTTCACAAGGATTTGCAAGAATGTTGCATGCGCCATGATGATGAATATTACGCGAAGTATAAGAAATGGTGTGATGAATATTTTCACCTGAAACACCGGAATGAGCCGCGGGGAGCAGGCGGTATTTTCTATGATTATTTAGATAGTGGGGATTGGCAGGCAGATTTCGATTTTACCCGCGATGTGGGCAAGAGCTTTAATCAAAGCTATAATCAGATTGTACGCAGCACGATGGAAAAAAGTTGGACAGAGGCAGACCGCCATCATCAGCTGGTTCGCCGCGGGCGTTATGTGGAATTTAACTTGCTTTATGACCGTGGCACCCTGTTTGGGCTAAAGACAGGCGGCAATATTGAGGCTATTTTAATGTCTTTGCCCCCCGAAGTCAGGTGGCCATAGGCAGCTTTGAAGGGTAAGACAATCTGTCACAGCTTTCCAAATAGAAAAAAACCTAAAAAAACCCTATTTTTTAAAGGTAAGGGCTGTAGGCTTTTTCAGCAAACTTTGCTATGAATAATCCCGAATCTTTCAGCTTTTTTTAAGAACGGTAGTGGTTCGACATCGCTGGGAGAAGGGAAGAGGGGAAAAATGGCTAAATCTAAATCGACAACAAACGCTACAACTGCGCCCGAAGGACATAAGTCGCGCCGGGATTTTATTGTTGTAGCTTCTTATGCGATGGGTGCGGTAGGTGCTGGCGCTTTTGTGTGGCCTCTGGTTGACCAGATGAACCCTGCTGCAGATACGCTGGCATTGGCTTCTATCGAAGTGGATGTTTCAAAAATCTCAGAAGGTCAGTCTATTACGCTGAAATGGCGCGGTAAGCCTATTTTCATTCGCCACCGCACAAAAGCAGAAATCGCAGAGGCTGCTGAGGTTGCAACCACTGATTTGCGCGATCCAGAAGAAGATGGCTTGCGTGTGCAAAAGCCGGAATATCTGGTGGTGTTAGGGGTGTGTACACATCTAGGTTGTGTGCCGCTTGGCCAGAAAGTGGGCGAAGTTCGCGGGGAATATGATGGCTGGTTCTGTCCATGTCACGGCTCGCACTATGATTCGTCCGGACGCATTCGCAAAGGGCCGGCGCCAACTAATTTGGAAGTCCCGCCTTACACTTTCCTGTCTGATCAGGTTATTCGTATCGGCTAGAGACGTTGTTTCTTGGCGTCTGGCAGTGAAGCTCAGGCGCAAAGCTAAAAAAGAGGAAGTATCAGGTTATGTCTGAAAAACAATTCTCAAATCCGGCTGTTAGATGGATTGACCATCGTCTGCCGATTTTTTCATTTCTCAATCATGAGGCTAATGAATATCCAACACCGAAAAATCTAAATTATTTTTGGAATTTCGGCTCTCTTGCAGGGATTTCGCTCGTGGTGATGATCATCACAGGGATTGCCCTGTCGATGAGCTATACAGCGCATGTGGATTATGCTTTTGAATCTGTTGAACGGATTATGCGCGATGTGAATCATGGTTGGCTCTTGCGCTATATTCATATGAACGGCGCTAGTTTCTTCTTTATCGTGGTGTTTATTCACATCTTTAGAGGCCTTTATTATGGCTCTTACAAAGCGCCACGTGAATTACTATGGATTTTAGGTGTAGTGATTTTGTTGCTGATGATGGCAACTGCCTTTATGGGCTATGTGCTTCCTTGGGGGCAGATGTCTTTCTGGGGTGCAACAGTTATCACTAATTTGTTCTCAGCTATTCCGGGTGTAGGTGAAGCGATTGTAACTTGGCTCTGGGGCGGGTTTTCGGTAGATAATCCAACTTTGAACCGCTTCTTCTCGTTGCATTTCTTGCTGCCTTTCGTGATTGTTGGCGTGGTGGTTCTTCACCTTGTAGCCTTGCATCGCTTTGGCTCTAACAACCCGTTGGGAATTGATACCAAAGGCCCACAGGATACGCTGCCATTCCATCCTTACTATACTATTAAGGATTTCTTTGGCTTGTCTGTGTTCTTGACCTTCTTTGCAGCAGCCGTGTTTTTCTTCCCTAATTTTATGGGGCATCCAGATAATTATATTCCGGCAAACGCGCTGCAGACACCTGCTCATATCGTTCCAGAATGGTACTTCCTGCCATTTTATGCGATTTTGCGTGCAGTACCAGACAAGCTAGGCGGTGTGCTGGCTATGTTCGGCGCCATTGCTGTTCTGTTTATCTTGCCATGGCTCGATCGCTCACCGGTTCGCTCAGGGCGCTTCCGTCCGATCTTTAAGATCTTCTTCTGGCTGTTGCTAGCAGATTGCGTGCTTCTAGGATATATCGGTGCGATGCCAGCTGAAGGCTTGTATGTGCTGGTTGGTCGTCTGGCAACGGTTTGGTATTTCGTCCATTTCCTTGTTCTTCTGCCAGTTCTGTCGGTGATAGAAACACCGCGCCCTCTCCCTCAATCCATATCCAAACCCATCTTTACTGGTGGCGGCGCTATGGCAGGGGCAGCAGCAGCACCAAAGGAGAAAGTATAATGAAAAAGCTTCTTTGTGTACTTGCAGCTGTGCTATTTACCAGCCCTGTATTTGCAGCTGGTGGCGGCGGAGAGCTAAAGAATGCTGAATGGTCATTTGATGGACCGTTGGGTACTTTTGATAAAGCGGCTATGCAGCGCGGCTTTCAGGCCTATCGTGAGGTATGTTCAGGCTGTCACTCGCTAAATTATATCGCGTTCCGTAATCTGGCTGATTTAGGCTATAACGCGGATGAGATTAAAGCGATTGCTGCTGAATATGAGGTCGAAGATGGCCCAAATGATGAGGGTGAAATGTTCATGCGGGCAGCGGTGCCTGCTGACCATTTCCCAGCGCCTTATCCAAATGAAAATGCGGCACGTGCTGCTAATAATGGGGCATATCCTTTGGATCTTTCCCTGATTTTCAAAGCACGTCCAAATGGGGCAGATTATCTCTATAGCTTGCTAACCTCTTATGTGGATGCACCAGCGCATATGAATGTGCCAGAAGGTATGTATTACAATGCCGCCTATTCTGGGAATATGATTGCGATGCCTCAGCCACTTTATGGCGATGATGTAGAATATGCTGATGGTGCAGATAGCTCGGCTGATGCGATTGCAAAGGATTTGGTAAACTTCTTTGCATGGACAGCAGAACCAGCGATGGAAACACGTAAGCGTACCGGCGTTGCCGTACTGATATTCCTAGTGTTGTTATCAGGTCTGTCTTATGGCGCGATGCGCTTTATCTGGGCAGATGTGAAAAAGTAAACATCAAGCCAGTTACCCTATAATAATTAAAGAGCCAGATGGTACGCCGTCTGGCTCTTTTTTTAAGCGTTATTATTGAACGGGCCGTGTAGGTTGCCGCATATTAAACGTTAAAGCGGAAATGGAAGATATCGCCATCTTTTACTGGATAGTCAGCGCCCTCTATGCGCAGCTTGCCTGCGTCCTTTGCACCAGCCTCACCGCCATGTTCAATATAATCTGCATAAGCAACCGTTTCCGCCCGGATAAAGCCGCGCTGAAAATCAGTATGGATAACCCCTGCTGCCTCTGGGGCGCGTGCATCGCGCCGTACAGTCCATGCCCGTGTTTCCTTTGGCCCAGCAGTAAAGAAGGTCAGCAAATCTAGCAACCCATACCCAGCCCGTATCATCCGGTCTAGCCCAGCTTCTGTGAGGCCTAGCTCGCTTAAAAATTCAGCAGCATCTTCATCAGACAAAGTCGCTATCTCAGCCTCAATCGCAGCAGAGACCACCACATGGGCAGCTCCCTCTGCGGCTGCCATCTCGGCTACTGCTTGGGACAGAGCATTGCCTGTCGCCGCTTCTGCCTCGCCCACATTACAGACATATAAAACTGGCTTAGAGGTAAGAAGTTGTAATTGGGGCAGGCGCGCTTGTTCTGCCTCATCCAACCCCTCGCAAGCGCGAGCTGGGCGATTATCTGATAGGCAGGCAAAGATTTTTTCCATTAACGCCAGATCAGCTGCTGCCTGTTTATCACCGCCGCGTGTCTTTTTTGTAAGCGCAGTCATCCGCCGCTCTAGACTATCTAAATCTGCGAGCATGAGTTCGGTTTCCACTGTTGCCGCGTCCCGCACCGGGTCAACTGTTTCTTCAACATGGGTAATGTCTGTATCTTCAAAACAGCGCAGAACATGAGCTATCGCATCTACCTCGCGGATATTGGCTAGAAACTGGTTACCAAGCCCCTCGCCACTAGCTGCGCCGCGAACCAAGCCTGCAATATCTACGAATTCAAGGAAGGTTGGCAGAACTTCAGCCGAATTAGCAAGGCCAGCAATCGCATCTAGGCGCGGGTCAGGTACAGCCACCCTGCCGGTATTTGGCTCAATGGTGCAAAATGGATAATTGGCCGCATCTGCTGCGGCGGTTTTTGTCAGCGCATTAAACAAGGTGGATTTGCCTACATTTGGCAAGCCAACAATTCCGCAGTTAAAGCCCATTTTTATCTCCTTGCTTTGTTTCTTTCTGCCCATTTGGGGCCGGCGCACGCCACGCTACTTTTGAGGCAAATGTGGCCATATCCATATCGATCAGGCGCGGACATTCAGCTGATATTGCCTCTATTAGGGAAGTTAGCCAGTCTGCACGCTCCTGCTTGCTAAAGTCAGACAGAACCCATTTATCGACATCTTGGCTGGTGTCTGGCCGGCCAACCCCTATGCGAACACGCCAATATTCTTTGCCCATATGGCGGTCAATATCGCGCAAGCCATTATGCCCGCCATGTCCGCCGCCTTGTTTGATGCGCATTTTCCCTGCGCCCAAATCAATATCATCATGAAAGACAATGATGTTATCTGCCCCGATATCATAGTAATTTGCGCTTTGTCCAACAGGCAGACCGGAACGGTTCATATAGGCTAAAGGTTTCAGCAGGCGGATTTTCTTCCCGTCAATAAGGCCAGAGGCTTCAGCTGATGATTTGCCTGTTTTCCAATCAGAAAAGCTGTAATCGCTGGCTATCTGATCCAGTGCCATAAACCCGACATTATGCCGATTATTTGCATAAGATGACCCCGGATTTCCAAGACCGACCCATAGCATGGCGCATGTTCCTTTTTTTAAAAGTTGAATGGGCAGGAACCCACATATAGCTTGTTTTAAACTGGCAGATGCAAAAAAAGGGCTGGCAGGCTAAAATACCCTGACAGCCCTTTTGTAATAATTGGATAAGGCCGCAGAGCTTAATCTTCTGCTGCTGTATCGCCGTCAGCTGCTTCGCCGTCGCCGTCGCCGCCTTCTTCATCTTCGTTCTTGACCCCGCCACCTGGTGACTGCAAGGTCGCGACAGTGAAGTCACGGTCAGTAATAGTTGGGGTTGCCCCTTGGGGTAATTCCATCGCGCTGATGTGGATTGAATCGCCAATTTTCACGCCGTCTAGGTCGCAGACGATCTTCTCAGGGATATCTCCCGCTGGACAGTTCAATTCAACTTCAAAACGAACCACGTTCAATACACCGCCAATTTTAAGGCCAGGTGATTTTTCGTGATTGATAAATTCAACCGGTACCGCAACAGCTACTGTTGATGTAGCGCCAACGCGCAGCATATCCATGTGCAACGGCTCTTCTGATACTGGGTGCATTTGGATATCACGGGTCAGGACAGTATTATCCTTCCCATCGATTTTGATATTCAAAAGGCGGCCAAAAATACCTGGTTCGTGAATAACTTTGCGAACCACGCGCGCTTCCATTTCAATAGTAAGAGGGGGCTGTTTATCGCCATAAATGACGGCTGGGATCTTACCTGCGCGGCGTGCCGCACGGGCGGACCCCTTACCGACCCGAGAACGCAAAGATGCGTCAATCTGTGTTATGTCTGACATAAATGTCTCCATTTTTGGGTGTGAAGCTGACAAATTAATATCAGCGCTTGTGCCTCCAGGGGTGCACAAGGCTGGGTTTGTATAGGCTTTTAGTTAATAAAATTCAAGGAAAAAGGCGTGTCTATGGCCTATTGGAACAGGCTGGAGACAGATTTTTCCTCATTAATACGCAAAATAGCCTCACCAAGCAGCGGGGCTATCGAAATTTGCCTAGTATTCCTGGCAACACGCATCGCTTCGGTGGCCTGTATAGAATCAGTTGTGACCAGCGAAGTGAGCGGCGAAGAGGCAATACGTGATACAGCGCCGCCGGATAATACGCCGTGCGTAACATACGCATCTACAGACAGCGCGCCAGCTTCCATTAGCGCTTTTGCGGCATTACATAACGTACCGCCAGAATCAACAATATCATCGACCATTACACAATGGCGCTTGGATACATCACCGATAATATTCATGACCTCAGATACACCAGCTTGTGGGCGTCTTTTATCGATAATCGCCAAATATGCATCTAGCCTACGCGCAAGCGCTCTTGCGCGCACCACCCCGCCAACGTCTGGTGATACAATCATAAGATTGCCATTTTTATACCGCTCCTGAATATCTGCGGTAAAGACAGGTGCAGCAAACAAGTTATCTGTCGGGATATCGAAAAAGCCCTGTATCTGACCAGCATGTAAATCAATGGTCAATACGCGGTCTGCACCAGCGGTAGTGATAAGATTGGCTAGAAGCTTGGCAGAGATAGGTGTGCGCGGGCCTGACTTTCTGTCTTGGCGGGCATAGCCATAATAAGGCAGAACAGCGGTGATACGGCGTGCTGAGCCGCGTTTAAGCGCATCTAACGTAACCAGCAATTCCATTAGATTGTCGTTAGCTGGATAGGAAGTGGATTGCACAACAAATACATCTTCGCCGCGAACATTCTCATGGATTTCAACAAACACTTCCATATCCGCAAAGCGCCGGACATCAGCATTTGTTAAGGGGGTGTCTAGATAGGCGGCGATAGCTTCAGCCAAAGGACGGTTCGAATTGCCGGCAATAATTTTCATCAGATATCCGTATCGATTACCACTTGATCACCACTATTAACTCATAGCTATGGACGGCCCCATATTCAGGCTATGAGCATTAGCGCACAATAAAACAAAAAATTGACCGTTCCCAATACTTATTTTTGATAGCAATCTGAGCATCACCCTGCAAGGCTAAATCGTGGCTCTTTTGTTAAATCAGCACACAAGAGGCAATAAGCCCGAGCATCAGGAAGCCTAAAAATATCCAAAGATGGGGCATGATTATCCTAACAATAGATTAAAAAGCCAAAGGTGAAAGAAACGGTCTCTTTTTTGATATATCCCTTCCATAGCAAATCTGCGCTTAAGAAATCTATCTATTTCCTCAAGTTCTGCCTTTATTGAAGGCATTCTAAAAGCTGTTATGTGTTAGCTTGTTTTGTGATGACGGAGATCAAGCGGCCAGAATCAGGTTCATTCTGATGGGTAGCCCGGCGATGCGAATAAAATAGCTTGGCATCAGCATAGGTATCAAAAGGCAGACAATGGATATCGTTCAGGCCGGCGCGCCTGCCAGCTATCTGGGCAAAAAGGGGTAGGTCAAACAGATAGTGGCTTGCCCCTTCGGCACTGACCTCAGCTGACGGGTCTGGCATAAAACATGCTGCCGCATCTGGTTTGCTGTTTAAGATGTCTGTTACCATGTCAGCACTAACTTGATAGCTCTTCTGGTGAATGCCAGGCCCAATAACCATAGTAATATCACTAAGCCTAGCGCCAATGCTGCACATGGCATCAACAGTATTTTCGATAATGCCGCCTGTCGCACCACGCCAGCCTGCATGGCAGGCACCAATAATGCCAGCAGATGGATCTGCAAATAGTACCGGCAAGCAATCAGCCCCCAATATGGCGAGCCCGATATTATCAAGGCAGGTTACCAGACCATCTACAGGCGGCCGCGTATCTGCATTTTCAAAATATTTTCCAGGAAAGCTATCGATCACTAGACATTCTGCACTATGAGTTTGATAAAGTCCGGCCAACCGGTCTGCTGGCAGGTTAAGGGCAGCGCACACTCTAGCCCGATTTGCGGCTATGTTACTTTGTGTATCTGCAGAGCCAAATCCACAATTCAGGCTGTCATACAAACCTTTTGAGACACCGCCTTGACGGGTAAAAAAGCCGTGTTTTATAGCGCTAGCTTGCGCGTTCAGCGCCCCGTGACTGAAAAAGACAGGTCCGGCCGGGCTGTTATGCCTCTTTATGTTGGCTGGCTTTATGTTGATTGGCGAATTATCTGTCACGGGACCTGTTTTAAACCTCCATCTGCTTCTAGCTACCTTGCATTGGCATCTATACTGAAAATGCCTTATTCTGTTGGCTAGTCCCCCGCACTTGCAAAACCAGGGGGTAAACCAGCACCATCTGGCACCAGCAGAGCCACTTTAAAAATTTGCCCCATTTGCTGGGGTGCGCATAGCCTGTCTAATGCGGCCAATAACATCCGGTCTGTTTCTGGTTGTTCTGGACGCCGCAAGGCCTCAGCGCGCGCTTGAATTCCGATCTCTGTCAAAAAGGCGCCTTGTTCCACCGGGCCTATCAGGCGTGCCTTTGCCTTTTGAGCTTGCCTTGCCAGTGCTGAAAAATCAACTAGATGGGTGATATCGCACGCACCCGGATCAGCCAAAACTTCAGCTTTCGCGTGCGCCTTTACCGCCTGCAAACTATCTCCATATCCATCTGACTTGCCATAATCACAGATTAAAAACCCGCCGCCATATTGGGCGATATGCTGGCTAAGTGTGTGCATGAGCGTGTCCGATAGAGGGCTTGTCTCATAAATATCACCTTCTTCTGGTGAGGGCGGCAGACTAGCTGCTTGCAGCTCTGCTTGACTAAGCGGGGTAGTGTGCGTGAACTTGAACTTGCCATCATCTAGATCAATACAGCGCCAGACCCAACACCCACCATTAAAGCAAGCTTGGCGCACACCAAGTGCATCAAAAAATTCATTAGCGATACCAAATAGGGGTTTTGGCGGCAGATCTGATAATGTTTTAAGAAAATGCGGCACCTCTGGGGCTATTTCTGTAGTGAGGCGGGTGCGCAAATATTCGCTAGCTTCAAGAAAATAGGCAGGTGCTTTGCTAAGAGAAGGCGTGATTTTCTGGTAGGTCTTGTGCATGTCACGAAATAAGGTGCCGCGCCCGGGCCCAGCTTCAAAGCGGATCATATCGCTAGCAGCAGGCTGGCCAGAAGCGTTCCAGAGATAGGCCATAAATCCTGCCATCATCTCACCAAAAAGCTGACTAATTTCAGGGGCGGTTATAAAATCACCGCCACGGCCAAAGGGATCTCGGCTACCATAATAGCCAAAATCAGGGTGTGAGAGGCAAATCTGCATAAAGCGGTCAATCTGCATAGGGCCATCGGTTGCAATCTGCGTTTCTAGAAAATCACGACAATTCATGGCCTTTAGGCGCTCCTGCCCATGGGGCGGGTTTTGATGGTAATCACCATGCCTGCTATGCCGATAATAATCATAGGCAGAGTTAATATCTGCCCCATCGTAAGTGATAACAAACCAGCCTCGGTAATGAAGCCAATATGCCTGTCTGGTTCGCGCACAAATTCTATGCAAAAGCGAGCTAGGCCATACCCTGCTAGGAAGCCGGATAATACCACCCCATCACGCAGCCCAGTATGACGTTTAATGCGGGCAAGGATAAAGAGCAGAATAAATAAAATTGCCCCTTCAAAGACCGCCTCATAGAGCTGGCTGGGGTGGCGTGGATCTGGCCCACCACGCGGAAAGACAATACCGAAAGGATGGCCTGTCACCCGCCCAAACAGCTCTCCATTAATGAAATTTGCTATCCGGCCAAAAAACAGCCCAATAGGCGCGATGACGCCAATTTCATCACCAAGTGCCAGCGGTTTAAGTCCAAAGCGATGCGCACAATAAAATATTGCGCCGATGACGCCAAGCATGCCGCCATGAAAAGACATGCCGCCCTCCCAAACGCGGAAAATAGCGAGCGGTTCTGCAAGGTAGAGGCTTTGGTTGTAGAAAATCACATACCCTAGACGCCCACCAATAATTATCCCGAAAATGGAACTGTTCAGCAAGCTATCAAGCTGCGGCAAGCTTAGCACTGAGCGGCCTGCTTTAATCTGCCTGCGCAAAAACAGCCACCCCAGAATGATGCCGGTAATATAGGAAAGCGCATACCATCTGATATCTAGCGGGCCAATAGAAAAGGCTACCGCATCAATATCTGGAAATGTAAATAGCTGGCTTTGCATTAGCACATAGACCCTTATCATCTACTTTTATTTATATATAGCCTCTTTAAGGACTTCTCTCTACTGATAAACAGATATCATGGCGGGCCATAACGGGGGATAGAGTGGATTATTGCGGCTTATTGCTCTATATTTTAATCATATGGGTAAACAGTTTTGGTTTAAGAGGCAGTAATCATGAAACCACGCGGAAATATCGTCGCTGATCTGGCGCAAATGGCAAATGGCGCGGCTTCTGCGCTAGGGACAATGCGTGATGATGTGCAGATGATGCGCAAGAGCCGGTCTGAGCGCTCTCAAGCTGCATCTGGCATGGTCACGCAAGAAGATTTTGAAGCGCTGATGTCACGTGTGGACGCGCTCGCGGCGCGAATCGCAAGCCTAGAGGCACAGATAAAACAGCCCGCAAAGCCAAAACGTGCCGCAGCAAAGAAAAAGCAAAGTTAAATGACAACAAAATATTCCCCCTATATCTAGGATGGGAATCACCGAAAAACAGGCAAAAACCACAAGCTAATGTGGTTGTGCCCAATCTTATCCACAATATTTTGTGTTGAAGCTGTTTCTTTTTTTGTTTATACAAAAAAGGGAGAAGCATAGTTTTTTGCTGTCCTTCTCTGTCTTTAACACATGTCTGATTGCCCCTGAAAATGGGCGAAAAAAGATAGTTTAAGGCAGAGATACTTTGATTTCTGCCCCTTTTCTGGACAAATATTGATGTCTTTACGGAACGTACATGATGAAATGGTCCTAGAAGACCCGATAGAATTAGTATCGCGTCTTGTGATAGCTCAAGACTGGTTTTTGAAGCAGACAAGTGCGCATGCACTGCTAGCTGATGTGCCCGGGCGTTGGGGGCATTATCAATTGCTGGCAGATTGGCATGCAGATACAGAAGTTTTGAATGTTGAGGCTCGTTTAGATGTTCTGGTAGAGCGCAAGGATGAGTTATCTGTGCAACGTCTGCTAGCAGAGTTAAACACAGAGCTTTATTTAGGTCATTTTCAGCTATCCCCTGATCGCCAGCATATCATCTTGCGCTGTCGTCTGCCTCTTCGTGGGGCTGGCGGCGCTACACCTGAGCAAATTGAGGATGTGGTAGATGTGCTGTTAGGCCAGTGCGAGCAGGCAGCCCCTGTTTTATGCCAGCTAGTCTATGGGCGCATGCCAGAAGATATTGCCGCAACCAGCCTTGTGATGACACCGGCAATGGGCGAAGCCTAAAAGCGGCCAAAGCTTCCTTGACAATCTATGGTAACGCTGTTGCGATGATGCGGGATATTTTTAGCCTGTAATCGCTGAAAGCATAGGGGAAGTAATGAGAAAAATTTGTCTAATCGGATGCGGCAAAATGGGCAGCGCGATGCTGGCTGGCTGGCAAAAAGACAGTCAATTAGCAGCCGAATTTCATGTGATTGAACCGATGCTGGAAGCAGCAGAGCTCGCTAATCCAAACACCTATTTTCATAATAGCCTTTCTGAGCTTGCAGAGGGCGCTACCCCTGAGCTAGTGGTGCTAGCTGTGAAGCCGCAAATGATGGCAGCGGTTTTGGAAGAAGCTAAATTATTGAGCGGGGCGGATACAAGCTGGCTGTCGATTGCTGCAGGTCTGTCCACGCAGAAACTATCTGAGATGCTGGGCGGTGAGACAAAAATATTACGGGCGATGCCAAACACCCCTGCGGCTATTGGCATGGGAATTACCGCACTGTTTGCTGGACGCCAAGTAAGCGCTTCGATTTCGGCATTGTCGGAACAATTGTTGGGCGCATGTGGAAGTGTGGTTAGGCTAGAAGATGAAAAACTGATGGATGCGGTGACCGCATTGTCAGGTTCTGGCCCGGCTTACGTGTTTTTGCTCGCAGAGACGATGGCAGCGGCAGGGCATAGGCTAGGTCTTCCTGCTGATATGGCCATGCAGCTAGCTATCGAGACCATAAAAGGGGCAGGGGCGCTGATGGCAGAAGATACAGCTCCGCCTTCAATCTTACGTGAAAATGTTACTTCAAAAGGCGGCACAACGGCCGCAGCCTTATCTGTTCTGATGTCAGATGAACGAATGGCTGGCTTACTAGATGAAGCGTTGACAGCAGCGGCTAGACGGGCAGCAGAATTAGACGCGCAAGGCTAAATTGGAAGGCTGTCCTGCTTCGATAAATGCTTGCCTTGCCTGCTATATCGCCCCATATCAAATATAATAAGTAACAAACGTCAGCGGGAATTGAAATGACAGAGGCTTCCTCACAAAAGCATCAGGATGCAGCCGCGTTGCGCGATGCGCTGTGGTCTGCTTTGGCTGTGCGCGACTATCTGCAGTTGGATTTGCACAGCCTTGCTGATGCGGCAGGCATTAGTCATGTAAAAGCAGTACTCGCCGCCGGGTCTGTTGACCGCGTTTTGTGTTCTGCCTTGCAGGAAATAGATGACAATGTGCTGGCACAATCGGCTGCTGATTTCGCGGATGATGATAGCGCTTCTATGCATGAAAAACTGCTAGAGGGGCTAACCCAAAGGTTTGAAGCTTATGCGGATAAGCGGCCTGCGCTACAATCTGTTGCTAAAGCCTGCCTTAGCCAGCCTTCGCTAGGGCTGATGCTAGCTGCAAATCTGGAAAGTTTTATTGACCGCCTGTTAAGCTTGTGCGGGGATAGTGCTACTGGTTTTGTTCGCACCGCGCGTATCAAAGGGGTTTGCGGGGTATTTTTGAAGGTAAGCGCAGCATGGCAGCGCGATGAGAGCCCGGATTTAGCGAAAACACTGAAAACCCTAGATAGGGATCTGAAAACCGCTACAGAATGGGCAATAAGTTTGCGTGTTTTACAGCCAGAGGAAGGGTCTATGGATAGAGACGCGTCAGATGATGGGATGGGCGGCGAAAATAAGGGCAGCCGCGATGATTAATTTTGATGATTTTTTAAAGGTAGATATCCGGGTAGGGCGCATCATTGACGTCCAACCCTTTCCAGAGGCCAGAAAGCCTGCATGGAAGCTGCAAATTGATTTTGGTAGTGAGATTGGCGTTAAAAAATCATCTGCGCAAATCACCGGCCTTTATGATGCTGACGCCCTGATGGGACGACAAATACTGGCAGTGGTAAACTTTCCGCCACGTCAAATTGGCCCCTTTATGTCTGAGGTTTTAACGCTTGGGGTAAGCGATAGTGATGGGGCTATTATGCTTGTGCGCCCGGATGATGAGGTTCAAGAAGGTGCCCGCCTACATTAATCCAGTTTTTTGTTACCTGTTTTCCTATACCTATTTTCCTAGACAGGCAATTGGACGGATACCCGCAAGCCGCCAAGCGGCGAATTATCCAATGTCAGCTCACCGCCATGACCTAGAATAATGTCACTAGCAATTGCAAGGCCTAGCCCAGTGCCGCCTGTGCTGCGGTTGCGTGAGCCTTCCAGCCGCACAAAGGGTCGCAAGGCATCCGCGCGAAACTCTGGCTCAATGCCTGGCCCGTCATCATCAATGAAAATAAAAATATTATCATTGCGCGCTTTCACCCTGACCTCAGCCTTATTTGCATAGCGCATAGCATTACCAATTAAATTGTCTAGGGCGCGGCGTATTGCCTGTGGGCGCATGGTTAGATCGGGGACATCTGTATCAGAATCATCAAATTGCAATTGCCCGGGATTGCTGCGTTCATATTGAGAAATAATCTGGCGCAATAACTCTGGTATGCTAGCTGTCTTGGCTGTCTCTTCGCCTTCGCCTTTAGCAAAAGCAAGATACCCATCTATCATTTGCTCTAGCTCTAGAATATCTTCTTCTAGGGCTTGTGTATCCGAACTCTTATCCATCATGGCCATTTGCAAGCGCATCCGTGTTAGGGGCGTTCGCAAATCATGACTAACCCCTGCCAGCATGGCGGTTCGCTCTGATATTTGCCGGTTGATACGGTGGCGCATAGCCTGAAAAGCACGGCCGGCCAGCCGCACCTCTTTTGCTCCAGAGAGTTGCCATGCATCGGTTTGCCTGCCAAGCCCCAATTGCCGCGCTGCATAGGCAAGTTGGCGGATAGGGCGGACCTGCGCGCGCATAAAAATCAGCGCAATAGAGAACAAAATGATTGAAGTGCCAATTGTCCAGCCAAGAAATGTCCACCCAGTTGAGCTGATAATCCGCTTGCGGCCAGCTGAAATATGCAACACACCGCTCGCAAGCTGCACATCAATTGCGATACGGTCCTGGCTGCTGTTTAAATCCAGTAAGAAAGGAAAGTCGATGCGTGTTTTAAGGCTGTTGGTTAGTGATTCTTCTGCATAGCTCTCAGGCGCAAAGCCTAAAGGTTTTACGGACAGGATTTTTGCCGCGCTAAAGGCTAGGTCAAAGCCAAAATATTGTCTTGCTTCTTGTTGTAGAGCAGGGAGCTCTTCTGCGGTAAATTTTGCTCCTGCTTGGGTTACAAGTAGCTGGATTTCGCCAGCTAGGCTATTGGCCATTTGCCGGGTGACAGAATCCCAATGCCGTTCGTAAAAAATGAACACAGTGACAATTTGCACAAGGATCATTGGCACTAAAATAATGCCCAACATTCGCCCAAAAAGCGTCTTTGGCATGTAATCGCGTAGCTGCATGTTGGTCTAGATGTCCTGCTGATTTATAGCTATCTATAGCATAGCAATATGGTGACTTGCAGGCAAAAGCCTTATTTGTTGTTTAATTTATCATCTTTAATTTGTTCGCAGCAACCAGCCCTTGCCTCTGGTTGTCTGCAGGTAAACTGGAAAACGTGGGTCTGCTTCTAGTTTGGTGCGCAACCGGGCAACCGCAACATCAATCGACCGGCCTTTCATACGCCCCTTTAACTGGTCTGAGATATCTTCGCGCGAAAGCACTTGATTAGGGGCGCTTGCAAAACAGGTCAATAAATCTTGCTCTGCTGTAGTGATGTGGATGCGCTGGCCAGCCTCGCTTAACACGCGGCTTTCGCAGTCAAAGCTGAACGTGCCAAATTTCACCACACCCGCAGCCCCTTGTATGTTTTGCCTGTCCAGAATGCGTTGGATGCGCAAAATCAACTCTCGCGGCTCAAACGGCTTGGCGATATAATCATCTGCCCCAACCTCCAGCCCATCTATACGGTTTTCGGTCTCATTCATAGCCGTCAGAAATAAGGCTGGAATGCTGGAAGCTTTGCGGATATCAGCAAGCAGCTCTATGCCTGTCTCACCTGGCATCATTACATCAATAACCAGCAGATCAAATTGCATATTTTTCATAATATTTCGGGCTTGTGCGGCACTTTCTGCACCACTAACCAAAAAGCCGCTTTCTTGCAGAAAACGGCTCAGCAACTCGCGAAGACGCTCATCATCATCGATCACCAGAATATGGGGAGCTGTCTGTGTCATTATTCAAATAAATCCGGATAACGTTTACGCAAATCGGCGCGTTCATCCTCATTAATCAAATTTGCCAAAACATCCTGAAAGCCAGCTACCGCATCGCCGCCACATGCACTAAAGGCGCTGGCAAAGCGTTTACATTGAACGTCTGTTAATTTCTCTTCAAGCACAAGACCTTTATCGGTCAAGGATAACAGGCGTTGGCGTTTGTCACGTGCGCCTTGTTCTTGATGAATATAGCCCTCTGCAACGAGATGCGAGAGTACCCGTGATAAGCTCTGCTTGGTAATTTTTAGAATCGATAATAGGTCGCTGACTGTCATATTAGGCTGGCGGCCAACAAAATAAATAACCCGGTGATGTGCCCGCCCCAGCCCAAGACGCGAGAGAATATCATCAGCCTCCCCCGTAAAGTCACGATAGGCAAAAAACATTAATTCAATACCACGGCGCAAATCCTGTTTTCGCAAATACAGGCTCTTTTGGGCGCGCGGTGACGTTTTATTCATTTGATTTATGTCAGCCATGTTGACCAATAATAATGATACTGCTAAAAAAATAAAGAATTTTGATGAAAATTATTCAATTTGGGTGGTTTTCGACAGATTGAAACAATTTTCGGCAGACTTTCTTAACATGGCTGCTGACAAAAACGAATAATAAAACCCTTGGGGAGAGCGCTATGAGCCTAATTCCGTTTGATGATCGAGACGGCTTTATCTGGATGGATGGAGAGATGATCTCATGGCGTGATGCCAAAACCCATACGCTAACGCATGCTTTGCATTATGCATCCCAGGTTTTTGAAGGTGAGCGAGCCTATGGGGGTAAAATTTTTAAATCGCGTGCGCATACTGAACGCTTACGCGCCTCCTGCCAATATCTGGATTTTGATTTGCCAGTCAGTGATGCCGAGATGGATAAGCTAAAGGATGAGGTTTTAAAAGCGAATGAAATCATTGATGGCTATGTACGCGCATTTTGCTGGCGCGGTGCTGAAATGATGGCTATTTCAGCCCAGCAAACGACCATCCATCTTGCAATTGCTGCTTGGCAATGGCCAAGCTATTTTGACCCTGAAACAAAGATGAAGGGCATTACGCTGGATATTTCTAGCTGGCGCAGACCATCTCCTGAATCAGCACCCGTTCATGCAAAAGCAGCGGGGCTTTATACGATTTGCACCTTGTCAAAGCATAATGCAGAAAAAAATGGCTTTCAGGATTCTCTCATGCTGGATTATCGCGGCTATATCGCTGAGGCTACTGGCGCGAATGTCTTTTTCCTAATGGAAGATGGTAAATTACATACCCCCCTCGCAGATTGTTTCCTAAACGGGATTACCCGCCAGACTATTATTGAAATGGCTGCAGAAAAAGGCGTGGAAGTGGTTGAGCGCCATATGGAGCCCGAAGAGTTGGCAAAGGTAAAAGAGTGTTTCCTGACAGGTACGGCTGCCGAAGTAACCCCAGTTTCGCAAATTGGTGATTACCACTTTAAGCCTGATGCGCTGACACGTGATTTCGTGCAAAGCTATGCCGATTTGGTGAATGGCCGTTAAGCAGATATTTTAAGATTTGAAATGTGAAGCGCTGGCCTGAAAATAAGCAATGCCGGTTTGCACTGTAAGTGCAGCTGAAATCCATAATAAAATAAGGCCAACATTATTGAGCCAGCTAAATTCTGGGAACGCAGGAATAGCTATCAAACAGCCTATGGCGGTCATCTGGATAGCGGTTTTCCATTTCGCGGCCAGCGATACCGGCACACTTACTTTTGTGCCTGCTAGATATTCGCGCAACCCTGATACTAGAAATTCGCGGAAAATGATGACCAGAGCCGGTGCTAGGAACAATAGGTCTGCACCGCGCTGGGCTGCAAAGGCCAACAGGCAGGCAGCGATCAACAACTTATCAGCGATGGGGTCCAACATCCGGCCAACCGATGAGACGGTATTTAGCCGCCTTGCTAGCCAACCATCCAGCCAGTCACTAAATCCGGCAAAACAAAATAGAGCAAGGCCAAGCGCACCAAGATAGGCGCTTTGCGGCTGCCACAGAATAAAGGCGATGACAGGGGCCAGAACAATGCGAATGAAGGTGATGACATTGGGCAGGTTTTTTAGCATCCCTAAGCGCTCATCTCTTTGTTGTTAATACTTGCGTTTGATAAATTATACATTTCTGCCGCTTTAGTTGGCCGCCTCTTAGGTCTGTTTTAATCAGGCTAAGCATTGGCGTCCAGTATCCAAACCAACAAATGAGCAGAAAACCAAAAATTAGCGACCGAAAATAGGTTTTTTACGTCTAAAAATCTTATCTGAATGCGGCAAGAGATGTTCACGCACCAGCTTGATGAAACCAGTCATAAATACGGGTAGCAATCGCTTCTGAAATTCCCTCTACCGCAGCCAGATCGCGCACACCAGCGCGTGATACCGCACGTGCAGAGCCAAAATGTGTAAGCAAAGCTTTTTTCCGCTTTGCACCAATGCCCGGCACATTATCCAGCGGGGAGGTTAGCGCCTGTTTAGTGCGTTTTGCGCGGTGTGTGCCAATAGCAAAACGGTGTGATTCGTCCCGAAGCCGTTGCAGAAAATGCATTGAAGGGCTGTCCATAGGCAGGGTAAAACTATTCTGGCCGCGGATATGGAACTGCTCCTTGCCAGCATTTCTATCTGGCCCTTTGGAAATTGCTACTACCGCAATATCATCCAAATCTAGCTCATCCATCACTTCATGCACCGCACTTAACTGGCCTTTGCCACCATCAATGAGCAACAGATCTGGCCAGCTGGTTAGCTGACGCTCAGGGTCTTCTTTGAGCGCACGCTCAAACCGGCGATATATCATTTGTCGCATCATTGCAAAATCATCACCGCTTGTGGCTGCGTGTGGGCCTTCGGATTTCATATTAAATTTCCGGTAGGCAGATTTGATAAACCCCTCACGCCCAGCAACAACCATCGCACCAATAGCATGCGCACCTTGGATATGTGAGTTATCATATATTTCGATACGCTCTGGCGGCGCATCAAGGCCAAAGGTTTCGGCTAGCTCGCCTAGAAGGCGTGTTTGCGAGGCTGAATCTGCCTGTTGGCGGGCAAGCGCATCTTCGGCATTCTTTATCGCATTTGCCATCAACTGGCGGCGTGTGCCACGCTGTGGAGTGGTAATTTCAACCTTACGCTCAGCAGTCTGCGAGAGGGCATCTACGAGTAAATCTGCCTGTGTTGGCAAGTCTGAGACTAGAATTTTACTAGGCGGTATCCGCTCATCATAGAACTGGCCAATAAAGGCAGCTAAAACATCTTTGCTATCCGCATCTGTTTCATGCTTTGGAAAATAAGACGCATTGCCGAAATTTGTATCCGAGCGAATAAAGAAAATCTGTACACAAGACTGCCCGCCACTGCGGTGCAGAGCGATGATATCGGCATCTCCCAGACCATGCATATTGATATCCTGATTAGCCTGAATAGCTGTTAGGGCGCGAATACGATTCCGCCAAATAGCGGCTGTTTCAAAATCTAGCGTATCTGACGCTGCTTGCATTGCTTTGGCATAATCGCGCTGGACAGCAGGGGACTGGCCAGACAAGAAATTTTTGGCTGCGGCCACCTGCTGGGCATAATCTGCTTTGCTAACCATTCCCACACAAGGGGCAGTGCAGCGTTTAATCTGATATTGCAGGCAGGGGCGCGAGCGTGCGTCATAATAGCTATCGCTGCAATTACGCAGTAAAAAGGCACGTGACAGCGAAGAGAGTGTGCGGTTTACCGCGCCTGCGGATGCAAAGGGGCCAAAATATTCCCCTTTGCGTTTTTGTGCACCGCGATGTTTAGTCATCTGCGGAAAAGGGTGGTCACCCGTTATTAAGATATGCGCAAAGCTCTTATCATCTTTGAGCAGAATATTAAAGCGTGGGCGATGCTGCTTAATCAAATTTGATTCCAGCAACAGTGCTTCGACCTCGGAATTGGTGACAGTGATTTCCAGCCGCCTAGTTGTGGCTACCATCTGCATAAGCCTGCTCGAAAGCCGGTTAGGCTGGGTATAGCTGGTCACGCGCCGCGCCAGATGCCGTGCTTTGCCGACATACAGACAATTATCTGCTGCATCAAACATTCGGTAAACGCCTGGTTGATGCGGCAAAGTCTTTATTTTCGATTTCAGGAAATCTAGCCCGGTTGCAAAGTCAGGCTCAACAGAGGGCTGGCTAGGGGCGTTGGTTTGCGTGTCTGATGTGGTCATAACTGATAATGTGGTATTATTCTAGCTGATGGGCAAGGGGGTATATTTGCACATGCGCGCCATAGATTGAATTCTTTTCTAGTTTAAACCCTCAGCCCATTTTAGGGGATTAGAGAATCGGAAAAAATTCTGTAGATATACGGTACATTTTTATCCCCTCAGCCTGTGGATAACCTTGTGCATATTTTTCCCAGACAGGGTTGTGAGGCGCAGAATACTGTCGATTTTACATTTCTGCCTAAAATCTAGGCAAATATATAAAAATCAATAAAATCAATATGTTGAATAAATGCAATCAGAAAATTTCGCTTTTTTTTATTAATTTAGGCTTCGTTTATATCAAAATATGTCCCATTTGTGACAGATGTGTACAACTAGCCAGTGCTCATTATGCTTTCTAGCCCTAGGAAGCATAGATAAAATCCAATAAAAACAATTCCCCACCCAGAGGAAATGGATTTTTCACGATAGCTGAACACAAGCAGCATCACTGATACAAGTAGCACCAACATCATGGGCAACAGCACCATTTTTATATCGATAACAAGACTGCCAAATAGCCCTGCGCCGCCTAGTGCGATAAGCAGGTTAAATAGGTTGGATCCCATCACATTGCCCAGAGCGATATCACCGCGCTTGTGCAAAATGCTTGCTCCAACAGAGACAATTTCAGGCAAGGATGTGCCGATAGCAATAATGGTAAGTCCGATAAAGGCTTCGCTCCAGCCTGAAAGTCTAGCCAGTGCAATCCCCCCACTAACAAATAACTCAGCGCCAAAGATAAGCGCAGCAATTCCGCCAATAGTATAAAAGAGGGCTGTTTTCCATGACCGCTTTTCAGAGGGTTCATCTATTTCTGGCGCGCTCGGTTGTACCCGCAGCATTCGCACAAGATAGATAAAATAACTGAAGATAAGAATGAGGCTGATAATGATGCCAGCAAGGCCCGAATAAAGGCCAGATGCCAATATCCCAAAAATAGCCAAACTTATCAGAAACAGGAATTTCAAATCCCATCTGGTCAGGCTGTCACTCGTTATAATGGGAGCGGCCAATGCGCCTAGCCCCAAAACTAGCAGGCTGTTAGCTAGGTTTGAGCCTAGCACATTTCCCCACGCAATGCCGGGGCTATCTAGAAGTACCGCATTTACAGAAACAAGTAATTCTGGAGCAGACGTACCCCCAGCAACAATAACAAACGCAACAATTCGTGCCGGAATATTAAAGCGCTTTGCAAGCCCGATAGTCCCCGGGATAAGAAGCGTGCCGCCGCCTAAGAGCAAGGCCAACCCACAAAAAATAATAAATAAGTTAGTCAGCATCAAAGGCCGCTCATTTCAATGTAAATCTTAGGACAAATTTGTCGGCAAAGATTAACGGGTTTACCCTGAAGGTTCAATGCGCATTTTACCCAACTACACAGGAAAAGGAGCGATCCCATGAAATATAATCCAGTAGTATGGTTTGAAATTTATGTTGAGGATATGAAACGTGCAAAAGCATTTTATGAGGAACTTGTAGCCGCCAAGCTTGACGCTGCCAAAATGGAAGGCATGGATATGTGGATATTCCCAATGGATGAAGAAAAATCAGGAGCTACAGGCGCGCTTATAAAATATGAGATGCGAAGCCCCCATCCACAAGGCACGCTCGTCTATTTTGAGGTGCCAGATTGTGGTGAACGTACGCAATGGGCAGAGACTAAAGGCATGCCAGTTTATGTACCGAAAACGGATATTGGGGAGCATGGCTTTATTGCCATAATTGGCGATACCGAGGGTAATTCTATCGGCTTACATTCACTGGTTTAAACCCCCTCAGTGAATACGCATTAAAAAGGGGGGGATCGTCTAGCGGCGCGGACGTCTGCCTGAAGGCGGCTGGATAGGTGCGTCTATTTCTGCCTTGTTTTTGGTTTGATGAGTTTTAGCGATAGAAGCTGGCATACCGGGGGCATCTAAGCCCAGTTCTTTTGCTTCAAGGCGTTTGATCTCATCGCGCAATCTAGCTGCTTCTTCAAATTCCAGATTGGCAGCAGCCTCGCGCATCTTGCCTTCAAATTCGGCAATGATGGTTTTGATATCTTTGCCTACTAATGTCTCGCCCGCTCCCGCTTTAACATTCACATGGTCAGCGCGCTCATAGACAGAATCCAGAATATCAGCAATATCCTTTTTGATAGTCTGCGGGGTGATACCATGCGCTTCGTTCCATTCTTCTTGTTTGGTGCGTCGACGCTCTGTCTCATCCAGCGCATAGCGCATAGAATCGGTAATCCTATCTGCATAGAGAATAACCCGTCCTTCAGCATTTCGCGCCGCCCGCCCAATCGTCTGGATAAGCGAGGTACGCGAGCGAAGATAGCCCTCTTTATCGGCATCCAGTATCCCCACTAAGGCACATTCTGGGATATCCAGCCCCTCGCGCAGCAGGTTAATACCAATAAGCACATCAAACACGCCCAGGCGCAAATCACGGATAATCTCAATCCGCTCCAGCGTATCCACATCTGAGTGCACATAGCGCACCTTGATGCCTGCTTCATGCATATATTCAGTTAAGGCCTCTGCCATTTTCTTGGTTAGGGTGGTGACCAGAACGCGCGTGCCATTTTCTGCTGCATCGCGGCATTCAGCAATAATGTCATCCACTTGTGTTTCAGTAGGCCGAACGATACAGACCGGGTCAATCAGGCCGGTTGGGCGCACAATCTGCTCGGTAAAGACGCCGCCTGTACGCTCTAGCTCCCACGTGCCGGGCGTAGCTGATACGTAGATAGTTTGCGGGCGAAACTGCTCCCACTCCTCAAATTTTAGCGGCCGATTATCAAGGCAAGAAGGCAGGCGGAATCCATATTCTGAAAGGGTGGTTTTACGCGCAAAATCCCCTTTATACATAGCCCCGATTTGCGGCACAGTAACGTGGCTTTCATCCACGATTAGCAGGGCATTTTCAGGCAGATACTCAAACAAGGTTGGCGGCGGTTCTCCCGCCCCGCGCCCAGATAGATAGCGTGAATAATTCTCAATACCGTTACAACTGCCTGTTGCTTCGATCATCTCTACATCAAACTGGGTGCGCTGTTGCAAGCGCTGCGCTTCCAGCAATTTTCCCGCCGCTTCAAATTCAGCTAACCGCGTGGTTAATTCTGCACCGATAAGCTTTACCGCCTGTTGCAAGGTAGGGCGCGGGGTTACATAATGCGAGTTCGCAAAGACAGTGATTTTCTCTAGCTTCGATGTTTTCTCACCTGTCAGAGGGTCAAACTCCCAAATCTCTTCGATGTCATCCCCGAACAGGCTGACCCGCCATGCCCTATCCTCGAGGTGGGCTGGAAACAGCTCTACATTATCGCCGCGTACCCGAAAAGTGCCGCGCACAAAGTTTAAATCATTCCGGCGATATTGTAATTCGGTCAGGCTACGCAGCAAGGTCTGGCGTTCAATCTCATCCCCTTCGGCAAGGCGCAACGTCATAGTGGAATAGGTTTCAACCGAGCCAATACCATAAATACAGGAAACAGAGGCGACGATAATTACATCATCACGTTCCAGAAGCGCGCGCGTTGCAGAATGGCGCATCCGGTCAATCTGCTCGTTAATGGAGCTTTCTTTCTCGATATATAGGTCCGAGCGCGGCACATAGGCCTCTGGCTGATAATAATCATAATAAGAGACAAAATATTCCACCGCATTATCAGGGAACAGCGCTTTCATCTCGCCATAAAGCTGGGCAGCCAGCGTTTTATTTGGCGCAAGGATAAGGGCAGGGCGTTTTGTCTGTTCAATGACATGGGCGATGGTAAAGGTCTTGCCAGAGCCGGTAACCCCGAGCAGAACCTGATCGCGCTCGCCCTCCGATATGCCCGAAAACAGCTCCTTAATCGCGGTCGGCTGATCGCCATTCGGCGCAAAATCGGATGTCAGCTGATAGTTTGCTGGCAGTTGCGTGCGCTCGCTCAGGATGTTTTCTTTTTTGATAATATTATCTGCGCTGTCCATGCGCTCTAAGATAGTCCTGCCAGCAGCCAAAGACCAGTGGCAAATCAAAAATTGGAGGGGGGCTATGTTTTATCTGCCTCAATGATTTCTGCTATTACGTCATCCACTAGCTTGCCTGACCATGGCGCACTAAGCTCAACAAAAAAGCGCTTATCATCTTTCTCGATATAAGCTCTGTTTTCTCGACATTCTATATTATTTGGTAAGTTTATTGGGGGCTTACTTTCTTTATAAATAATAAATCAAACTGTTCTTGAGTAATGTTTTTTGCACCTCTGATGTCCTTCTTTTCTTCACTGTTTCCTGAATAAGACGTAACTATATCAGAATTTAAATCGGCAGCGGTGAAATTCGCGCAGTCCAGTTCAGCTCCATTGAAATTACTTGTATCAAATTTTGAATGACTGAGATCGGCGCCTTGCATCTTTGCATTCGAAAATTCAATGTATCGCGAGGTGTCAATACGTTCTGTTCCGTTACCCGTTCTAGGAATGTAAATCCTAGCTTGTTTTAATTCGGCTCTATTAAAAAATGCCATGTATAATTCGCAAGAAAAGAATATAGCGCGATTGAGTTCAGCTTCCGTAAAATCACTATTACTGAGGTCTGTATTTCTAGAAAATTCAGTGCCATTTAATATGGCTTTGTGAAATCTTGCTTTATAGAAATTTCCGCCAATAAAGTGGGCGTTCTCTAGCGTGGTTTCTCGGAAATTAACTTCATCTGCCAAAGCTCCGTGAAAGATTATCCCCGTTAGTCGGCATGTAATGTTGGAAAGGTTGAATCCTCGGATATCTAAGTTCTCAAAGATAATGTCATCCCGTTTAACATTATTTTTATGGGCATGCGTTAATATAGCTCTAAGGGCAAGTTCAACAGATTGACGTTGTTCACCCATGACAAGGCTTTCAGGTATCTTTTGTTCAGCATCATCTAGAAGATACTTACCATCCTTCATTTGATATTTAATTTGGCCTCGATTATTTACATAGCTATAGAGGATTTTAAGTATCATTCCTGTTTGATTGTCATCGGATGTTTTGGCGAGGTCATCTAATAACCTTACGCCTGCCATCTGCGGGAAACTTTTCTCGTTATCGAGTAGTTCTACGCAGTATCTTAACCTGTCATTGAATAATTGGGCTTGCGCGTTTTCAACTTGTTTTTGGCCAATCCCAACTTGTTGCTGGCCAGTCTCAACCTGTTCCTCAAACTTCTTTTGCCGTTTATTGGCGATTATTAGGCCGTATAGCCCGCCCAATGCGCCAAGGGTAAAAATTAAAATTCGGATGAGTTCAATATTGTAATGCTTATTTTGCAAAAGCCAGGCAGGCGGGCAATAAATCAAATAGGCTATAAGGCCGATGAATAAAAGGGCTAAGCAGCACAGTAAACCTTCGTATAAAAACACGATTATTTTCTGCTTCATATTTAGCCCTCCCCCCGCGAAAGCGGTGCAGGACACTCTAGCAAGACCTTCTTAAAATAAGGTTAAAGGCTGAAAATAAAGCTAAATAAAGCGGTGCAACCAAAAATAGTTGCAAAACTCTCTTAACCTCCAAATGCTGATGATTCTCATAATTATAAATTGGTAGCTTAATGAACCGTCGAGACAAACTTCTATTGCGGTTCAAAAGTGAGCCTAACGATTTTACTTGGCAAGAAATGGAACGATTGCTGTCACAGCTTGGCTTTCAGAAAAGTGTTGGGGGAAAACAGGTGGCTCACGTCGTCGTTTTGTGCATGAGACAGCAGGTATAATTTCATTACATAAACCGCACCCTGATAACATTTTGAAGCTGTATGTTTTGCGAGAGGTGAAGGCTAAGTTAGAAATTGAGGAGCTAATATGAAGGGTATGATGTTCTATAAAGATTATTTTGGCTCAGTAGAGTTTAACGTCGAAGATGACGTGTTTCACGGCAAATTAGCGTTTATTCAGGATCTGGTATTGTTTGAAGGTACGGATGCAAAAGGCCTAAAGGCTGCGTTTTATGAGGCTATTGACGATTATATGGAAGTTTGCGCAGAACAGGGGCGCGCGCCTAATAAGCCATTTAAAGGCTCATTTAATGTTCGGCCCGGCAAAGAATTGCACCAACGGGCTGCTCTTTTAGCGCGTCAACGTGGTATTCCTTTGAACGCCATTGTTACAGATGCGCTAAACGAATATCTCCATAAAGCAGAGGGCTAATAATCCCTCATCTTCGCTCTTTACATCTTCTGTCTGTCAGGCGTATTTTCAACGGAGTGTTAGCGCGTTTGCCTCGCGCTTTTTGTCTTAATTGTTGGCTTTTAAAAACAAAGCCAGCTTAAAACCAGCCCTTGCCGCACCATCACTTATGGCTTGGGAAGATGATTGAACTGAAGGAACTATTCTTATGCTCGCCTCGCGTTTGTCTGCTATTAAGCCCTCTCCAACGATTGCTGTTTCCAATATGGCCGCTGAAATGAAAGCTGCTGGCAAGGATGTGATAGGGCTGGGCGCAGGTGAGCCGGATTTTGACACACCAGAACATGTCAAAGAAGCTGCCATTAAGGCGATGCGCGATGGTAAAACTAAATATACCGCTGTTGACGGCATTGTGGAGCTGAAAGAAGCGATTGTTGAGAAGTTCAGCCGCGAGAATAACATCACCTGTACCCGCGATATGGTCACGGTTGGCACGGGCGGCAAGCAGGTTTTATATAACGCGCTGATGGCGACTATGGATGCCGGCGATGAGGTATTAATTCCTGCCCCTTATTGGGTGTCCTATCCAGATATGGTGTTGCTGGCTGGCGGCACGCCGGTGACGATTTCCTGCCCTGAGGAAGATGGCTTTAAGCTAACCCCTGAAGCCTTGGAAGCCGCGATAACGCCAAAGACTAAATGGCTTATCCTGAACAGCCCGTCTAACCCAACGGGTGCGGCCTATTCAGCTGCTGACCTTATGGCGCTAGCAGAAGTGTTGCGCCGCCATGCCCATGTGTATGTGATGGTCGATGATATGTATGAACATCTGGTTTATGACGGCTTTAAATTTGCCACTGTGGCAGAGGTAGCCCCAGACTTGCAAGACCGCGTGCTGACCATCAATGGCGTTTCCAAGGCCTATTGCATGACGGGGTGGCGTATCGGCTATGCTACCGGGCCTCAGCCGCTGATAAAGGCGATGGCAAAGATACAATCACAATCTACCTCTAACCCTAATTCTATTGCGCAATGGGCCGCGGTTGCCGCCCTGAACGGCCCACTAGATTTTATGGCCGATAATCTGGTGCATTTTGCCGCGCGCCGTCAGCTGGTAACCTCCAGCTTGAACCAGATAGATGGCTTGCGCTGTTTCATCCCTGAGGGCGCGTTTTATGTCTATCCGTCTTGTGAAGGGCTGTTAGGGCGCAAAGCACCGGATGGCAAAGTGATTGAAAGCGACAGCGATTTTGTATCCTATTTGCTGGCCTCCGAAGGGGTGGCGGCTGTGCAAGGGGTGGCGTTCGGGCTAGAGCCATATTTCCGGATTTCCTATGCGACCAGCACCGAAGCGCTAGAAGACGCGATGGGACGGATTGCCAAAGCCTGTAACCAGCTAGATTAATCGGTTAGATTAATCAGCTATGGCGTTATCTATCGGGATTTCTGCTATTTCGCGGGCTTCTTGGCGGCTCATGTAGGGCGTGTCAAACTCGTTGATGTAATCTATTAGATCTAATCTATATAAGACATTTTCGGGCATTTCTGTTTTTAGCTCGCACTGGGCAGTAAACACCACAAGAGGCACGAAATAGTGGCCCGGAAATCCAGTTACTTTGCGAATGGCATCTATATGGATGCGGTTTTGGCGAAGCGGATTCAAAAACCGATATTTTGAAGTTGGGAAAATTTGAGTCCAAAATTTCTGACGCGGATTGCCGAATATCCAGCCCGCCATATGTTTGGTTTCAATCACAAAAACCCCATAAACAGAGATCAGAATATGGTCGATTTGGGTAGTGCCGCGCCCTAGCTCCAGCGTGATATCATTCATCAGATAATAGTCATCTTTTGGCAGGCTGGCTTTAATTTCTTCTATAACAATCCATTCCCCAAACTGGCCTTTTTTAGTACTGTACCAGCTATTGGCGCTATATTCGCGCAGCTTGTCTGGCTTTGCCTGTCTTTGGCGATTAGGCTTTGCGTGAGCCTTTTTTGATGGGCGATGCTTGCCTTTGGGCGCGCGATTTCCCGCAACCAGAAAGAAAAAAATCAGGCCAAAAATAATGACGGCAATTAGGGATGAGGGGTCAGACATAAGCGTTAAATGATGGGGCGTTTAGGGCGATGGGGCGTTAAGTGGGGGCAGTGATTTCAGGTAATACCTGTCCTGCTCTTTCAGCAGTTCTTTGCGCACTTCTTTCACAGGTCGCTGACGGAGTTGTTCATTATCGGATTCAACGAAAGCAGGGCTGAAAAAGATGCCCTCAGTACTATAAGCTTTATTTTTGTCTAGCGTAAAATCTCTGGGCAAAGTTGGCTGATTCTTTTCATCATATATAATGTTGTTGAAATCCTCTTGCGTGAAACCTGACCCGCCAGCCAAGTCTGCACCTGAAAAATCAGTCCATAAAAAAGTGCAGCTTTCGAATTTAACATCTTCGAATGTAGCGTCACTAAAATCTGCGCCATCCAAAGTGCAGTGTAGAAAGCGCACTGTTGAAAAAGCTACTCTTTGAAAAGATACGCGGCTCATATTTGATGAAATGAAAACTGTTTTATCACCTATGATGCCGAAAAATTTTGAATTGTAGCCATAACACCTTGAAAATTTCATCTTGGTTTGAGCTTCGCTCACGAAACTTGTTTTACAGATATTGCAGCCCACTATCTTGATCTCTCTAAAGGCAGCTAGATTTATATCAGCTTCAGAAAAATCACAGTTAATGGCCTTTAAGCTAATCGGCAACCTTTTGCCAGATTGGATTTGAAGTCCTCGTAAATCTAAATTGATTAATTCTAAATGGTAGCTATCCTTCCCTAATCTCTCAGCCAACTTCTGGATAGTATCAAGGCAGTTTTCAATGTCGATACGCTCTGCCCGGCTTTTCTTGGTTGTTGAGATTGGAGCAAGCGCATAAATTTCAATGTCTTCGACCTGCTGTTCCTTAATTTCTCCTAGCTTTCCTTTACTGTTCAAAAAATCATTTAGAATATTAATAATCAGATTGATTTGTTGCGGGCTTGAATTCTTTCCCAAATCTTCAAGGATGCGCACGCCAGCTGACCGCAAAGTTAGTTCTTCGTTGGAGAGCAGTTCAACGCCGCGACCCAGCCGGTCATTAAATAATTGTGCCTGACTATTTTCCACCTGAGTTGCGAATTTTTCGGTGCGTTTGGCCGCTAAGACAAGTCCATATCCAGCACCAATTACGCCGACGCCAATAAATGCGGCACGAATGAATTCTGATAAATTGGAGAAGGTGACAGGGGGTTGTGCGCCAGTGCCGTCTGATGCCCCCTCAATCAGGGATGAGAAGTCAAATACATCCCAGAGCCGAAACAGCAATACGAATAGGGCTACAAACAGAAAGCCAAAAAATAACTCAAAACCCCGTTTCTGTACCTTCATCCAAAGGGAGAGGCTATTTTCGATCACCCACTCCCAAAGCCGCTTCACTCTGCCGCTTTTAATGTCATTCTTATTCTCTGCCATCTTATATTTTCCGCCGCCCTTTATGTTCTGCGGCGCGAAGGATATCAGAAAAATCTTTAAAAAGGTTTAAAGGGAGGGCTGCCCCCCTTGCCTTGTTTTAGCCGTAAAGCTGTGAGAGGTTATTTTAGTATGGGGCGGGGTATTTATGGGTCTGGGGAAGCACTTATTAAACAAACCATGCCAGTTCGGGTGTTATACCGATGCAGGGCATAGGACAACCGAAGAGGGCGTTCATGTATATTAAGAAACATAAAAGCTGGGCACTTCCAGAACATCTAGCCACGGACGAGCATGTCTATTTAAATCGCCGCCAGCTTCTGTCGCGTATTGGCCTAGCGGGGGCAGGGCTAGCCGCATCGCAATTGCCTTTTGCGTCCGCGCTTGCCGCCCCTATCACTGGCTTTCCAGCCCCGCAAAATGACGCTTACAGCCTTGACCGTCCGCTAACCATGGAAGAAGAGGCCACCACCTATACTAATTTTTATGAGTTCGGCTCTTCTAAAAATATCTGGCGAAAGGCACAAAAGCTGGTAACCGACCCGTGGATGGTAACTATTGACGGGATGGTCGAAGAAGAAATGGTGCTAGATGCGGCAGACCTTATTAAAAAGATGGGCAGCCAAGAAGAGCGGCTTTATCGGCATCGCTGTGTAGAGGCTTGGGCTATGGCCGTGCCTTGGACCGGGATCGCTATGTCAGAATTGGTGCGGGTAGCGCGGCCGCAAGCTGGCGCAAAGTTTATCCGTATGGAGACCTTTCACAACCCTGCTGTTGCTCGCGGGCAAAAGCAAAGCTGGTATCCGTGGCCTTATGTTGAGGGGGTGACGATGGAAGAGGCGATGAACGAGATGGCCTTTATCGGCACCGGCATGTATGGCAAAGGGCTGGAGAAGCAAAATGGCGCGCCCTTGCGCTGTGTATTGCCGTGGAAATATGGCTTTAAGGGGATTAAGTCTATCGTTAAATTTACCTTTACCGACCAGCGTCCGGTGAGTTTCTGGGAGCAGTTGGCAAGCAATGAATATGGCTTCTGGGCTAATGTGAACCCAGAGATTGACCATCCGCGCTGGTCCCAAGCCACAGAGCGTATGCTTGGCACGAACGAGCGCCTGCCTACCCAGCTTTATAATGGCTATGAGGCACAGGTCGCTGGGCTTTATAAAGATATGGATGGTTTAGGCGATCGTTTATATCGCTAGGCAGGTTTGAGCTAGGATTTTATCCCGAAAAAGGCATGCACCTGTGCGGCTATTTTTGCGCGCTCATCCAGTACTGCCATTTTCTTTGGCAGGGGTTTTTCCCCCGATAAAACCGCCTCCAGCCGCAGGATATGCCCGTTTTCTTCCATCATTTGATGAAAACCAGCAATGCGCCCCCGCTCTTCTGCCAGATGCACAGACAAGACCGGCTTGCCTGTAATACAGGCTTCACTTGTCATATTGACCGAATCTGAGGTCACCAGAATGATATTGGCTAGCCCCAAAATGCCGGGATAGGGGTTATCTTCTGCATTTTTGCCTGTACCGTCCCAAATATGATGGGGCAGGCTCTCTAGCTGCTGGGATAGTTTACGTAAATGGCGCTTTGGTGTCCGGCGTGAGGCGATAATAACCAGACTGCCCCCTGTTTTTGCCTGCAGGGCGATAAGCTGGTCACCTAGCTTTTTAAACGCCTCTCCACCTGCGGTATAGCGCCGATTATTTCCCCCTAGCATTACGGCTATTATCGGTTTGGCACTTTTCTTTATCTCTTCTGGCAGGTCTGTTTTTGCCTCAGCTATTTCTTCGGGGCTCAGGCGGTTTAGCGCGCCTGTAGTAACCAGCAGATTATCGGTGAATTTACTGCCTTCACGCTGGGCAACAGCGATATGGTCATGTGCTGGGGTAATCAGCAAATCAAAATGACGGGCTGGAACATGCGGGTCTTGGATATGGATGGTGCGGGTATGGCCTTTGGATAGGCGCTTAACACCTATGGCAATACCGGCCATACGCCTGCCGCAGGTAACCAGCAAATCTGGCCATTGTTCAGCTTTGATCCAGTCAGGCTTGCGCCCTAATGTTAACTGCCAGCCCGGAATGGCCGCCAAGGTTGGAAACATCCGCAAGAGCGGGGTAGGGACGGCGCGAATATCTTGGGCATCAATATCAAGGGCACGCAAAAGCGCAAGGCATTGGCTGACCATTCCCATCGTCCCATCTGATATCACCCAGCAACGCCCCGGCCAGCCCTCAAAGCTGCGCTCTTCTGCATCCTGTTTTTCCAGTAAACGGCTGATCAAAGGGTTCAGCGGATCATCGCCCGCTACATCAGGGTGCAGAGGCGGTGGTTTAGAAGAGGAGGTTGGATGGGAGGAGGTGCGTTTTCCTGAGGCCATATTTTTAAAACTCTGAGATTGAAGGATTTAATCAATTATTTCATTTTTTTGTAATAATCTTGCTTTATTCAGGCGGTAATCATGTTATGGTTAAATTATATTACGTAGATTTATCGGCTAGACTCAACTTTCGCTACCCAAGCCTGTTCTATCGGCTAAACCCTTTTTAATAGTATAAGAGATTATGTCTAAGAAATTCAAACTAGATTCTGTTGATAAACAAATTCTGCATGATCTGCAAGAAAACGGCCGTATGACCAATGTTGAATTGGCTCAAAATGCTGGTATTTCTGCCCCGCCTTGCTTGCGGCGTGTACGTGCGTTGGAAGATGCAGATATCATCAAAGGCTATCATGCGGATATCGACCCTGAAGCGCTAGGCTATACAGTGACGATTTTTGCCTTTGTGGGTCTAACCAGTCAGGCGGAAACTGATTTACAGGAATTTGAAGCGCTGGTCAGCAGCTGGGACATGGTGCGCGAATGCAATATGCTGATGGGGGAAACAGACTTCCTATTGAAGATTGTTGCTCATGATTGGGATGATTTTCAGCGTTTCCTCACCACAAAGCTAACCCCAGCACCCAATGTTAGCCATGTAAAAACAGCTTTATCTATTCGCTCCTGCAAAAATTTGCCAGGCGTGCCCATCACCGTTTAAGCTAATTAAAGCTGTTGCGCAGATAGAGCAAAAATCTGAAATAGAAATTATAAAAAACCTAGTCTTTAAAGGTCAGCTTCACTTATCAGGCTTATAGTTACAATCTCATAAGGGTGCGGGCCACGAGGGGTTTGCACCTCTACTGAATCACCTTCGACTTTGCCAATAAGGGCTCTGGCAATAGGGGAAGAGGTCGAAATCATATGTTTGGAGATATCTGCCTCATACGGTCCTACAATAACATAGGTAGACTCAGCATCTGTCTCTTCATCTGCGATGACAACCTTGGTACCAAAGGTGACGGTTTTGCCAGTTAGGCGCGTCATATCCACCACTTCAGCGCGGCTCGTCACATCTTCAAGCTCGGTAATGCGCCCTTCAATGAAGGACTGGCGTTCACGCGCGGCATGATATTCGGCATTCTCAGAAAGATCGCCATGTTCTCGCGCTTCGGCAATGGCGCGAATAACTGCCTGCCGTTCCACGGATTTCAAATTTGTCAGTTCAGCCTTTAACTTGTCCAGACCGTGCTGTGTAAAGGGGATCTTTTCCATTGTATTGCCCTTTGGTGTTTTCTACCCCTCAAATGGGGCGTGCGCATATTGCTTTCAAGATTATCAAAAAAGGCTACGATAAATTTGGCCGGTTTGGCAAATAATCCTGAATAGATTTTACACCCAACATATCATCTTTCATACTTTTGATGGCGGCAACCGCAGCGCGGCTACCAGAAACAGTGGTGTAATAGGGAATATTATTTTTCAAAGCAGTCTGACGTAGGGAAAAACTATCCCGAATAGCTGGCGCGCCTTGCGCTGTATTTAACACCAGCGCAATCTGGCTAGACAGCATAGCATCTACGGCATGTGGACGGCCTTCCATCACCTTATTGATGCGAGAGGCTGGAACGCCTGCTTCTTGCAATGCATCCGTCGTACCGCCAGTAGCCAGAATTTCAAATCCCATCTCTGATAAATCGCGGCAAATCGGAATAAAGGCTGCTTTATCTGCATCTTTAACCGAAATAAAGACAGTACCTTCAAGCGGCAATACTGTGCTAGCGGCAAGTTGGCTTTTGCCAAAGGCGCGGCCAAAGTCATTATCAATGCCCATCACCTCGCCAGTTGATTTCATCTCTGGGCCAAGGAAAACATCAACACCTGGAAAGCGTGAAAACGGGAAAACTGCCTCTTTTACAGCAACATGCGCGTTTAGATCAGTCAGTATTTGGAAGTCAGATAATTTGGCTCCAGCCATAATCCGTGAGGCGATTTTAGCGATTGCATTCCCAGTTGCTTTGGCAACAAATGGCACAGTGCGGCTACCTCTTGGGTTTACTTCCAGCAAATAGACAGTTTCATCCTTTACAGCAAATTGCACGTTCATCAGCCCGACAACTTGCAAGGCATGGGCTAGCGCTTTAGTCTGATCTTTGATGGTCTGTGTAACGGCGGGCGACAGATTTTGCGGCGGCAAAATACAGGCACTATCCCCTGAATGGATACCAGCTTCTTCAATATGTTCCATGATGCCGGCTATAAAGACATCATCGCCATCACAAAGCGCGTCAACATCTACTTCAACCGCATTTTCCAAGAACCGGTCTATAAGCACAGGATTACTGCCTGATACCACTACTGCATCCCGCATATAGCGTTCCAGATCACTCATCTGATGAACGACTTCCATTGCACGTCCACCCAGCACATAAGAAGGGCGGATAACAACAGGCAAACCGACTCTCTCGGTTATTTCTCTTGCTTCCTCGACCGAATGGGCGATGCCGTTTTCAGGCTGTTTTAAATCCAGCTTTTGCAATAGAAGCTGGAAGCGTTCTCTGTCTTCAGCTAAATCAATCGCATCTGGGCTGGTGCCAAGAATAGGAATACCAGCCGCCTCTAGAGCAGCTGCAATTTTCAATGGGGTCTGGCCGCCAAGCTGGACGATGACGCCCTTCAGCGTGCCTTCCTCAGCCTCCCGGCGAATGACAGAAATCACATCTTCTTGGGTCAGAGGCTCAAAATACAAGCGATCAGAGGTGTCATAATCGGTTGAAACCGTCTCAGGGTTACAATTGATCATGATGGTCTCAAACCCAGCATCTGAAAGAGCATATGCTGCATGCACACAGCAATAGTCAAATTCGATACCTTGTCCGATACGGTTAGGCCCACCTCCCAGAATAACAATCTTTTCGCGGTCAGAGGGTGCAGATTCGCATACCGCCCCAGCTTTGTTTTCGAAGGTAGAATAAAGATAAGCAGTATCAGAGGCAAATTCAGCCGCGCAGGTGTCAATGCGCTTATAAATCGGGGTAATGCCAAGGCTTAGGCGCGCAGAAGTAACATCTGCCTCGCTCGTTGCGGTCAATTCGGCGATGCGGCTATCACTAAAGCCAAGCGATTTAATCTTGTGCAATGTATTTGCATCAGCTGGCAGGCCATTATTATGCAGATAGGCTTCAGCACTAATAATCTCTGCTATTTGGTTCAAAAACCATTTGTCCCAAAAAGTAGTTTGGTGAATTTCTTCTACTGACATGCCAAGGCGCATTGCCTCAGCTATCCGTAAAATACGATCTGGTGTCTGTCCAGAAATCCAGCCTCTTAGAGTGTTTTTTAGATCCTCACCTTGCGCATCTGGAGCTGGAATAGGGCTTAGACCATTTAGGCCTGTCTCAAGGGAGCGCAGCGCTTTTTGCAGACTTTCAGCAAAGCTGCGGCCAACAGCCATCGCCTCACCCACAGATTTCATGGATGTGGAAAGCTCAGCAAGCGCGCCTGGAAACTTCTCAAACGTAAAGCGCGGAATTTTGGTCACGATATAGTCTATGGTTGGCTCAAAACTGGCTGGGGTAACGCCGGTAATATCATTATCCAGCTCATCCAAACGATACCCCACAGCGAGCTTTGCCGCGATTTTGGCAATGGGAAAGCCTGTTGCTTTTGAGGCAAGCGCCGAAGAGCGCGAGACCCGAGGGTTCATTTCGATAACAATGATGCGCCCATCTTTTGGACTAACTGCGAACTGCACGTTTGAGCCGCCTGTATCCACACCAATTTCGCGTAATACTGCGATGGAGGCATCTCTTAGTGCCTGATATTCCTTATCTGTCAGGGTCAGGGCAGGCGCAACGGTGATAGAATCGCCAGTATGCACACCCATCGGATCAACATTTTCAATGGAGCAGATGATGATGCAGTTATCAGCATGGTCCCGCACCACCTCCATCTCATATTCTTTCCAGCCGAGCAGGGATTCTTCAATGAGAATTTCTGATACAGGTGATAGACGTAAACCATCGCGAACAATCGCCTCAAACTCTTCTGAGTTATAAGCAACCCCGCCACCTTCACCACCAAGCGTAAAAGACGGGCGAATAATGGCAGGCAGACCAACAATATCAAGCGCGGCTATCGCCTCTTCAAAATTACCTACCGTGCGAGAGCGTGCAGATTCAAGACCGATAGAATCCATCGCTTTACGGAACAAGGCTCTATCCTCTGCCTTTTCGATTGCATCTGGCTTTGCACCAATAAGTTCAACATTAAACTTATCTAGAACGCCGTCATGATGCAGAGAGAGCGCAGTGTTAAGCGCAGTTTGCCCGCCCATTGTTGGCAGCAATGCATCGGGACGTTCTTTTTCGATAATGCGTGCAACCATTTCAGGGGTAATAGGCTCAATGTAGGTAGCATCAGCCATGTCCGGGTCAGTCATAATCGTGGCCGGATTTGAGTTAACCAAGATGATACGATAGCCTTCCTCACGCAGGGCTTTACAGGCCTGTGCGCCAGAATAGTCAAATTCGCAAGCTTGCCCAATAATGATGGGGCCTGCACCAATAATCATTATAGAAGAAATATCATTACGACGGGGCATATTGGCTACCTGAATTCGGGGTTAGAGAAAAACAAACTTGGCAAAAAAGGTGCATCACGATTTTTGATTATCCTTCATCATCTTGGTGAAGCGGGTAAACAGATGCCGGCTATCATGTGGGCCGGGGGAGGATTCTGGATGATACTGGACGCAGAAAACAGGTTTTGTTTTGTGTCGCAACCCTTCTACAGAGCCGTCAAAGAGCGAGATATGGGTCACTTCCACATCCGCTGGTAGACTGTCCTGTTCAACACAGAAGCCATGGTTTTGGCTGGTGATTTCAATCTGGCCAGTGGTTAGGTCGCGCACTGGATGGTTAGCACCGCGATGCCCACGTGCCATCTTTGTGGTCTGCCCGCCCATGGCATGTGCAAGCAACTGATGACCAATACAAATTCCAAAGATAGGTATGTTGCTATCTATAAGCTTCTGGATTTCAGCTACTGCAAAATCGGCTGTGGCGGCTGGATCGCCCGGACCGTTCGCTAAAAACACACCATCTGGCTTGCGCGCTAGTATCGTATCAGCACTTGCAGTGGCAGGCACAACATCCACCATGCAGCCAGCATCTACAAGACAGCGCAGAATATTCTGCTTGCAACCAAAATCCATAGCTACAACACGCAACCCATCATTGCGGGTTTCAGCGGCGTTCTTTTCAAGGTCAAAACTGCCTTCTGCCCAGCTAAAATCCTGTTCAGTAGATACTACGCTCGCCAAATCCATGCCCTTCAGGCCGGGCCATTCTGCAACCAATTTTTGCAAGGCAGCTATATCAAATTGACCGTCTGCTGCATGGCATAACACACCCTTTGGAGCGCCATTATCGCGGATAGTGCGGGTTAGTGCCCGTGTATCAATACCTGCAATGCCAGGCAGGTTATGCCCGGCTAGCCATTGATGTAAGTCGCTGGATGTACGCCAATTTGATGGCTCAGTCACGTCATTGCGAACCACCATTCCGAGCGCTGCGGGATGTAGGGTTTCAATATCGTCATCATTCGTGCCGGTATTGCCAATATGCGGGAAGGTAAAGGTGATAATCTGACCAGCGTAAGAGGGGTCAGTCATGATCTCCTGATAGCCTGTCATGGATGTGTTGAAGCAAATCTCGCCAACATTGGTAGCTTCTGCACCAAACCCAGACCCATAAAAAATGGAGCCATCTTCGAGAATCAAAACTGCCGTTGCGGCGCTGGGAGGAGAGAAAGGAGAAAGGGTTTTCACATCATAAACAGCGTCAGGCATAGGGCAGGCTTCCTGTCTGAATTTAAACAATAATTTTGTGAAACAGCTGCAGAGGGACGTAATCGGCAGGCCTCTTTAGGGCCGTATGTCACAGATGCGCCGTCAACCGCACAAAATTGCCATTGTCTACTCCAGCCAACCTATGATGGTCAAGTCTTGTCTTGCGTGAAAAGGGCTTCTGGCGTAAAAGATTTCCTCAATCTGCACAGATAGGCTAAAAAAAGGGTAAGCGGCTTTATCTGGTGCAGAAGAAAATAGCTTTTCATAGAGTCAATTAGAGGGGCAAATTGCATGCGTGAACGAATCGCTCAGGCAATGAAAGATGCGTTAAAATCCAAAGATCAGCCAGCCTTGTCTACTATCCGGCTTATTAAAGCCGCCCTGAAGGATAGAGACATCGCCGCGCGTTCGGATAATAACCATGATGGCATTTCAGATGATGAAATCCTGTCTATGCTGCAAACCATGATTAAACAGCGCAATGAATCAGCGAAAATGTACGAAGATGGTGGGCGTCCAGAATTGGCAGCTGCTGAACAGGCAGAGATAGAGCTTATTAAACAGTTCTTGCCAGAACAGCTGAGCCATGACGATATTGAAAAAGCTATCGAGGGTGCAGTGGAACAAACTGGGGCTGCCTCTATCAAAGATATGGGCAAAGTCATGGCACATTTAAAAGAGCATTATGCTGGCCAGATGGATTTTTCTGCTGCTAGCCAGATGGTCAAAGCAGCTCTGATGGGCTAGGCTTGTCTGCGGCAGAACAACCGACTTTTTTGTAATGGGCAGCACCATCATTTATGCCTTTTTTCAAAACTATAGGGCAGATTTAAACCAAAGTGGCAGTTGCACCTGAATTTATAGAAGAGCTCCGCGCCCGAACAACCTTGTCTGACTTGGTTGGCAAGCGGGTTAAGCTGGTACCTAAGGGCGGCAGATTAGCTGGACTTTGTCCCTTTCATTCTGAAAAAACCCCTTCATTCTATGTCAATGATAGTGAGGGGTTTTATCATTGCTTTGGGTGCGGTGTATCAGGAGATGCGATCAGTTTTCTGCGCGAAAGCGATGGCATGGATTTTATGGAGGCTGTGCGCTATCTAGCTGATGTGGCTGGCATGGCGGTACCAAACAGCGCACCACAGGACAGTGAAAAGGCCGAGCAGCGCAAACAAGCGATAGACGCGCTAGAGTTTGCGGCTCAATTTTATCAAAAAAATCTGGACAGTCCTGTGGGGAATGCAGCATCTGAATATATTCGCTCTCGCGGGCTAGATGCCCATATTATTTCCCAATTTATGCTTGGCTATGCACCGCGTTCAGGACTTTACCCCAGCTTGCAGCAGCGCCAATTTCCAAAGGAGCTTATCGTTCAAGCAGGTCTTGCTGGTGTTTCTGAGCGAGACGGACAGCCTTATGATTATTTTCGCGATAGGTTGATGTTTCCTATCCAAAATCGGCAAGGACGGGTTATCGCCTTTGGTGCGCGCGCTCTTGGGGATGCACAGCCAAAATATCTAAATTCACCAGAAGGACCAACTTTTTCTAAAAAAGCGGTTTTATATGGCTGGACACAGGCACGCGCGTTATTACGCCAGGGCCTGCCTTTGCTGGTTGTTGAGGGGTATATGGATGTTATTGCGGTGTCTGCAAGCGGTGTAGCCGCTACCCTTGCCCCGCTAGGGACTGCGCTAACAGAACAGCAAATACAACTGGTCTGGAAACTACATCCAGAGCCTATTTTATGCTTTGATGGGGACGCTGCTGGCCAAAAGGCGGCATCGCGAGCCATTGAACGTATTCTGCCACTCCTAGAGCCGGGGCGAACCGTGCGTATTGCTAGTTTGCCGGCTGGACAAGACCCGGATGATATCTTGAAAAGTGAGGGTGAAGAGGGCTTGCGGCGCATTTTAACAGCTGCGAGCGGTATTCTGGACACACTGTGGCAACGTAAATTCAGCGAATATAGGCTAGAAGATGCCCGCACCCAGCCAGGAGCGAGAGCTGCCTTTTGGGCAGATATGCGCCAGCTCGTGAAAAGCATCAGCCATAATCAGACCCGCACTGCCTATCTAGATGATGTTGAATATCGTATTGGGGCGATGCGTGCTGCCTTAAAAGGGGCAAGGGGGGGAGATTCTGGCAGTTATGCTTCTGGTGGTTATGCTTCTGGCGGGGGGTATCAAGCAGGGCAGATGGTACGCACAAGACGTCCCAAAACAGGGGTGCGGGTACAATATCAGGCGGTGCTGGCATTGCTGGTAAGGTTCCCAGAGCTATTTTCAGATTTCGCTGAAGAGCTGGCGATGATGCAATTTGAAGATAATGAGCTGGAAATTACAAAAAAACAGATAATTGACCTGCTTATTGCGACGCCAGACCTTGACGAAGCCGCCGTTCGGTATCATTTAGAATATTCAGGGTCTAATACGGTTGTTGAAGACCTGTTTGGGTCGGATATGACGGCTCGGCTGGATGCCAGTTTCAAACAGGGGAGCACTGGCTGGACAGCTGCAAGAGCGAAAGAAATCTTGAGCGAGATTTTGGATCGCTTATTGCACAAAACCAGACGCACGGGACAGGCACCTAGCAACCGTAGCTGAACCTTAGGCAAAGAGCCTTTTGGGGGATAATCAATATGGCGCGCAAATCGGCAAAAAAAGCAACAGCTGAGGCACAGGAGCAGAATAATGATGCCCCTATCCTTGATACCAAAAATACCGCAGTTAAAGCGCTTATCAAAAAGGGCAAGGAACGGGGCTTTGTTACCCATGATGAGCTAAATGCTGCCTTGCCGCAGGGTGAACTCACCTCTGAGCAAATTGAAGATGTTATGGCTTCTCTCAGCGAGATGGGCGTAAATGTTGTTGACGCTGCAGAAGATGTAGACCGCGAGGCCGAGGAAACCACAGAAACCCCGCAATCTGGTAACTTATCCGATGGTGAGGTGAGCGGCTCTGATGATCCGGTGCGTATGTATTTGCGCGAAATGGGGTCGGTTGAGCTGTTGTCGCGCGAGGGCGAAATCGCCATTGCTAAGCGTATTGAAGCTGGTCGCGAGATGATGATCGGCGGTATTTGCGAATCTCCGTTAACTATCCGTGCCTTACTTACATGGGCACAGCAGGTGCGCGAATTTGCGGTGCCCTTGCGTGATATTATTGATCTGGACCTGACCTATATCCGTCTGAACGGCGTGCCTATCGAAGATAATAGCGGTATCCCGGGCGGCGCGGGTCCACGGCCAGTTACGGCTGCTGTTGCCACTGAAGATGAAGATGAAGATGAAGATGACGAAGGCATAGAAGACAGCTCAGAAGATGAAGATTTAGAAGAAGGCGAGGGCACAAACGCCGAGCATGACGCAGATGATGAAGGGGATGATTTAACCTTATCATTAGCGGCGATGGAAGAAGCTGTGTTTGATGACGTGATGACGCAGTTTAAGAAAATCGAAAAGCTGTTTGGCAAATATGTTGTCCTGCAAGATAAAAAAGTTGCATCCGCCCAAAAGGGTAAAGCGCTGCCTGCTGGTAAAGAAGACGAGCTGGCAGATATGAAAATCGCGCTCGTAGAAGAGATGCAGCATGTCTATTTGCATTCAAACCGTCTGGAAAGCCTGAACCAGCAGCTTTCTGATCTAAATCGTCATATGACGTCTATCGATGGTCGGATGCTGCGTATGGCGCAAACTTGTGGTGTGCCGCGTGACCAGTTCATCAACTCTTGGTTTGGCCATGAAACAGAAGCCAAATGGCCAGCCGAAGAGTTCAAGACAAAAGCATGGCAGAAGTTACGCGCTGATAACAAGGGCGAGATAAAAGACAGCATCAAGAAAATGCAGCTCGTTGCCGATGATGTAGGGCTGACTGTCACTGAAATGCGGCACGTTGTGCAAACCATCCAACGTGGCCAGCGCGAAGCAACACGAGCCAAAAAAGAAATGGTTGAGGCTAATCTGCGTTTGGTTATCTCTATCGCCAAGAAATACACCAATCGCGGATTGCAATTCCTTGACTTGATCCAAGAAGGCAATATTGGGCTGATGAAAGCGGTTGATAAGTTTGAATATCGCCGGGGTTATAAATTCTCCACCTATGCGACTTGGTGGATACGTCAGGCCATCACCCGGTCTATTGCAGATCAGGCGCGCACTATCCGCATTCCGGTGCATATGATCGAAACGATTAATAAGCTTGTACGTACCTCGCGTCATATGCTGCATGAAATTGGGCGTGAGCCGACCCCAGAAGAATTAGCAGAAAAGTTATCTATGCCGCTGGATAAAGTGCGTAAGGTGCTGAAAATTGCCAAAGAACCGATAAGTCTTGAGACGCCGATAGGGGATGAAGAAGATAGTCAGCTTGGCGATTTTATAGAAGATAAGAACGCTGTACAGCCGCTAGATGCAGCTATTCATTCAAACTTGCGTGAAACAACAACACGGGTGCTGGCTTCGCTAACGCCACGTGAAGAGCGGGTTTTGCGGATGCGGTTTGGTATTGGCATGAACACTGACCACACGCTGGAAGAGGTTGGTCAGCAGTTTTCTGTCACCAGAGAGCGGATCCGCCAAATTGAAGCCAAAGCGTTGCGTAAGCTTAAACATCCGTCTCGCTCGCGTAAATTACGTAGTTTCTTGGAGCATTAATAAAGACAGTAAGGGGTGTTATGTTGGGCAGCTACCTGTTTTTGCGTAGATTTAAGCTTGCAAAAATAAGTGTTATGCGCCAATAAAGGCACGAATGAGATTGCGCGTGAAAGCGCAAATTTGGCGGGCCTGTAGTTCAATTGGTTAGAACCCACGGCTCATAACCGTGTTGTTGCAGGTTCGAGTCCTGCCGGGCCCACCATCCTTCTTCATATTGCGAACACCTTTTGTACTCCCCAATAGTTTCCAAAAATTTTATCCATCTAATAGTGGATAAACGTTCTGATATGTTATTGAAAAGCCAAAGTAGGGTTTGGCGAATTGGTTAATGGCCTTAAACTGGGCAGTCAGGAAACCCCGACCCGTAAGGCTTTGCCGTGAGACGCCCCCGCAAATTAACCAATCCTATCTTTATTCTTATTCTCTTTGCTCTTATTTTGGTTGCCCTAACATCCCTGTTTTAACTTTCTGCAAGAGAGTGAAATGAATATATCCAAATCTCACAACTCTGGAGCTGCTAATAATGTCCTTTCTTATGAGGATATCATTCGGCATATAACGCTAAAGTTAGATACCATCAAAAGTACAAAACATCAAAGTCACTCGGGCTGCTTGGCGCAAATGGGCCGCAGTTTCATTGCCGCTTCCTGATAGATTAAGCCATCTTATGTGACTTTCATCCAATATATGAAGCGTATCCATCCCTTTGGGAGAGATATTTACCTTTCCATCAGGCGTAGCTGTTCATACAAAAAACAGGGGCTGTTTCTGGATAAAAGCGATCAAAGAAGGGTTAAGTTTTTTCCAGTAGCCATAATATTTATCAACTATTAGAGGTGAAAATAACCTAAACATGCAAAAGATTTTTTGGGAAGGTTTTTTTCTATGAAGGTGTGCCAGCAGCATCGGCGGTAATAGCTGCTTGCAGAAACAGAGATTTCTCTTCGGTTAGGGCTATCTTGTCTATCTTCTCTTCCAGAGTAAGCGATAGCTGTTTAGCGCCAGCGGCTTCTGCCCGTGCCTTGGCAAGGCTCTTTGCGGCCTCTCTTGCGCGGTCTAGCGCTTCTTCTAAAACAGTTTTATCTTCTAGCCCATCCGGCAGATGTACCCGAAAGACGCCATCTTTGGGTTGAGTAACGAGGATCATAACACGTTGCCTAACAGACCCTGCTGCGGCGCCAACAGCCCCGGCTACCTCAGAGAAGGGCGGCACGATAATTTCTGCGCCCAGCAATTTAGCTATATCCGGATAATAGGCCGCAGCAGATGCCCCTAGCGCTATCAGAGGCAGTTCTAGTGTTAAGCTGGCACGCGCCGCCCTGTTATTATGCGTTTTGTTCTGTTGGTGCTGTTTCAAGCTGCTGGTCAAAAAGTTAGAGGTGGAGACAATATTTTCCGCCTCTCCCTGTTCGGCAAAGCCGGCATCTAGCAAGCTTATTGCAGATTGCAGGCTGAGCGTATCAAGGCTCATTTGCGCTATGTCTACAACTGTTTCAGCAATTTTATCCCCTGCGGCAGTTTTCTGTCGTGCCAATAATTGTGCGCCTAGATTTGCTGCCTCATCATCAAATTCGGTAAAACGTCCTAATATATGCGAGGCGTCAGTAGGTGTGAAACAGGCAAAGATCAGCAAGCCACGCCGCACTAGCCTGTCTACTGCCCCTAGAGCCACTTGTGTGGTGGCGAGTTCGGCTAGCGCAATTGGCGCTTTTTCTAAGGCCTTTGCGGCAAGTTTGGCTTCGGAGCGATTTAGCCATGTTGGAACGCCATCTGGCATAAGCGGCATCACAAAGCGGCCATCATGGGGCTGGGCTATTGGTTGTTCCAATTGCCGGACAAGCACTGGTTTAATCTCTGGATGGTCAGTTGCTAGCAAACTAAGGGGTATGGCGCGGCGTGGCCCTATATGCAGGCTGGGTTGCATGGCCCGGTTATCTGCTCTGATTTCGCTATCTCCGCCTAGCCCTCTGGTACGGATATGAGCAGCTTCTACCATGGTGCGCCAACCGCCAACATGTGCGCCTTCATGGCTTAACAAGGCGGCCCCGCCCTGAAGCCTAGCTATATCGGTTGTGGTGCCGCCAATATCGGCTACAAGCGCAGCTTTCTGGTCTGCAAGAAATGCTGCACCCGCTAGGCTAGCCGCAGGTCCTGACAAGATGGTTTCGACTGGCCGTGTGCGCGCATAATCAACATGTAAGAGCGAGCCATCCCCTTTGACCACCATCAAAGGACAAGACAGACCAAGGCTGGCCATTTGTTTTTCTGTGGCTTTTACAAGCCTATCTAGTAAGCTTATCAGACGCGCATTTAAAAGCGTGGTTAGCGCACGGCGCGGCCCCCCCAATGATGAAGATAGCTCAAAGCTACAACTAACAGGCAGGCCAGTTTCAGCTATAATGATATCGCGCGCTTCGCGTTCATGTTCTGGATTGCGCGTGGCAAAATGGCTAGCAACTGCAAAGCTGGTTACCCGGCCCTTCACGGCCTCTATCGCGCGGATTAACCCTGGCTTATCCAATCCAGTTTGCGGACGACCATCTGGCCTATGTCCGCCCTTAATGGCAAAGCTTGGCTCACTGCCTAGCGCTTCGGCCAAGCCGGCTCGGGTCAGGATTTGATCATCAAAGCCTATCAAAATTAGACAAGCCGCCCCACCAACACTTTCCACCACCGCATTTGTGGCAAGCGTGGTGGAGAGGCTGACAAGGCTGATATGGGCCTTCTGACCGCCCCAATTTTGCAGCGTTGCAGCCATCGCTGCACCTACTCCAACTGACAGATCATGGCGTGTTGTAAGGGACTTAGCATGTGCCAATACTTCGCGTGCATCAGAATCCAAAAGGGCTGCATCGGTAAAGGTTCCGCCTGTATCAAGCCCCAGAATAAGCGCCATAACCGTTAATTCCTTTTAAACTCTAAGCGGTCTTTAGTTTCGCTTTATCTGCGTTGGCCAGATGCGTTTGATGAAAAAAATCAGCGATCCAACGTGCTACTTCTGTTGCGTCTGTATGCTCTGAAAGGCTCGTAAGCGCGGCCTCCGTTCGGCTATCGCCAACCTTCTCGCGGATAGCCTCTAGCAGGGCTGCAGAATAGTCAGCTGGGAATTCTGGATGGCCTTGTAGGCAAAAAACGTGCTGTGCTTTGGCAAAGGCGCCAATTGCGCAAAATTCATTAGTAGCTAGTTTTTTTGCGCCTTCTGGAAGTTTTGTTACCTGATCTTGATGGAAATAAATCAGCGCCATTTTATCTGCTTGGGGCATCCAGTCAGTGTGAGCGGTTATCTGCATATCATGCACACCAACACCCCAACCATTTGGCCATTTTACCACTTCCCCGCCAAGGGCTTTGGCAATCGCCTGATGGCCAAAACATATCCCGCATAAGGGCTTTTTCAGGACATCACAGGCTTTGATAAAGGCAAAAAGTGGTTGCATCCAGTCATGATCTTCATAGACGCCTGCGGCTGAACCAGTAATGATATACCCATCAAATTCATCAGGATCGGCAGGCATCTCACCATTAAAGACAGCAAAATCACTAAAGCTAAAGGCATGTTTGATATGGCTTGCGCCTTCCTGTAGCAAATTTTCGTACAAATCTGGATAGTCTGGGAAATTGGCGCGAATAGCTGCATTGGTTTGCCCGGTGCGTAAAATGGCAAGATGCATCACTAGACCCCTTCGATGAATGTTTTAAGTATCTGCTTTATTGAACCAAAATATTGAATGCTAGCTTCCTTCATACCCTATCTTGAGAGCGCAGGCTATCTCAGAATAGACCCTTAAGGTCGCTTCGAAATTATCTATTTAGCTTAATTATCTGTTTCATTTGGGTGTCTTTAGCAAGCAGGACTTCTGCTATCTTGTCCCCTCAAGACGGGATAATACATCTTTCAGTACAAACAGGCGCAACGCACCAGACAGGCCAGTGCCATCTTGTGGGTCACGCTGGTCATCTATTTCTGAGATTAAGCTGGCGACAGATTGCTCTCGTGCCTTAGCAATTTGGCAGATCTGTGTCCAAAATTCCGGCTCTAGCGAGACTGAGGTAGCGTGGCCATGCAAGGATACAGAATATTTCATCATCTCTAATGGCCCTATTTTGTGTCTTCTTCTACAAGACGCAGACAGGCTACCGCCTCGATATGAGTGGAATACACAAACTGGTCAATCAAGGTAACACTGTCCAGATGATAGCGGGTGTCTGCTATCAAAATGGCCAGATCGCGTGCAAGTGTCCGCGGATTGCATGACACCATCAGAATTTGTGGGATACGGGCTTGTTTTAGTAAGGTTATTTGCGCCTCTGCTCCTTGTCTTGGTGGGTCTAAAATGACTGTGTCTATACCTTTTACTTCTGCTGGCAGAAGCGGTGCATCAAACAGATTTCGCCGCTCAAACCGGGCTTGCTGGCCAAAACCAGCTTGATGCGCTGCCGCTTCAAAGGTTGAGATTGCAGCCCCATCTTCATCTATTGCCAATAGCTCGCACCCACGTGGCAATAGGCCTAGCGATAAGGTCCCCGCCCCGCAAAACAGGTCGATGATGCGGCTATTATCAGCTATTTTGCTGGCCAGCAGCTTTATCATCGCTGCCTCCCCTTCTGCGCTAGCTTGCAGAAAACTAGCAGGGGGCATTATTGCAGGTACACCAAAGCTAGATAGGCTAGCACTTTTGGGTGCGAGTAGGGGGGTGGCAACATGACTATCTGGCTGTTGAATAGATAGCCGCACTATTACGGCTAGCAAATCAGTTTGTGCTGCTGCGCTGGCAAGGCTAGTTTGTTGGTCTTGCGGCATTTCTGCATCTGGCAACAGGGTGATATCTGCGCCTGCATCCAGCATATTTATCTGCAAACGGCCCGTATCGCCTTTCCTTAGGGCCATTTTTGCAAAAATATGCAAAGGGGCTAACAGCGCCTTTATTGCTGGTTGCAGGATGATGCATTCGTCGATCGGGGTAATGAAATGGGTTTGCCGGCCTAAAAAGCCGATAATGGCGCTATCTGCGGCGCGGCGGTAAGATAAGGTGGCCCGCCGCCTTGTCGGTGCATCCCCCCAAAAGGCGCTCCCCCATTCTTTCGGTACAACACCTAACTCTGAAAGGCTTTTTTCCAAGAGTGCTGATTTCCAGCTTTGATAGCTGTTGTCGTTTAGATGCTGAAGTTGACAGCCGCCACAACGCCCGAAAGCTGGGCAGGGCGGTGTGCGCCTATTATCGCTTGCTTGATTAAGTTCTATCAATTCGGCGCGGATACCTTGGGCATTTATCTGCTGCGGTTGTGCGGTAACAACCTCGCCAGGCAGTGTTTCTGGCACAAATACCGTATAGGATTTCTGGGTATAATTCAGGGTATAATCTGCACGCCCTACCCCATCACCACGACCACCAATATGGGTAATCTCCACAGTGATGGGCGGGCTGTTGCGTGGTAGCTTTTTGGCATGGTCGCGTGGGTTGTTGCCACGTTTTTTCTTTGCTGGAATATTCTTTTTATTGTGCTTAAAGCGAGGGTGTGAGCGCATAATTTCTACCAGCTATACCAATATTTTAAGGGTGCAGACAGTTAATGAGCCAAAGATCGACCATACCAGATAACCCTGCAGATAATCCTTATATCATTAAGATGCCGCTGATAGGCAGAATATTGTGGATTTGCAGATGAAATTCTTATCTGGCCAGCGTTGGCAAGCTTACCATCGGGGTCGGGCGCAACCTGTCTGATCGCGGGCTAAATGTGGCGGAAATTAACTTTCTGTATGAAACTGATTATCAGCTCGCCGTATCCATCCTTGATATCTGGCTAGAGGGGTGGGAAGCCTTGCCGATTGGCCCTCGACTAGCGCTTATTTCTATGGCGTATAATTTGGGTGCCCCGCGCCTAGCCAGCTTTGTGAAAATGCGAACAGCCCCTATATCAGGTGATTTGCACACCGCCGCAGATCAGGCCTTAGCAAGTAAATGGGCAAGGCAGGTTGGCCGCCGCGCCGAGGAAACAGCCGCCCTGTTCAGGGGCGATATGTCCTGTTTGCAGGCGCTCTCAGACGATAAGTCTTAAAGCTAGGGTATTGATGCCCCCCCCAACACAAATAAAAAGGCGACCCCCCCAATGAGCCCAGCATTTTTAACTATGTTATGGCCTGTCCTAGAAGGGGCAGTTGGCCATCATGTAAAAAACAAACGACAAGCCGAGGCGATAATGACAGCCGTGCGCGGCCAGATAGATGAAGGGCTGTCTAGCGAGATGGAGATGGAAAAACTTAGCCATCAGCGCCAACATCAGCTCAATCAGCTTGCCTTGCAAAAACGCTCGCTATTCCTAGCTGGCTGGCGGCCTTTGGCTGGCTGGTCTTGTGCGCTGGGCGTAGCATGGGTGTTTTTGGGCGCGCCGATAGCCCACAGATGGTAAATACGGCTATGGGCATAGATGCGCCCCTGCCAGCATTGCCAACAGACTATCTGTTTGAGCTGTTATTGGGTTTGCTAGGCATGGCTGGCATCCGCAGTTTTGAAAAGCTTAAAGGCAATACCGGATAAGGGCTTAATAAGCGCGTTTGGCAGCAAACCGGGCACCGCTTATTAATGCGCTGCTTATCTCTGATTGTCCGAGTGGGGTGAGGGCGGCTATAGCCGCTTCAGCCTCTGATTTAGCGTGGGCTAGCGCACGTTCTACGGCCCTATGGCGGTTAAGGATTTCATGGGCGGTTTGCAGATCGCCTGTCTGGTAATCTTGCTGGCTAAGGGTGCGCATCCAAAAATCTTGCTCCTGCGCATTGCCGTCCTGCCACGCTAAAATCACCGGCATGGTAATTTTACCATCATAAAAATCATCGCCACTATTTTTTCCCATCTTGTCGCTATCCATGCCATAATCTAGCGCATCATCACAAATCTGAAACGCCCGGCCTAGCGCCAATCCATAGGCATGCATCGCACTGCAAATCGGGGCAGAAGCGCCACCAACCCGCGCGCCAGCCTCTGCGGCGGCGGCAAATAAAATGGCAGTTTTGTTGGTAATAACAGACAGATAATCTTCAAGACTGCTATCTGGTGCGCCAGCCATGCTCATCTGCATAACCTCGCCCTCAGTAATACGCGCTGACGCAGAAGATAGCATCCGCAATATTTCAATATCTCCAGTGCTTACCATTAGCTCAAATGCGCGCGCGAATAAAAAATCCCCCACCAGCACAGAAGCCTCATTGCCCCACATCGCATTGGCAGTATCGCGCCCACGTCTTTTTTCCGACTGATCAATAACATCATCATGCAATAGCGTGGCGTTATGGATAAATTCGACAGAAGCCGCCAAATAGAGTGCTGATGCCGGAATATCTTTTGGCATATTTTTTGGAATATTTTGCTCTGCTATGCCAGCCAGCGCGCCCATCAGGGTTAACATCGGGCGCATCCGCTTTCCGCCTGCGGCTATCAGATGCCCTGCTAGCTCCGGTATGAGGGGCACGTCTGATGCCATCTTCTCCAGAATAACCTTATTCACATCTGCCATTGCCGGCGCGCACAGGCTAACCATACCCTCAAGGGATGGGGCAGCATCTGATAAGGTGTGTATATTTTCAGCGGTATTCATGCTCATGCCTGTTAATTAAGGCGCTTAGCCCTTTTGGGCAAGGGAAAAAGAGGTTCTATTTCTAGCAGGTGGGCTGACCCTATTTATGTGTTTCCTTAAATTTAAACACGTCCTAGATTTAATGCAGTAGCGAAAAGCCCCTTAGATAGGCGAGGAGAAATAATCTCATCTATCGGGGGCTCATCTATTGGGGGTTGGAATATCTGTTCTGATCCCTGATAATCGCCAATATGGAATGCCTTGTTAAAACTTGCTGCCCGATACGCCTGACCCGCCTGCAGTCTCTGCTGGGGGATGCAGACATACCGCATGTGGTGTTTGACCAGCATATTTCAGCCCTTGAAGGGGGTATAGGCGCTTTTCCGCGCCGCGTTATGGTAACACAAGGTTATCTGTTTTCTGCACGGGCAATCTTGGAGGATGAAGGTCAGCTTTATGACGACTAGCCAGCCACCAGACGATGCAAGTCCGCCTGCAACCAGTGATGATAGTTTTTTATCAGGGGCAGTATTGTTGCGCCAGCCTTGTGATGGTTACCGCGTAGGCACGGATGCGGTGATGCTGGCAGCGACAATTAATCCCCAGAATAGCTCCCAGAATAACTCCCAGAATAATTCCCAGAAAAAAGATCCACGTATGCTGGATATGGGCGCTGGTGTGGGCGGGGTTAGTCTTGCGGTGCGTACCCGCCTTTCTCATGGTCATATCACGGCGATTGAAAAAGATGCTTTTTGTGCTGAACTTTTGGCGCATAATATTGCTCAAAACAATTTATCGCAGGCTATCCGGCCAGTAGCGGGTGATATTACGCAAATGCCTGCTATGCTGCGTGCCAGCTTTGATGCGGTCTTTGCTAACCCGCCTTTTCACCATGCTAGCGATAAAAATCCGCGTTTCCGTCGTCGTCGCCTTGCGCATAATGGCGATGGGCAGACCAGCCTTACAGACTGGGTTAGAGCCGGATTATGGGCGTTGCGTGATAAGGGGCGCTTGAGCTTTATTGTGCGCGCCGACCGCGCGGATGAGGTGATGATAGCTTTGCGTGATGGCGGGGCTGGAGAGATTCTGCTGTATCCGTTATGGTCTTACGCTACCAGCCCTGCGGTGCGGATGGTCATCACCGCGCGCAAGGGGGTAAAAGGGGCGATGGCGTTGTTGCCGGGACTGGTTCTGCACCGGCCATCTGGTGCTTTGACGCCAGCCACGCAAAAGGTTATGAAAGGAGAGGGGCTTATCTTAACCCACCCTGCCGCCCAGCATATCAAGCCGTGATGTGGCCGAGTTTTTTTAGTTTTTTTTAACCTCCCCCTCTTCATAAATGGCAATACCAGTACGAGATATATCCTATGTCCTTTCTTAGAAAATTACTCTTTTGGAAAAAGTCGCAATCCCGCGTTGCTGTTGTTAGGTTGGCGGGCATTATCGGCGCGCAAGGCAGTGCTTTTCGGCGCGGCTTGACCTTGGACAGCGTTGCTCCGGTGCTGAAAAAAGCTTTTTCTACTTCTGATATCAAAGCTGTTGCTCTTATTGTCAATTCACCTGGTGGTTCTCCTGTGCAATCAGAACTTATTGCAGCACGCATCCGCCAATTGGCAGCAAAGCATGAAGTGCCAGTTTTATGCTTTTGTGAGGATGTGGCCGCTTCTGGGGGGTATTGGCTTGCGGCTAGTGCAGATGAAATTTATGCAAGCAATGCATCAGTTATAGGCTCTATTGGGGTGATATCTGCTGGATTTGGATTTCCTGATGTGCTGGATAAGCTTGGAATTGAGCGGCGCGTTTACACAAGCGGTAAATCAAAATCCATGCTTGATCCCTTTCGCCCAGAAAATCCAGAAGATGTGGCTTATCTCAAATCTTTGCAATCTGATATCCATGAGCAATTTATCGATTATGTGCGCCGCCGCCGCGGTACCCGTTTGGATGGGGATGAGAACGAGTTGTTTTCGGGGCGTTTCTGGACTGGACGACAGGCTAAAAAACTGGGGCTGATAGACCAAATAGGTCTGCTACATGATGTGCTGGAAGCGCGTTTTGGCAAGGAAGTGAAGGTCATAACTATTGCCCAGAAACGCGGCTTGCTTCCCTTTGGAACAGGTATGGCAGAATCAGCAACAGACCGTGTGCTAGATAGGCTGGAAGCACGTAGCCTGTGGCAGCGTTTTGGGTTGTAGCATGGGGCCGCGTAGTTAAATGTTTTCACCAGCAAAAATTATCGGTCTGCTTGCCATTTTATGGATTGTGTGGATGGTGTTCAAATTACTGGAACGCAGGCAAAACCTGCCAAAAGACAATAAAAATAAGCCAAATGACAGCACTGATACTCATGCTGGCCAGCAGGCGGTAGATGTTGCGGAATGTTCGCACTGTCATAAATTTGTCCCTAAGGGCGGGTGCGCGGACAAAAACTGTCCGCTTCGTAGTTGATTTTTTGCCCATCTCTGGCTAGTCTGCCGACATCTTTTTGCGATGTGGCTTCAGCATCTTTAACCCGTCAGCTGGCATGCGCATCATCATAGTTTGGCTCTGATTTTTCATGCGCACCGATTTTCAATCTATCATCCTTAATCTGCAACGTTATTGGGCAGAACAGGGCTGTGTTATCCTGCAACCTTATGACATGGAAGTAGGCGCCGGCACCTTTCACCCCGCTACCACCTTGCGCTCGCTTGGGCCAGATGATGTCTGGAATGCAGCTTATGTGCAGCCCTCGCGCCGTCCAACAGATGGCCGCTATGGCGAAAATCCCAACCGGCTGCAACATTACTATCAATTTCAAACGATTATGAAACCATCGCCCGCGAATAGCCAAGAGCTGTATTTAGGCTCGCTGAGTGCTATTGGTCTAGATGTCTATGCCCATGATATCCGTTTTGTTGAAGATGACTGGGAAAGTCCAACTTTGGGGGCATGGGGTCTTGGCTGGGAGGTATGGTGCGATGGGATGGAAATTTCGCAGTTTACCTATTTCCAGCAGGTTGGTGGTTTAGAATGTAACCCTGTGCCGCTAGAGCTAACCTATGGCTTAGAACGGCTGGCAATGTTTATCCAAGGCGTTGATAATGTCTATCAGCTAGACTGGGACGGTGTGCCCGCGGAAAAAGGTGGTAAAAATTATGGTGATATTTTCCACCGCGCTGAGGTTGAGTTCTCAAAATGGAATTTCGAAATTGCCGAAACGAGCCGCCTGTTTCAGCATTTCAAAGATTGTGAGACAGAATGTAAACACCTGCTAGATGCAGGTCTGGCACTGCCAGCCTATGACCAATGCATGAAAGCTAGCCATTTATTTAACCTGCTGGATGCGAGAGGGGTAATCTCTGTATCTGAAAGACAGGCTTATATTGGGCGGGTGCGTACCCTTGCCAAAGGCTGTTGCGAGACTTGGGTCGGTATGCCGGAGAAAGTTTAAAAGATGGCCGTTTTATTTATTGAAATTGGCTGCGAGGAAATTCCGGCGCGGCTCCAGAAAAAAGCAATCTTTGATTTGCAGAAATTATTTGTTGAGCAGCTTGTAGCTCTTGGTTTTGCCGCCATAGCTGGACGTACAGCCATTAGTCCGCGCCATATGGCTGTAGAGATAAATGGTCTTGCGCTTAGCTTGCAAGATGCGATTATTGAGCGGCGCGGTCCGCGCAGTGACGCCCCAGATAAAGCCATAGACGGATTTTGCCAGTCTGTTGGCCTGCCGCGTGAGGCGCTGAGCGAAGAAGCGACTGAAAAAGGGACTTTCTTGTTTGCTAGAACCACCGAGAAAGGTGCTGTTTTGGCGGACTGCCTGCCAGAATTAGCGCAAAAAGTGCTAGCAGAATTTCCGTGGCCAAAAAGCCAGAGATGGGCAACGAGCCGGATGAGCTGGGTACGTCCTTTGCGCTCTGTTAATCTGTTGGTAGATGGCAAACCTATTAAGGGGGCTATCGCGCTTGGCGGGGATATGAAGATTGATTTTGGCCAGCATGCACAAAGCCATCCTTTCCATGCGCCTGATACAATTGCCCTGTCAGATTTTGACAGCTATTTGAGTGATATGCGCAAGGGCTTTGTGTTGGTCGACCACAAAGAGCGAATGGATGAAATTAAAAGCCAGCTTGAGGCACGTGCCGCAACCAAAGGCTTGAAGCCAGTGCGTGATGACGGGCTATTGGCAGAAACAAATGGGCTGGTCGAATGGCCACAAGTTATTCTTGGTCAGATTGACGATGTTTTCATGGAGCTGCCGCCTGAGATCCTTGTAACTTCTATGCGCGTGCATCAAAAATTCTTTGCCCTGAGTGATGATGGTAGCCCAGACAAGCTTGCTCCCTATTTTATGACGGTTGCAAATCGTAAGGCAGATGCAAAAATCGATGCGCTGATTGCCAATGGTAATGAGCGAGTTTTGCGTGCGCGCTTGTCTGATGCTCGTTTTTTCTGGGACCAAGACAGGGCTAGGCCATTGCCTGAAATGGCAGAGGGACTTTCGCAAATAACCTTTTATGAAGGGCTTGGCAGTGTTGGCGATAAAGCCAAGCGTATGACCAAGCTGGCCACTATTATTGCCGAGCAGATAGACGATGCAGATAGCGTGTTGGCAGCAAGAGCAGCGATGCTTGCCAAGGCTGATCTGGTGTCAGATATGGTAGGCGAGTTTCCAGAGCTGCAAGGTATCATGGGGGGGTATTATGCGCGCCATGGCGGTGAGAAGGACAGTGTTGCCAGTGCTATTGCCCAGCATTATCGCCCGCAAGGTCCAAACGATAGCTTGCCAGAAACGAAAGAAGGGCTAACTGTTTCCCTTGCTGATAAGATAGACACGCTAACGGGGTTCTTTGGGATAAACCAAAAGCCAACCGGATCGCGGGATCCTTTTGCTTTGCGCCGTGCTGCCTTGGGTGTTTTGCGGATGATAGATGAAGCTGACCTTAGCCTAGATCTGGATGCAATATTGGCTAGCGCTGCGAAATTGCATGGCTTTGATAGCGCAGATACAGAGCTGCCTAGTTTCATTTTGGAGCGCTTGCGCGTTAGGTTGCGCGATAGGGGCTATGGCCATGATGTTATCGCTGCGGTACTAGCCAAGGTTGAGGCAGGCAGATGCGGAGATGTTCGCTTATTATGCCGCCTGACGGCCGCCTTAGATGGATTTTTATCAACGGATGCGGGGCAAGGGCTTCGGGCAGGGTGGCGGCGGGTGGCTTCCATCCTTGAGGCAGAGGAAAAAAAATCTGCCATCAGCGATAAGCTTGTAGCATCGAGCCTCTCGACAAGTGAAGAAAAAGCGCTATATGACGCGGTAACGAATTTGCCAGAGTTATCGGTTTCCAGTCTTGCGGGCATTGAAGATGCGATTAAAGCACTGGCTGGTCTTGCAGAGCCGATTAACCAGTTTTTTGATAATGTTGTTGTTAATAGTGAGGATGAGACTATTCGCCTTAACCGGCTAGCCTTGCTGGCCCGTATACGTGGGGCGATGTATGAGATAGCAGATTTTGGCCTGCTGGAGGGGTCTTAAAAGACTGGCTGGGAGCATTTTTTAATGGGTAGGACCATCAAATAGGAGCAAGGTTAACCAATGTCAAAATGGGTTTATTTATTTGGTGCCGATAAGTGTGACGGCGATGCGAGTATGCGCAACCTTTTAGGCGGGAAAGGGGCTAATTTGGCTGAGATGTCCTCTATTGGACTGCCGGTCCCCCCGGGCTTCACCATTACTACAGAGGTTTGCACCTATTATTACGATCATGAAAACAGCTATCCAGAGACCTTGCGCGATGAGGTGTCTGCCGCTTTAAAAAACATTGAGGCAGAGACAGGGCGTCTATTTGGGGATGCACAAAACCCTTTATTGGTATCCGTGCGCTCAGGCGCGCGTGCGTCTATGCCGGGCATGATGGACACAGTTCTTAATCTTGGTCTAAACGATAAAACAGCTGCCGGTATGGCTGCTGCCACAGGTGATGCTCGTTTTGTTTATGACAGCTATCGCCGCTTTATCCAGATGTATGGCGATGTGGTAATGGATGTTGACCACGGGTTATTTGAAGATTTACTGGATGATTTAAAAATGGCCGAAGGTGCGTTTCAGGACACAGACCTTAGCGCAGCAGCTTTGCAAACCCTAACAGAAAGCTATAAGCAGTTAGTCCTAGAAGAAGCTGGTGAAGCGTTCCCTCAAGATCCGATGGCACAGCTTTGGGGCGCAGTAGGGGCGGTGTTCGCTAGCTGGATGAATAACCGTGCTATTACCTATCGTAAGCTAAACGATATTCCTGCCGCGTGGGGAACAGCGGTTAATATTCAAGCGATGGTCTTTGGAAATATGGGCGATGATTGCGCAACTGGTGTTGCTTTTACCCGTAATCCATCGAACGGTGAGAATCTGTTTTATGGTGAGTTTCTGGTGAATGCCCAAGGCGAGGATGTGGTAGCTGGTATTCGCACACCGCTGCCGCTTACTACCCGTGCGCGTATCGATGGTGGGGTGGACGGAAATTCCCTTGAAGAAGAAATGCCACAGGTGTTTGCCCAGCTAGATGCGGTGCGCACCCGCCTCGAGACCCATTACGGGGATATGCAGGATCTAGAATTCACGGTAGAGAAAAACAAGCTATATATGCTGCAAACTAGAGCTGGGAAACGAACTGCTGAGGCGGCGTTGAAAATCGCAGTTGATATGGCAGCAGAAGGGCTCATTACGCAAGAACAGGCGGTTTCACGTATTGACCCTTCATCGCTGGATCAGCTCTTGCATCCTACTCTTGATCCAAATGCTGAACGGGTCTGTCTTGCTCGGGGTCTGCCTGCTTCTCCAGGTGCTGCGTCTGGCAAGATTGTGTTAACCGCAGACCAAGCCGAAGCGCGTGCCGCTGCTGGTGAGCAGGTGATTTTAGTTCGGGTGGAAACCAGCCCTGAAGATATCCACGGCATGCATGCCGCCGCAGGTGTTCTAACCGCACGAGGCGGGATGACCAGCCATGCGGCAGTGGTCGCCAGAGGTATGGGCAGAGCCTGTGTGTCTGGTGCAGGGGATGTGCGTATCGATTTACAAAGCGGGGTGGTGCATATTGGGGAAACCCAATTAAAGGACGGCGACATCATTACGATTGATGGCAGTGTTGGCGAAATCTATAACGGCGAAATTGATAAAATTCAGCCGCAGCTTTCTGGTAGTTTTGAAACTGTGATGGGCTGGGCAGATAAGCTACGGCGTATGCGTGTACGCACCAACGCTGAAACGCCGGCAGACGCCCGCACGGCACGCGAGTTTGGTGCCGAAGGTATCGGGCTGTGCCGCACCGAACATATGTTTTTTGATGAAGATAGAATTGTGCCCATGCGCCAGATGATTATGGCGGTTGAAGAAAGTGGACGTAAGCAGGCCTTGGATATCCTGTTGCCGATGCAAAAGCGCGATTTTGCCGAACTCTTTTCTATTATGGCTGGCCTGCCGGTTACTATCCGCCTGCTAGACCCGCCATTGCATGAGTTTTTGCCGCATAGTGATGAGGAACTAGCCGAGGTGGCAAAGGCAACAGGCGTATCGGTGGAGCTGGCACGTCAGCGTGCGCTTCGCCTGAAGGAGAGTAACCCGATGCTAGGCCATCGTGGCTGCCGCCTTGCTATTACCTATCCAGAGATTTGTGCGATGCAGGCGAGAGCCATTTTCGAAGCGGCTATAGAAGTGGCTGCATCAGGGCCCGCCCCAATACCAGAGATAATGGTACCGCTAGCGGGCACAGCCAAAGAAATTGAAATCTGCCGTGATATTATTGACGGTGTAGCTGCAGAGGTATTTTCTGAAAGCGGGCAAAAAATCGAATATCTAGTGGGTACAATGGTGGAATTGCCACGGGCGGCAATTTGCGCAGACCAGCTAGGCGAAGCAGCAGAGTTTTTCTCTTTCGGTACCAATGATTTAACGCAAACTGCCCTTGGTATCAGCCGTGACGATGCTGCTAATTTTATGCATGCTTATGAAGAGCAGGGCATTTACCATACAGATCCATTCGTCTCTATTGATGTTGAAGGTGTTGGTAAATTGGTGAAGATGGGCGCAGAGGGCGGCCGTAAAACGCGTGCTGATATCAAACTAGGCATTTGCGGGGAGCATGGCGGCGATCCTAAATCTATCCATTTCTGTGAAAGCGTAGGTCTGGATTATGTTTCCTGCTCGCCTTTCAGGGTTCCTATTGCCCGCCTTGCTGCTGCACAGGCGGCACTTGCAGAAAAAGAGTAAGCAAAAAAAGCTCAGTTTCTTTTAAATAGATAGAAACCAACAGCCTTGAGCTAAAGGGAAGCGGTAGCTCCTGCAAATATCGCCCATTGAAGCTGTATCTTATCCAGCAGATAATTTCATCACAGAACCATTTGCCGATATTTTGTAAATTATAGCCAGTATCTTATTACCATTATAAAAGGCCCCAGCTATCTGTTTAATTCAGCCTAGCTGGGGCTTTAATATTTTCCGATTAGAAAAAATGAGGCAAATTTACGCCCGTTTTTTCTTTTTCAAATCCATCAGATTTGCGCTTTGGTTAATTTCAATCTTGCGCGGTTTCATTGTCTCTGGAATCTCGCGCACCAGATTGATATGCAGCAGTCCATCTTTGAGGTCAGCAGATTTAATCTTGATGAAATCGGCAAGCTGAAAGCGCCGCTCAAATTGGCGGGCAGCAATACCGCGATATAAATACTCACTGGTTTCAGATTTGGCATTTTCATCTGTCTGACCAGCAACAATTAGCATATTTTCATGCAAGGTAATATCGAGGTCTGCCTCAGAAAAACCAGCCACGGCCATAGTGATACGGTAATTGGCCTCGCCTTCTTTTTCAATATTATAGGGTGGCCAGTTAGGTTGCTGTGATTGCGCGCTTTCTGTCAGGCTGTCAAACAAGCTTGCCATACGGTCTAGTCCGATAGCGCTGCGATAAAACGGGGTTAAATCAAACTGTGTCATTGTAGTCTCCTTAATAAAAGCAAGATAATGATACTGGTATTTTCAAACCAGCATTTTCATACCGAGCGCCTCTTCCATTAGCGGCAAGAGATGCGCGGCGTCTAGCAAGGCTAAAACCAAATTTAAATGCGTGTAAGGGGATGCTAAAAGCCATTCCCGCCCATCGCTTGATGGTTTTTCTGCCTCTTATTCCACAGATGGGAAGGCTAGTTTGTCATTTCAAGGGTGGGCAAGCGCGTGCGCGTCAATCACCCTAATTGCCCTTAATGTTTGGGGCAGCTTGCATAAAAAAAGGCAAGCTAATGCCTGCCTTATTCATACTTTATTCATATCTTGGTATTTAGCGTTCCAGCTTATTTGCTACCCAGACCACCAAAACGCTTATTAAAGCGTGCTACCTGACCTTCTGCGGCAAGAACGCGCTGCTGGCCAGTCCATGCAGGGTGATTTAGCGTATCGACGCTCAAGCGCATCACATCGCCTTCTTTGCCCCATGTAGAGCGTGTCTTGCGCTCAGACCCATCGGTCATCACCAAAGTAATCTCATGATAATCTGGATGGATATCTTTTTTCATTTTTTTGCTCCTGACAGCTTAACCCTGCCCTGTCTCTTTTTCTTGCTAGCGCGCTAAAAATAGCTAAGCGGCTAAAAACTCATCACGATAATGAAGGCCAGTCTATACAATCAAAGTGGTGGTAATGCAAGTTTTTATTTGTTTTTGCCCCTACTGAAATCACGGCGCTTTACACCCCAAAAGATTGCGTTAAAAAGGGGCTGAGACGTTACGTTGCCAAAACAGGCTGATTTTATGCAAAATATCCCCAAAAATACGGACCGCGCTGAAAATATAGATCTAAGTGAGGTTGCACCTACTCCGCCTTCTGCTTTGTCAGAGCTGGCAGCATTTTGGCCTTTTATTCGGCCTTATCGTGGACGGGTGGTGCTGGCAGCGGCGATTCTGATCAGCGTTTCCTTTATTCTGCTTTCCTTGGGGCGAGGGCTAGCATGGTTAGTGGATAAGGGTCTGAACAGCGGTGATGCAGCAATGCTGGATAGAGCTGTGATGGTCGCTGTGGGGCTTGCCTTGTTAGTTGGGCTGGGGTCTTATTTGCGCATTTTGCTGATTAATCAGGTTGCCGAACAGGTGATGGCTGATATCAGAAAATCTATTTATGCTCATATTTTATATCTGCCCACCAGCTGGTTTGAAGCAGCCCGAACAGGGGATATCCTCTCGCGGCTAAATGCGGATACCGCTGTGGTACAGACGACCTTAGCAACGACCCTATCTATGGCGGTGCGCAATGTTATTTTGCTATTTGGCGGACTGGTATTAGTGGTTCTGGCTTCGGCGCGGATGTCGCTGGTGGTAGCGATAGTTGTGCCGATAGTGGTTATTCCATTGATTGTGCTAGCACGCCGCATGCGTGCTTCTTCACGCATTGCCCAGGAACGGCTTGGTGTATTATCTGCCGAAGCCGAAGAAGGGATATCAGCTATTCGCACGGTACATGCTTTTGCCCAAGAAGCGCAGATGCAAAATAGGTTCGATAGCGCTTTAAAAGGCGCGCTCGATGCCGCGTTATCACGGGTGCGTTTGCGTGCGGTATTATCCGGTTTTGTATTCTTTATGATGATCAGCGGTGTTACTCTTATCCTGTGGGTTGGGGGGCGTGATTTGCTGGCAGGTAAAATTAGTGCTGGCGATCTTTCGGCCTTTGTTTTTTATGCTTTTATTGTTGCTTCTTCTACGGGCACCTTGTCGGAGTTGGGGGGCGAGCTACAACGCGCAGCCGGTGCCGCCGACCGTATCACACAGCTCCTAGCCCAGCGCTTGCGCCGTGCAGACCCAGCCAGTCCGCGCCAGCTAACAGATAATCAGGGTAGGGGCGATAAAACCAGTGTTGAAATAAGGTTTCGTGCGGTACATTTTGCTTATCAAAGTCGGCTTGAAACTCCGGCGATTTCTGATGTAAATTTTAGCGCAAAAAGCGGCCGAAAACTGGCCATTGTGGGGCCTAGCGGGGCAGGTAAATCTACGCTATTTCACCTGCTTTTAGGGTTTTATGAGCCACAATCAGGCCAGATTTTTTTGAATGATGTGCCACTATCAGATATGCGGCTTGACGATATTCGTAAGCATATTGCCATTGTCCCCCAAGACCCGGTTTTATTTTCTGCCAGTTTGGCTGAAAATATTGCGTTCTCGCGCCCAGATGCTAGCCGTGAGGAAATCATCATTGCCGCCAAACAGGCAGAAGCAGATAGCTTTATTAGCGAGCTTAGCCTTGGTTATGACACGCTAGTAGGGGAAAAAGGAGTGCGTCTTTCAGGTGGCCAGCGCCAGCGTATCGCTATTGCGCGGGCAATTTTACGTAATCCCGACATTCTGCTACTAGATGAAGCTACAAGTGCTTTGGATAGTGTTAGTGAGGCCGCTATTCAAAACGCTCTTTCCCGGCTGATGCAGGGGCGCACGAGCCTAGTTATAGCACACCGGCTATCGACTATTATGGATGCTGACCAGATTTTGCTGATGGATAAGGGACAGATTATAGCTACTGGAACACATGAAAGCTTAATAGAAAGCTCCCCTTTGTATCAGCAACTTGCTGCCCAGCAATTTAAGGTCTCCTCATCATAAAAATTGGATTTTGGGTAAACTAGGATTTGAGATGAAATCGGGTTTAGGTAATCCATCTTAGGGCTATTTATCTATTTCTGAAGCACTATTGAACTGGCCGGCTATCTTCGGGCTATCTTCTGCACGATAATCATCTCGAAAATTATCAAACTGGCCAGCAATATCGCTTTGTTCATTTCCCAGTAAGATAATCGAAAGCCTAGCCAGAGAACGATATTCTGTGCCATGCACCCTCAAAGATAATATTGGCGCAATAGCTTTTGGCCGAGCCGCATTATCGCTTGTCAGTTGGCTAGCCAAATGCAGGCTGGCTTGTTCTCCTGTAAGTGTTTGCACTTGACCTGTTAGCGGCAACTGTCCTTCTAGACTATCGAGGCGTGCGAGCGCAGACGCCCCGCTTGTCTCTATTAGTTTTTTGCTCCCATCAATGGCAATTATATCCAGACTTACAGGCCAGCTAAATTGTCCAGCATTCATAATATAGTCTGATGCATAGGGTGCTTTTATAAAGAAACTATAATATGTATCATCCTTCCTGATTTCGGTTAGGGGACTTGCGTCATCAAAGCCTGAAACTTTCCCATCACTCATCGACAGACGAAGAATGCCTGTTTTCATATTAAGCCTAAGCGCAGAAAAGAGCAGAGCGTTAGGCGGCAGTGAGGCTTTTGAAGGGCGCACTAGTATCGGGCCTTGTGAAATAATAGCCTGCTCTGGTTCTTTTGAGGTGTTTGCGGCCTCTTCCTCTCGGGGTTGGAGAGAAGATGAAACGGCGTTTTCATCCAATATTTGATAATAGTGATTAGATGCTCTACCCGCAAAACTCTCCAACTTTTGCAGTGGGTTTGCCTGTATGTGGACACCTGTTTGGTTGAAGTCAAAAGAAATTTCTGCTGCGCTCGCCGGTGGTGAAATAGCAAATATTAAGGGAGGCAAGATACGTAAAAACGGACCAGCTTTCATCGGGGGGAAACCTTCTGAATTGACTATTCAAAAGGATAGGATGAAGAGGGTTAACCTTTTGGGTCAAGCAGAGCTTAGGCTGGCTTTACTCTGACTGAACGCGCTGGGTAAGTTTTAATTCAATACGTCTATTTTTTTGCCTGTCTGCATCTGTGTTACCTGTTGCAATGGGCTGAAATTCACCATAGCCAGAGGCGGCAAGGCGTGAAGCTGGCACCCCGTTTTTGATCATAAAGCGTACGACAGACAAGGCGCGTTCGGTTGAGAGATCCCAATTATCATCGTAAATGCCGCTAACAGGCACATCGTCAGTATGCCCATCAATCTGCAATATCCACGGAATATCTTCTGGTATCTGATCGATTATTTCTGTTAGCGCCATAGCGATTTGTGCAAGCTGTGCTTGGCCTTCGCCGCCAATGCTGGCGCGGCCTGCATCAAACAGCACTTCGGATTGGAATACAAAGCGGTCACCAACCACCTTAACATCACTACGCCCTTCTAACACATTGCGTAGGCGGCCAAAAAATTCTGAACGGAATCGGCGCAGCTCTTGTACCTTGTTAGCCAACGCATTGTTCAGAGCCTTGCCTAGATTAGCAATAGCGATTTTATCTTCTTCAGCTTGTTTTTCGCGCTCAGCCAGAAGGCTGCGAATGCGTGATAGCTCTGAGCGCAGAGACTCCATAGCCAAAGTTAGGCGCTCCACTTCCATGGTGGCCTCACCTGCTTTTCTGGTTTGCTCTGACAAGGCTTTTGTCTGCGTAGAAAGGCGCTGGCTTGTCTCAGTTATTTGCGCTTCAAAGGCTTTTATACGTGTGCTGCTTTGGCGCTGTAAATCAGCTAGTGTAGCTTTTTCAGCGTCTAGGTCTCGTTGCAATTCTTGTGATTTATTGCTCTCGCTTGCAAATTGCTGGCTAAGTGTTTCTAGCTGAGAGGTTAGGCTGATATTTTGCTCTTCTGCAATCGCAAGCTGAGCGCTGGTTCTAGCTAGGTCAGCCGATAAAACTGAGCTGGCTTCGCGCTCTAGTGATAAAAGCTCGCCTAATTGCGCTAACTCTTGGCGTAGCGCAGATAAGCTTGCATCTTGGCCAGACAGACGATAAGCCAAATTGGCTTGGATAAGAACAAATACCATCAGCACAAAGACAAATACCATCAGCAAGCTGGCCAACGCATCTACAAAACCAGGCCAAGTAAAATCGCCAGGTCTGTTGCGGGTGCCAAGACGGGAAAGTGCCATAAAATCTGCCTTTATATTCTGACTAGTTTTAGCCTATCTGGTTTATCTCAATACGGTGCAGCCCAATTTCTATTAGCCTTTTTTATTAGCCAGATTAGTAATGGCCGCAGATAAAGCCCGCAATTCAGTTGACATGCTATGCTGGTGGCGCTCGGATTGCTGGGCGAGCGCATCGGTTAGCTGCTCAATTCTGGCATTTAAGAGCGCCAGCATGTCCCGTGTGCGTTTATCATCTGCCATCTGCTCATTCAGCATGGAAAGCTGGGCATTCATCTGCACAATCTGTTGTAGCTGGTTGCTGCGGTCTGCTTCTGCATCTTTTATCGCCTCTGCTAGGGTTATCATTGCTCTTGCACCTTCCTCGCTCAGCCCATGGGCAAGGGCTTGCTGGCCAGCAGGCATATTACCAGAGCCAGCATCACCATAGCGCGCAAAAGCAGACAGCCAATCTTCTACCTCATTAAAAAAGCGTCCCATTGCTTGGCCAAGCTGCAGATCAAGAAAGCCGATAACCAGACTAGCACCAAGTCCAAACAAGGAGGATGAAAAGGCGGTTGCCATGCCATCTAACGGTGCTTCAAGTCCAGTGCGCAATTGCTGCATTATTTGTTCAAAATTTAGGCTACTAATATCCAGCCCGCTAACGACTGTGCTGACAGAACCAATGGTTTGCAATAATCCCCAAAAGGTACCTAGCAATCCTAAAAATACAAGCAAGCCGATGAAATAGCGCGAAATCTCCCGTCCCTCATCAAGGCGCGCAGCTACCCCATCCAAAACGGATCGAAGCGATAGGGCAGATAAATGCCTATCTTCGCTCGCATCAGAAAGCATGGCATAAACAGTTGCGAGCAATATTGGGCGTTGAGCAGCGGGGTTTATCCTGCTGGTTTTTTGAATTTGAGATAGCCATTTGGCTTCTGGCACTAATCGCAGGGTCTGGCGAAAAATAAAGGCTACGCCAATGAGCGCAGTAGCCACAATAACACTATTCAGAGCAATATTGCCGGCAAAGGCGCTGGCTAGCTGAGACCATAATAGAGCGATAATTGCAGCGGTAATTGCCAGAATTATTCCCATCCGAATAAGATAGGTACGGGGGTCTGTCATACGCGATTTCATGTCCATCTTGCCTTTCATCTGAGGCTAATACTTGTGATGCTAAAACATGCCAGCCAATCATGGCAAGACTATGAAGGGCAACAAAACACAATAAGGGCATGTTTTGCGCGCGATTTGCAGCAGCTTTATGCCTTCTTGATGAAAAAACTTCAGGCCTTTACGCTGTTGTTCGCACCGCGCAAGGTTTTCAATAAGCTAGCATGCATTGACCCATTACAGGCAACAATATCACCGCTTTCTAGTGCTTTGTCACGCGATGAAAAATCAGATACCAGCCCTCCAGCTTCACGCACTAGCAAAATACCAGCAGCGATATCCCACACGCTCAGGCCACGCTCCCAGAACCCGTCATAGCGGCCTGCGGCCACAAAAGCGAGATCTAGCGCCGCCGCACCAAACCGGCGCACGCCAGAGGAGGCTTGCATTACCGCATTCAATTCCCGCAAGAACTTAGCATCTGTCTCAGCAGAGCCGCGTCCCAGAAAAGGAATGCCCGTTGCAAATAGGCAATCTGCCATGCTGCGCCGACCAGATACCCGAATACGCCTATCGTTTAAATACGCGCCTTTGCCTGCTTCGGCAAAATAGAACTCATGCCGGCAGGGGTCATAAATAGAACCAGCAATAATCTTGCCCTTATCCCGAACAGCGATAGAAATGGCAAAATGCGGAATACCATGCAGAAAATTTGTGGTGCCATCTATAGGGTCAATAATCCAGCAAGGCGCGTCGCTTTCACTGCCTTTGACCTCACCAGCTTCTTCCATAATAAAGCCCCAGTCAGGACGGGCTTTTTCCAGCTCTTCTTGAATGGTGCGTTCAGCCGCAATATCGGCCTGCGAGACAAAATCTGCTGCCCCTTTGCGGGTAACTTGCAGGTTTTCCACCTCACCAAAATCGCGCATCATACGCCGCGATGCGGCCGCAGATGCTTTATACATCACATTTATCAGTGCAGAACGGCCAGCCATGATATGTTAATCCTTTGCCCGTTCGAGATAGGTTTTGTCTTCGGTGCGCACAACAATGCGGGTGCCAACTTCAATATGCGGGGGTACCATGATACGCTCGCCATTATCAACCACCGCAGGCTTGTAAGAAGAAGAGGCGGTTTGGCCTTTAATGACAGCATCTGCTTCGACCACTGTCAGCACTACCTGTTCTGGCAGCGTGATGGAAATAGGCTCACCTTCGTGGCTTTGCAAGGTTACACTCATCCCATCTTGCAAAAAAACAGCTGTCTCGCCAATCATATCTTCTGCGATGCTGAATTGTTCGAAAGTTTCGCCATGCATGAAGATATGCATATCCCCTTCCGCATATAGATAAGTACATTCTGCTTCATCCAGAATAACCCGCTCAACAGATTCTGTAGCACGAAAGCGTTCATTCAGCTTTGTGCCATCGCGGATATCGCGCAGCTCAATCTGGGCAAAAGCCCCGCCCTTGCCAGGCTTCACATGGCTGGTTTTAACCGCCACCCACAAGCGTGACTTATGTTCGATAACATTGCCTGGGCGAATAGCGTTTCCGTTTAACTTCATCTTTTAAATTCCTTATCTAGGCTAGCCAAGCTGAGCCATATGAGCGGTAGTGTCCAGCATCCGATTGGCAAAACCCCATTCATTGTCATACCAGCCCATAATGCGCACAAACCGATCTGCTTGCACTTGTGTTTGTGTTAAATCAGCAACACAAGAATGGCTGTCATGGTTGAAATCAACAGATACTAAAGGCAGGGTGTTAATGCGCATCACCCCTTTCATAGGGCCGTCTGCTGCTGCTTTCAGTGCGGCATTGACGCTATCATGATCACATTCTTTTTTTGAATAGAAATGCAAATCCACAACCGATACATTTTCAGTTGGCACGCGCACAGCAGAACCATCTAACTTGCCATCTAACTCTGGTAGTACAAGGCCAACCGCCTTTGCAGCGCCCGTAGTTGTTGGCACAATTGAGCGCGCCCCAGAACGCGCGCGGCGCAAGTCTTTATGCGAATTATCCAGAATATTTTGATCACCAGTATAAGCATGGATAGTTGTCATATTGCCAGAGATAAGCCCAAAGGTATCGTTCATCACCTTCGCCATAGGCGCAAGGCAATTGGTAGTGCAAGAGGCGTTCGAGATGATTAGATGGTCGCTTTGCATATGCTGATGATTTACGCCGTAGACAACAGTAAAGTCAGCATTAGAAGCAGGCGCTGAGATCAGCACTTTTTTTGCCCCTGCGGTCAGATGCGCTGAAGATTTCTCGCGGCTGTTAAAATGTCCAGAGCATTCCAGCACCACATCTACATTCAATGCGCTATGCGCTAGCAATGCAGGGTCGCGTTCATGGCTGACACTAATCTTACCGCTGCCAACATCCATCCAGTCGTTACCAAAACTAATAGGCGAGGAGAATTTGCCATGCGTTGAATCAAACTCCAGCAGATGCGCCATCACTTCTGTAGCGCCCGGTGAATTTAGCAATACCACTTCAATATCATCGCGCTTTTGTTCAACAAGCGCGCGCAAAACCAGTCTTCCAATGCGGCCAAATCCGTTAATGGCAACACGCGTTTTCATGGCTATATCTTCCTTTTTTTTGCCTCAATTAGGGGTCGCGTTGTTATACAAAATAATTGTGGGCAGTGACACCCCTAATGCGTGCTAATTGAGCTTTGCTAATGCGGCCTTTGTAACAGCTTCTGCTGTAATACCAAAATGCTGGAACAGATCGCCTGCCGGGGCAGAGGCCCCAAAACCGCGCATCCCAATAAAGCTGAAATCAGGTCCAGCAACACTTGCCCAGCCCATTTCAATGCCAGCTTCCACTACCACGACAGATTTTGCACCTGCAAGCAAGCTGGCACGGTAATCGGCATCTTGGTTCAATAAAATATCCATACAAGGCACAGAGACTAGACGTGTTGGATGTCCGCTAGCTTCTAATTGCTGGCGGGCTTCTTCAGCTATCATGACCTCAGAGCCGGTTGCCATCAGCACGATTTCTGCTGCGGCACTTGCTTCGCGTAGCACATAGCCTCCGCGCATGGATTTATTTTCTTTAATGTCATCACCAACACGAAATTGTGGTAAGCCTTGACGGCTGAGCGCTAGGATAGAGGGGGTAGTGTGCGTCTCCAAGCCAATCTGCCATGCTTCTGCTGTTTCTACAATATCGCAAGGGCGGAACAAATTTAAATTCGGTATGGCTCGCAGGGCTGCAAAATGTTCAACTGGCTGATGGGTTGGCCCATCCTCACCTAGCCCAATGGAATCGTGCGTCATCACATAAATAGCACGCTGTTCCATCAGGGCAGATAGCCGGATAGACGGGCGGCAATAATCAGTGAAGACTAGGAAAGTGCCGCCATAAGGCACCACCCCGCCATGCAGGGCAATACCGTTCATTGCGGCAGCCATACCATGTTCGCGCACCCCATAATGGATATAATGCCCAGCCGGATTCTGGCTCGAGAAAATATTCTGGTCGGCAGCTTTGGTGTTGTTGGAGCCAGTAAGGTCAGCAGAGCCGCCAAATAACAAATCTGTTTCTGCAACCAATGCCTCGATAGTCTTTTGGCTAGCAACACGGCTGGCCACTTTTTGCGGGTTTACTGCGAGCTCTGCTTTCATCTTCTGAATAGCTGTTGCTGCTGCACCAGAAATATCCCCAGATAAGGCGGCTGAAAACGCTTCTTTTTCACTGGCTGTTTCCAGTCTTTGTGTCCAGTCATTGCGTGCCTGCTGGCCGCGACGCCCGGCAGCCCGCCAGCTGTTCAAGATATCTTCTGGAATTTCAAATGGCGCGTGGCTCCAGCCTATCGCTTCTCTTGTGCCAGCGATCTCCTCTGCGCCCAGCGGCGCGCCATGCACTTTGGAGGTACCAGACACGGTTGGCGCACCTTTACCGATAACTGTTTTGCAACGGATAAGGCTAGGTTTTGCTGTATCCGCCTTAGCAGCTGTAATGGCGTTGTCTACATCGCGCATATCATGGCCGTCACAATCTAGAACCTGCCAGCCATAAGCAGTGAAACGCGCGCTGATATCGTCAGATACAGTCAGCTCTGTCTTGCCATCAATGGAAATGCCATTATCGTCAAACAGCACAATCATATTGCCGAGCCCAAAATGCCCAGCCATAGAAGCGGCTTCATGGCTAATCCCTTCCATTAGACAGCCATCTCCAGCGATTACATAGGTATGATGGCTTACTAACGCCTCGCCAAACTTAGCGCGCAAATGCATCTCGGCCATCGCCATACCTACGGCATTGGCAATGCCTTGTCCTAGTGGGCCAGTGGTAGTCTCAATGCCAGCTGCGTGACCATATTCAGGATGGCCTGCGGTTGCACTACCTAATTGGCGAAAATTGCGCAACGCATCCAAGCTAGTATCCTTATAGCCAGTTAAATATAACAGCGCATATAACAGCATTGAGCCATGACCAGCGGATAGAATAAACCTGTCTCTATCTGGCCAGTCTGGATGTTCGGCATCAAATTTTAAGTGGTTTGAGAATAAAACAGTGGCGGCATCTGCCATGCCCATAGGCATGCCCGGATGGCCAGATTTCGCTGCTTCAACAGCATCCATTGCAAGCGCGCGAATAGCATTTGCCATCATTGAAGAGGGAGAGTTTGCCATATCAGTCTTTCTTATTCAATTAGCCAGTATCCTCATCATAGGGCTATATATGGACAGACCCAGACAATCAAGGCTATAGCCAAACTTTGCGCAAGATTTTAACAGGCATTTTTCCGCTAAAATATTGGTTGCGGCCTAGCTTGGCTCAAAAAACAAGGCCTCTGCTTCTGGTTGGGGTTCGAATATTTCATCCAAACACCGCTTCTAGCCTTTGCCGATTCGTGGCGGTAATGCAAGGCCACAAAAGCTTGAATTCGCCTTCTGCCCATCTGGTCAACAGGCTTTGAGTATGCGTGTGCGCATCCCTGTAGTTTGCTTGAATCCAAGCAATAGAAATAGATGGCTGCGTAAGGCGCTGGGTAAAGGACGCAGAACAACATATTGTCAGACTTGTTTTTTTAACTTAATCAGCGCACGATAATTGTTAATCATGGGCTGTTGGTGTTAGCGTCTCGCTGTGGCTGCGTTGATAGCTCAATTTGCCTATGACAGCTAGAACATGGGACATCTAAAACTTTGGGATAGCTAAGACTTTGGGACAGCTAGAACTTGGGATAGCTAAAACTTGGGACGGCTAAAACTTTGCTTGGGCGGTGTTTCCTTAAAAAAACGGTAGGCTTATCGCAGAGCGCAATACAAAATTAATTTGAGGGATAGGGCACCGCGCAGATGACAGGGCTTAAATTAGAAACCGCATTGCAGGGCTTGCAAGACGCTATCAAAGAGCTGGACAGAACCATTCTGGATAAAGCTGGTAAGTTCAGCGCCGCCAAAGCTAGCGAAAATTCAAGTGACATTAGCGCTGTCTCCCCCCGAGCTGATTCGGGCATGTCCGCAGATATGTTAAGAGCAGAGCTAGAAGCGCTGCGCCAAATGATAGCAAAAGCAAGTGCGCTCATCGATGGTGAGGAAGAAGATAACGCTAATGTATCGGATGAGGTTCTGCATTAATGGCACAATCAGTCGTAACAGTCAGACTAAATGGCCAGCCCTATCAGATGGGATGTGGGCCAGGTGAGGAAGCGCATATCGAAGCGCTAGCCAAAGAGGTGGATGATATTATCACCGCGGTGAAGTCTGATGCGGGTCAGCTTGGTGATACGCGCCTGCTAGCCATGGCTGCCCTTATCCTTGCTGACCAGAAATACACGCTACAAATTGGCAACCCGGCATCTGTTGGCAGCTCGGCACTTGGGGAAAATAGCGCGGAATCTGGCCCAGATAACAGCGCCATGTCAGCAGAGGCAGAGGCAATGCTAGCAGGTCAGCTAGAAGCGATGGCATCCAAACTACGTGGCCTAAAAGATCAGCTCGATAGCATAACTTGAAAAATAACCTAAACTGGCCTAGCTTCTAGGAGGTGATAGCTGGGCTTCGCGCTCGGTATTTCGATCCCTGGGGCCATAATCTTCTGTCGGGAGCTACCACTGGCAAAGTTGCGATTTTGCTATTGCGGCGCCCACCTGTCTAACAGGCCACAGAGGATGAAAACATCCAACGGCTGTCCTGGCTGTCACTTTTTAAGATTAAGTGCGCATTTTTAAACATTATCCGGAATGATTTAGACTATTTTTGATGTTATCCCCGAGCAGTGAAATACAGAATTTTGAAATACAGAATTGTGATATTCAGGAAATTGGGATTTAGATGACGCAATCCGGCAGCGATAAGATAAAAGCTGAAGCGCGGAAAAAGGCGGCAGCGTTGCGTATGGCGGCACGTCAGGCATGTCCTGATGCTGCTGAAAAGCTGCCGGCGTTTGCAGAACATCTTATCACTGAATTTCATCCCCGAAATATTGCTGGCTATTGGCCGATTAAGAGCGAGTTAGATGTGTTCCCGCTGCTTTCTGCTCTTGCCATAAGGCCTGAGGTAACGCTTTGTTTGCCGATAACAGGCACGCCCGGAACAGCGCTGAGCTTTCATCACTGGCAGCTAGGAGAAGAGCTGGATATAGGGCCATATAATACGCGCCAGCCCTTTGCAAATAGACCTGAATTAGTACCAGATTTAATGCTTGTGCCCATGCTGGCCTATGATGGAAAATTGAACAGGTTGGGCTATGGCGGCGGATTTTATGACCGCACTCTTGCCAGCCTTGCTGATACAGGTAATACGGTATCGGCAATTGGTGTCGCTTATGATGACCAGAAAGTTGATAGTGTGCCAACTGGGCTGTTTGACCAGCGATTAGATGGCGTGCTAACCCCATCTGGTCTAATCATTGGTTGACCATGTTATGGGCTGGCTAGGTGATGGGTTAACTGGGGTTAAGGTGTCCCTTTGCGGGGCTAGAAGGGTATGAAAACCGTGCGAGTTCTTTTTCTAGGGGATATTGTTGGCCGCGCTGCCCGGCAAGCAGTGATAGAGACAGTGCCCGTTATGCGCAGTGAATTAGGTTGTGATTTTGTTATCGCAAATTGTGAAAATGCTGCGGGTGGTTTTGGGGTAACCCCGCCCATTTGTGATGCGCTATTTGCAGCGGGAATTGATGTTTTAACTACTGGTAATCATGCTTTTGATAAGTCAGAGATAAGCCCCTATATGGCAAGCCAGCCCCGATTATTGCGCCCTGAAAACATGAATGCTGCCTTTCCGGGGTCTGGTCATGTGATTGTTCAAAATGAAAAAGGACAACGGCTCGGCGTGATGAACATTATGGCTAATTTATTTATGGCAGAAAATGAAAATGCCTTTGCGTGCGCAGACAAACTTCTGGCTGAAATGAGGCTAGGAGAGGCGGTAGACGCGCTGGTTTTGGATTTTCATGGTGAGGCAACCTCTGAGAAATGTGCGATGGGCTTTCATATGGATGGCAGAGCCTCACTGGTAGTAGGAACGCACACCCATATTCCTACCTCAGACACGCGCATTCTGCCTAAGGGAACAGCTTATCAAAGTGATGCAGGCATGTGCGGTGATTATAATTCGGTTATCGGCATGCAAAAAGAAGCAGCAACGGGGCGTTTTAACGGCCAGCCAGCCGGAAAACTGGCTGTCGCAACCGGCATACCTAGCTTGTGCGGTGTGCTAGTAGATATCAGTCCTGATACGGGTCTTGCCACAGAAGTACGCCAAATTCGAAAAGATGGCGTGCTTGCGCCTGCTTCCTAGGTTAGGCGGCAACACGCAGATAAAAAAAGAAATTAGCCTCGTTATCTTTTTTCTTAATTGCCCTTCTGCTATATCAGACACAGGATTAAATATATTCCGATTTCAGATGACGATTGATAAGCGGAGCCGAAGCAGATGGCAGGCCATTCCAAATTTAAAAATATTCAACACCGCAAAGGCGCGCAGGATAAAAAGCGCGCTAAAATCTTTACACGCTTGATAAAAGAGCTTGCGGTAGCGGCAAGAGGTGGCACAGACCCGGCAAGTAATCCACGTCTTCGCGGTGCATTGCTGGCGGCACGGGCAGCCAATATGCCAAAAGATAATATTGAGCGGGTGCTGAAAAAAGCCGAAGGCGGTGAAGGCGAGCAGTATGAGGAAATCCGGTATGAAGGGTATGGGGTCGGTGGTACCGCTTTTATTGTTGAAGCGATGACCGATAACCGTAACCGCACGGCCTCTGAGGTGCGTGCAGCCTTTAATAAATTTGGGGGCAGTCTTGGTGAGACAGGCTCAGTTAGCTTTATGTTTGATAAAGTTGGACAGATTGTCTTTGAGGGCAGTGTTGGCGATGCAGATGCCATGTTTGAAGCCGCGCTAGAAGCCGGTGCAGACAATGTTGAATCGGATGATGATAGTCATGTTGTGACCTGTGCACCTGAAGATTTCAATGCAGTGCGCGAGGCTTTGCAAGAAGCCTTTGGTGACCCGATGGAAGCAGAGCTAACTTGGATTGCCCAGAATGAGCTGTCGGTTGATGAAGACCAAGCTCGGACACTGTTAAAATTCATTGACGCGCTCGAAGATAATGACGATGTGCAGAGCTTGTCCTTTAATTTTGAGATTTCTGATGAGATTATGGGCAAAATTGAGGCATAGCAGATGTTGATGCTGGGCATTGATCCAGGTCTAAGCGCAACGGGCTGGGGTCTGGTATCTTTGCAAGGGGCGCGGCTTTGTTATCACCGTCACGGCGTTATCCGTAGCACTGCCCGTGAGGCAGATACACAAAGGCTGGCCGAAATAGGCCAACAGCTAGAAGAAATAATTGCTACTGAGCAGCCGGAAGCTGCAATTATTGAAGAGATTTTTGTGGTAAATAACCCCCGTTCAGCCTTGCGTTTGGGAATGGCGCGCGGGGTTGCAGTGATGGTATGTGGGCGCGCTAATCTGCCCCTTTATGAGATTTCTGCGCGGCGCGTAAAACAAGCTGTAACCGGCACTGGCAAAGCAGATAAAAGACAGGTATCAGAAATGGTGGCGCGGCTCCTAAATATCAAAACGCCGCCGTTTGATGCAGGTGATGCGCTGGCTATGGCCATTTCTGGTCTGCAAGGGGGAAGCTCAAAACTGGCCTCAGAAAAAAGCGCACCAGAACCATCTGGCGGGCTGGAAAGTGCCATTGCCGCTGCCCTAGCCAAGCAAGACCAGCTTGGCTAGTTTGATAGGACATAATTAAAACAAAGGAGCTGCTCACGATGATAGCACAGCTTAAGGGCCAGATAGTTGCCAGGGATTTAACCTATCTGGTGCTGGATGTGATGGGGGTTGGCTATCAGGTTTTTGCCAGTGGGCGCAGCTTATCCCAGCTTGGCGGCATTGGCTCAGAAGTCACCGTGCTGACAGAGCTGGTAGTGCGTGAGGATTCTATGACCCTTTATGGCTTTGCCAGCGAGGGTGAGCGTTCTGCCTTCCGGTTGTTGCAGACCGTACAAGGGGTGGGGGCGAAAGCGGCGCTTTCCATTTTAACCGTGCTAACGCCAGATGAGCTGGCACAGGCTATTTTAGCCGGGGATAAAGCGATGGTAGCTAGAGCAGATGGTATTGGCCCAAAACTCGCTTTGCGGATTGTTAATGAGTTGGCGCAAAAAACCGGCTCTCTGGCTGGGGCAGGTATGGCAGCTACATCTGATGCTAGTATCAGCACTGATCCCCAAACAGCCGCGCAAAATATGGTTATGCAAGATGCGCTTTCAGCTCTGGTCAATCTAGGCTATTCTCGCACAGAGGCGTTTACCGCTCTGCAAACCGCGCAAAAACAAGACACAGATGGCGACATTTCAGCACTGATTGCGGCGGCATTAAAACAAATGGGAAGCGCGTAGGAAAACAGCCTGAAGTAATATTGGCTAATGAATGCTTGGCGGTTACGGGCATTATGGCTAAACCAGAGGTTAAGATTATAAAAGAGATAAGCGCGTGACAGAAACCCCTCCAACGATTTCCCCAGAGATAGACCGCCTTATAGATGGCGAGGCACAAGGCGCACAAGATCCTGCCTTGCGCCCGTTAATGCTGGCGGAATTCATCGGTCAGGGTCAGGGGCGTGCGAATTTAGAAACCTTTATTCATGCAGCTAGCCAGCGTAGCGAAGCCATGGACCACACCCTTTTGCATGGTCCTCCTGGTCTTGGTAAAACGACCATGGCACAAATTATCGCAAACGAGCTTGGGGTCGGCTTTCGGGCAACTTCTGGGCCGGTAATTGCGCGGGCTGGCGATCTGGCGGCTTTGCTTACTAATCTTGCGCCGCGCGATGTGTTGTTTATTGATGAGATTCACCGTCTAAACCCGGCTGTTGAAGAAGTGTTATATCCGGCGATGGAAGATTTTCAGCTTGATCTTATCATTGGCGAGGGGCCTTCTGCGCGTTCGGTGCGTATTGATTTACCCCGATTTACTCTAGTTGGTGCCACCACTCGCTCTGGTTTGCTAACAACGCCTTTGCGTGACCGTTTTGGTATTCAGATGCGCATGCAGTTCTACACCCCGCAAGAGCTTGTGGCGATCTTAAACCGGCAAGCAACCAAGCTAGATATGCCGCTTACCAGTGATGGCGCGCTTGAAATTGCCCAACGTTCGCGTGGCACGCCAAGGGTGGCTGGCCGGTTGTTGCGGCGGGTGCGCGATATTGCGCTGGTCGCAGGGGCAGGCGAGGTGAGCGCAAATATTGCCGATGAAGCATTAGGCCGGCTAGAAGTAGACGCAAAAGGTCTTGATAGCATGGATAGGCGGTATTTATCCTGCCTTGCCACCTCCTATGGCGGCGGTCCTGTAGGGGTGGAAACGCTGGCAGCGGTGCTGTCTGAGCAGCGCGATATGCTTGAAGAAGTGATAGAGCCCTATTTGTTGCAGACTGGCTTATTAATTCGCACACCGCGTGGGCGATGTTTATCTCCTGCGGGCTGGACCTATTTGGGGCTGGATGCGCCAGCAGAAGCTACCCGCCAGCTTGATCTGCTTGCATCTGCTAGCCAGACTGACCTAGAATCAAATGATTAAGAAAATAAACAGCTCTTTACTGAATTATGATAACAATGATGGGTTTTTGAAATCGTGCCAGATAGTCCAGAAAACATAGATGCTACGATTAAACAGGCCGCGATAGGTCTTGATGGCTTTATTGACCGCTCAAACCCAGCTCAGCATCGCCATATTTATGGCGTTACTGTGCAATATGAGGATATTGACGCTGGCGGCATTGTCTATCACGCAACCTACCTGAATTTTGCTGAACGGGCGCGATCTGCCTTGTTGCGCGCCTGCAAGTTTGATGTTCAGCATTGGCTTCGTGAACGCCAGCAGGGTTTTGTTATTACCCATATCGAAACTGACTATCACAGCCCTGCGCACTTGCATGACCAGCTATATGTGGAAACAACCTGTGCTCATTTGGGCGGGGCATCCACCCTTTTACAACAAGATATCAATTCTCTTCATAATGGCCTTAATTTTGCCAGAGTTTTAGTCAAAGCTGCTTGGGTGGATATAGAAGATGGGCCGCGGAAATTTCCAGAGCCTTTACAGGCTGTTTTCAGGACGTTTCAGCCGACTTCATATCACAAATATCAGGGCATTTGATATTGAAATGCCTGTTAACATTGTAGCGGCAAGAGCTATTTGGCGTGGTAATTGATAATAGAAGGCTGGCGTCTCTCCCTCTAAATAGACTATATGAACAATCAAGCTTTGATGAATGATGGCATATTTTTGATGAATGAAGGATTTTGAGTAAAAATGGCAACAGAGACCGCGATTGAAAATACCGTAATAACGGCCACCTCTCAGGCACATGACCTCACTATTCTAGGGTTGTTTTTCGCTGCTGATCCTGTAGTGAAATTCGTCATGTTGCTGCTGGTAGCAGCCTCTATTTGGTGTTGGGCAATTATTTTTGAGAAAATACGCCTTATCCGTCGGCAGAAAAAACATGCGGCTGCCTTTGATGAGCTGTTCTGGTCAGGCGGTTCTTTGAATGATTTATATAATCAAACTGGGGATGACCCTGAAAGCGCGCAAGCTAAAGTGTTTGTCTCGGCTATGCGTGAATGGCGCCGGGCAACTGTAAAAGGCTTAACAGCTGATTTGCGTGGTGATTTAAAAGCCTCTATTTTATTGCGCATTGAACGGAATATGACGCTGACCATCACAAGAGAGATGGATGCGCTGGAACGGGGCATGAATTTCTTAGCCTCTATTGGTTCGGTTTCTCCTTTTGTGGGGCTTTTTGGCACGGTTTGGGGGATCATGAACTCCTTCCAATCTATCGCAGAATCCAAAAATACCAGCCTTGCTGTGGTAGCCCCAGGTATTGCTGAAGCGTTATTTGCAACCGCCCTTGGTCTTGCGGCGGCTATCCCAGCTGTAGCGGCCTATAATAAATTTTCCGGTGACTTGGATAAGGTTTCAAGTGCGCTAGAAGTGTTTGCACAAGAATTTACCACCCTTTTGGGACGGCAGCTGGATGAGGGGGGCAAATAAAGATGGGTGCTGCATTAAATGGCCAAAGAGGTGGTCGCCGCGGCCGGCGGATGAAGCCTATTGGTGAGATAAATGTCACGCCCTTTGTGGATGTGATGCTGGTTTTATTGATCGTTTTTATGGTTACAGCGCCATTATTGACAGTTGGCGTGCCAGTAGATTTGCCAAAGACCAAAGCTGGTCAGATCAATGCAGATCAAGCCCCACTAGTGGTGACTATCAGAGATGATGGCACACTTTACTTGCAAGATAATGAAATTGAACCAGACAAGTTGATCCCGCGCTTGTCTGCAATAGGTGATGCTAATAAAAATGCCCGAATTTTTGTGCGGGGTGATAAGAATGTCGCCTATGGTGAGGTTATTGTTCTGATGGGACGCATTCAGACTGCCGGTTTTGAGCGCGTGGCGCTTGTTGCCGAATTGCCTGAGGACTAAAGTCATGATGGCTTGGCTAAATCTCTCCCTGCTGACCCGCCCGTTGGTGCAGTCTATGCTGTTCCATATTTTGGTGGTCATGCTGGGTTTGATAAGCTGGCCGTTCTTGCAAGAAAAAGATACTAATGCGCAGCCGCTAATCATTGTTGATGTTGTGGCAACCTTGCCAAAAACTAATCTTGCTGATAGCAGTGCAGCAAAATCTAGCCCTGAGCCAGAACAAGAAGCAACCCGCAAGAAGCCGCCGCCGCCCCCGCCGCCCCCGCCGCCCCCGCCTGAACCTAAAGTGGCTGCGAAAGCGCCGCCAGCAAAGCCGGCACCGCCGAAACCAGTTATAGAAAAGGCAGAAATTCTGCCTGATAAGCCTGTGCCTGTGCCGCAGGCAAAGCCAGAGCCTGCTGCCCAGAAGCCAAAATTGGTAAAAGTAGCCACACCTGTATCGCGCCCAACCCCGCCAAAACGCGCAAAGCCAGCGCCAAGCCCCGTGAAGCGCCCAAATAAACTGGCCCAAAAAAGCCAGCAAAAAGAAAAGGCGGAGGCAATGAACGGGGTTTTGCAGAACCTTGCGCAAGCTTCGTTAGCTAAAAAGGCTGAAGAGACAAAAAAAGCCCAGCAGAAGCAGGATAAATTGGCAATTGCCAATCAGCTATCAGCTGCGGTAGGGGAGGCGGTGCGCGCTCCTGAAGCTAGCACGAGCCAGCGGCTTGGCATGTCTGAAATTGACCGACTTCTAAACCATATTTCCCGCTGTTTTGTGCTGCCACCAGGGGCGACTGAAGAATTGGCAGAACAAGTCGTTGATGTGGATCTGGAAATGCGCCGTGATGGCAATGTGGAGAAGATAACTTTTGTGGATAATGGTCGCCTGACAAGGGATAAAAATTATCGTATTGTTGCGCTGGCGGCACGTCGGGCAGTGCTAGATTGTCAGCCTTTGCCCTTGCCGCCTGAAAAATACGATACCTGGAAAACACTGCCGATTGGGTTTAACTCTACATTTATGCAACGCGGAACGATGTGATGATGACAGGGAAATTAAGCATAACAGGGAAATTAAGCAGAACAGGGGAACTAAGCATGATAGGGTTTGACAATCAGTCTTTAAAGCGGCTGATGGCACGGCTATTTATCTGTCTTATAGCGTTGGGATTGGCCAGCAATGCTAATGCGCAGAGCCAGCGTTTATATGTTACTGAAGGGCAAATTGAGCCTATCCCTGTTGCCATTGCAGATTTCACTGGCCTTGATGGTGTGCCCTCGGATGTTGGGCGGCAAATTGCGCAGATTATTTCAGATGATCTGGTCAGCTCCGGGCTATTTTTATCTATTGATAGCGCGGCCTTTATTGCCCCGCCCGCATCGCCGGATGTTCAACCCACCTTTGCTAACTGGACGCCACTTGGCGCGAAGGGGTTGCTAATCGGGTCTGCCTTTTTGGATAATGATGGCGCTTTGCAAGTGGAATTTGCACTTTGGGATGTGGTTTCCCAGCGTTCCCTTACCGAAGGCGGCGGTTCTGCTGATCCAGCAGGTTTGCGCCGTATTGCCCATCAAATCGCTGATTTTGTTTATGAGGAATTTACAGGTGATACTGGGTATTTTGATACACAAATTGTGTATGTTTCTGAATCAGGGCCCCAAAATAGGCGCATAAAGCGTCTCGCTTTTATGGATCAGGACGGGCACAACCATAAATTTCTGACTACGGGGAACGACCTTGTTTTAACCCCGCGTTTTTCGCCAACCGCAAGCGAAATCGCCTATTTAAATTATTTTAATGACGAGCCAAATGTCTATCTTCTGGATGTAATCACTGGACGTACGGAACGATTAGGCAGCTTTCCTGGCATGTCATTTGCGCCGCGTTTTGGCCCGGACGGTACCAAGCTGATTATGAGCCTTGCAGAAGATGGCCGCACCGATATTTTTGAAATGGAATTGGCTACCCAAACTATTACCCAGCTTACGCGATCGCCCTCTATTGATACGTCGCCCTCTTACTCTCCAGATGGCCAATATATTGTTTTCAACTCGGATAGAGGTGGCTCACAACAGCTTTACACAATGCGCTCCGACGGCTCAGGCGTGCGCCGGATAAGCTTTGGTGAAGGACGCTATGCCACCCCGGTTTGGTCACCGCGGGGAGATATTATTGCTTTTACCAAAATGTATCGCGGCGAGTTTTTTATCGGTGTGATGAATGTGGATGGAAGCGGGGAGCGTCTCTTGGCGAGAGGCTTCCTTGTCGAAGCCCCTACTTGGGCACCAAATGGCCGCGTTTTGATGTATTTCAAACAGCAACCAGTTTCTGATACGGGAGAGGGTGGAGATACGCACCTGTATCGCATTGATATTACTGGCTTTAATGAGCGACGTGTGGTTACACCCGCCGATGCGAGCGATCCAGCATGGTCACCGCTATTACAATAGAGATTTTTTAAGGTGTATTAACGCCTAGTGAATGTTATTAGAGGTTGATTTTTTTAGCCATTTGTGGTTTGAGTATTTTTGGGAGGTTTGCTGTTCGCAAGCTGATGTTCGAATCAATTGCTTTTGTTTTTGTGAAAAGCTGGCAATCATTTAACAAGCGTGGCTCGGTAAAACAGCATAGTCAATTTCTTCGGTTCATTTGCAAAAGCAACCTAAAATGAACTAAAGGGTAGGCGCACTAATTTAGTTTTTTCATGGCCAGTTGGAGGTCCAATAAAATGATCAAAAGAATTTTCACTCTTGTTGCCGCTATCGCACTTCTTGCTGCCTGCGAAACAGCCTCAACAACCGACAGCTCTGCGACAGGTAGCACCACAAGCGTAGCCACTAGCGGAACAAGCACTGCAAGCAGCACAACAGCAGCCACAACATCAGATGAAGCTGCTGACCCAGCTGAAGTGATGAAAAAAGAATTTACTAAGGTCGGCACAACTGTATTGTTCGATTTCGATTCATCACAGTTAAGTGATTATGCGCGCCGCGTATTGGACAGACAGGCAGCCTTCTTAAAAGCTGAACCTGCAGCACGCATCATTTTAGGCGGTCACGCTGATGAGCGCGGTACACGTGAATATAACCTAGCTCTGGGTGAGCGCCGTGCAGCTGCTGCCCGTGATTACCTTGTTGCTAAAGGTGTTAATGCCGCACGTATCCGGATTATCTCTTACGGCAAAGAGCGCCCCGCCGCTGTTGGCTCTAATGAAGCGGCATGGCGTCTAAACCGTCGTGCAGAATCTATGCTCAACTAAAGCGAAACCTTGGGCAGAGATTAAGGGCAGGCTGATAGAATTTAGCTCAGCGCTAACCTTTACATATTTGAAAAAAGGCTTTGTTTTAAACATAAAAACAAGGCCTTTTTTACACCAACCTTATCTATTGCCCAAATCTTGCCGTAATGATTTGCCATGTAAAACAGGTGTCGATTTAGCGATGTTTAGGAAGAATAATGCCATGTGGCCTCAAAACTCACCTTCCCTTCTCACAGGTCTCGTGCTGGCAAGCATTATTGCATTGCCGCTTACAATTGGTCTAAATCCTAAATCAGCCGCAGCGCAATCACCTGCTGACCAGAGTGGGTTATCCGCCCTTGTGTCGCGCCAGCAACAGCGTATGGATTTGCTGGAAGAGGGGCTTAAGGATGTCCGCGGTACTATTGAAACAGAGTTGCAAAATATTCGCAACGAGCTTGAGAATATCGCTGCTGCTTCTGTTGCTAATCAGTCTGGTGCATCAAGTGATTTTAAATCTTTTCAAGGTGAACTTGCCAAGCTAGCTGATAATATCGGCATTGTCGGTCAGCGTATCAATAATACGTTAGACCTGTATTCTGATGTTGAATTTCGTCTTTTACGGCTGGAAAAGCGTCTAAATACACTGCTATCCCTCTCAGGGGATGATATTGCTGAGAAACTCGCACAAGGTGAGGTTGCTGGCGCTGGCGCTGGTCCATCTGTTTCTATGAGCCGTGATGCGAGTACTGGACAGACTGTCTGGACTATCGAGCAAGATAGATTGGATGAGCAACTGGTCAGCGATAATGCTACCGCAGCAGCCCCAGATAATGTGAGTGAGGCCGCGCTAGCAGAGGCAAACAGCAACATTGTGCAAGCAGATAATACTAGCGCTGAGACAAGTCCAGCTATTCCCGGCGCGCAGGAATTAGCAGAGCCAGAAAGTGATGCGGCTACCGCCCAGCCTAGCCCAAGCATTCTGCCAGATGCGAGCACAGAGGATCAGTTCCGGTTTGCGCTGACCCGCGCTTTGCAGAATGATTTAGAGACAGCTGAGCAGGCTTTTACCGAATTTTCTGATTTATATCCAGAGCATGAACGGTCTTCGGATGCCTTGTTCTGGTTAGGTAGGGTGCAGTTTATTCAAGGGCAGTTTGAAAAGTCTGCTACTACTTTTTCCAAGTTTAACGCGCTTTATTCAACCGATCCGCGCTTGCCAGATACAACCTTATGGATTGCTGAATCGGTTTCTAAATTTGCATCGCCAGAACAGGCATGTGATATTTATGACAATCTGGGCAAATTCCTTGATCAGCCGCCAGAGAGTTTTGTGGCGCGCTTGAAGGAGCTTTCTGACGGTGCTAATTGCAGCAGCTGAGGCTGCGTTTGACGATTTTTTGAACCGTTGTGCGGCAACTGGATTTTGGCGGCCAGACGCCCATCCTTTGATAACGGCTTTGTCAGGTGGACCAGATTCCACTGCGCTGGCGCTCCTTGCAGATAGGCTGGCTAGGGCTCGGAATATTCCGCATCATGCGCTGATTATTGACCATGGTCTGCGCGCTAATTCTAGCGAAGAAGCGCGTGAAATCGCCGCGCAGATGGGCAAAAAATCCATCTCTGTAGACATCTTGAAAATCAATCAGCCAAAGCCAGCTAGCGGGCATCAGGAATGGGCGCGTGCACATCGTTTAAGGTTATTGGCAGAGGCTGCCTACCAGCAAAATGCGCTGGTTCTATTTGGCCATCATAGCGCTGATCAAAATGAAACGGTTGCAATGCGCCTTTCCCGCCATTCTGGCCTGCGCGGGCTAGCAGGCATCGCGCCGCTTCGTTTTTATCAGGGGGCTCTTTTTGCCCGCCCCTTTTTATCTTCCCAGTCTTTTCAATCTTCCCAGCCTTTTCAATCGTATAGTAAGGCGGATCTAACGCAATTATGTGATCTGCTTGGTGCAGAATTTATCTCAGACCCGTCTAATCAGAATATGATGTTTGAGCGGGTGCGCTGGCGCCGCATGTTGGCATCTAACCCGGGCCTATCTGGGCAGCTTAACCGGTTATCATGTGCCGCCAATGCCCTTAGCTGCCAGTTAGATACACAAATAAGGGCTTGGCTTGACGTTCATGTCCGCACGGTGGCACGGCTTAGGGCGAGCTGTTCTTATGCAGCGTTTTCCAGCCAGCCAGAAGCACACCGCCATCATATTTTAGCAAGTTTGCTGGCTATTTGTGGGCATTCTGCCTTCCCGCCAAATATAGATGCACTTGCAGAGCTTGATAAAAGGGTGGCGTCAGGACGGGCAGGGACTTTAGCTTCATGCAAGCTAACATGTGAAGGAAAATGGCTGGTTGTCTACGCTGAATTTGGCCGTAAATCATCACTAGAAGCGCATCTTACACCTGGCAAGATAGGCTATTTTGACGGGCGCTGGATGGTTTGGGCGGGGTGTGCTGGCAAGGTGCGACGATTAGGCTCTATGGCGCTTTCAGCTAAGGAAATTAGCCAGCTAGCCCTGCCAGAAGTGTTATTTGGCCTGCCTAAAAAATTAAGAGATATGATTCCTATCCTCCAGACACTTGACGATAGGCTACTTCCCCCCCATCTTAAGTCGAGAAGCTTGGTAATGGGCGGCCAGAATGGCAGTTTCGAGGATGGCGCATCACACAAGCACGCCTTTATTATCTGGCCAGCCCCAATAGATAGGCCAGTCAGGCTGTGATGACCACAGCAAAACCCTGAATAAAAGGTAGTTAAGACCGTGAATAATCTTGGACGCAATATTGCAATTTGGCTGGTTATCGGTGTCGCGCTGATGGCGCTTTTCAATCTGTTTCAAACGCCGGGCAGCACCCAGAGCGCAAACAAGATTGCGTATTCTGATTTCATTTCGTCTGCGCGTAATGGCGGCATTACAGATGTTCTTATCGAAGGCAATAATCTAAAAGGGCGGACACGCGAGAACACCACAGTGGTTAGTTATATGCCTGATGGTGCAGATGTTGTCTCTCAGCTAGCAGATACGGATGTGCGTATTGATGCGCGACCTGATGAAAGCAATATGCCTAGCTTTTTATCAGTGCTAATTTCTTGGTTTCCAATGCTGCTATTTATTGGTGTTTGGATTTTCTTTATGCGCCAGATGCAGGGCGGCGGCCGGGGCGGCGCGATGGGCTTTGGCAAAAGCCGGGCAAAGATGCTGACCGAGCATCATGGCCGCGTCACTTTTGAAGATGTAGCAGGTATTGATGAAGCCAAAACCGAATTAGAAGAAGTTGTTGAGTTTTTAAAAGATCCCGGCAAGTTCCAGCGCTTAGGCGGCAAAATCCCTAAAGGTGTGTTGCTAGTGGGCCCTCCTGGTACAGGTAAAACCCTGCTGGCGCGGGCAATCGCTGGAGAGGCCAATGTGCCGTTCTTTACCATCTCTGGTTCTGACTTTGTTGAAATGTTTGTTGGCGTTGGGGCTAGCCGTGTGCGTGATATGTTCGAACAGGGCAAGAAAAACGCACCTTGTATTATCTTTATTGACGAGATTGATGCTGTTGGCCGCCATCGTGGTGCCGGCCTTGGCGGCGGTAATGATGAGCGTGAACAGACATTAAACCAGATGCTGGTAGAGATGGATGGCTTTGAAGCGAATGAAGGGGTTATCTTGATTGCGGCAACGAACCGTCCTGACGTTCTTGACCCTGCTCTCTTGCGCCCGGGCCGTTTTGACCGGCAGGTAGTGGTGCCAAACCCAGATGTGGTAGGTCGTGAGAAAATCTTGCGCGTGCATATGCGGAAAAGCCCCCTTGCCAATGATGTTGAGCCGCGTGTTATCGCCCGTGGCACCCCCGGTTTTTCAGGCGCGGACCTAGCCAATTTGGTTAATGAAGCGGCTTTGCTGGCGGCACGTAAAGGGCGCCGTACCGTTTCTATGGCGGAGTTTGAAGAAGCTAAAGATAAGGTGATGATGGGCTCAGAGCGCCGGTCAATGGTAATGACTGATGATGAAAAGAAGCTTACCGCCTACCATGAAGCAGGTCATGCGGTTGTCGCACTACATAACCCAGCTTCTGACCCTATCCACAAAGCAACGATTATCCCTCGTGGTAGAGCATTAGGAATGGTAATGCGCTTGCCAGAAGGCGATAGAATATCTATGGCTGTGGACAAGCTGACAGCTGATTTGCAGGTTGCATGTGGCGGCCGAATTGCCGAAGAACAAATCTTTGGAGCAGAAAAAGTTACCACAGGCGCGTCATCTGACATCCGAATGGTTACTGATGTGGCACGCCGTATGGTGACCGAATGGGGCATGTCTGAGAAGCTTGGTTTTCTAGCCTATAGCGGGGATGAGCAGGAAGTCTTTTTAGGACGTTCTGTTACCCAGCAGAAGAATGTTTCAGAAAATACAGCAGATGTGATCGACACAGAAGTGCGCCGTATTGTTGATAGCGCTTATGATAGCGCGGCGAAGATTTTGAAAAAGCATGCCAAGGAGCTAGAGCGTCTAGCTCAAGGCCTGCTGGAATATGAAACGCTTAACGGTGAAGAAATCCGTATTATTGTCGAAGGCGGTACATTATCGCGCGCAGATGATAATGATGATGAACCCACCACGCCGCGAGCGAAAAAATCACGTTCTGGTCTGCCAACGGGCGGGCGTGCGCAAACGCGCCCTGACCCCGATAATCCGGGCTCTGAGCCAGTTTAGCAACTTTTTTAAGACAAGGCTAAGCACAGGCTAATAGGTGCAAAATGGCAGAGGCCAACCTTGTGTATGTTAACAGCCCCGCACAGCTAGATTACCAGCCTGATGCGGGGCAGACATGGCTGCGGCCTGTGGCATGCCAGCCCTTGTCTGTTCTTAAACAAACGCTTCCCGAAAATGCCTATCTTGCGCTAGCTGGCGGTTGGACCGGATTTACCCATCTAGATGTTGTAATCCGCAAACATAATGGCAGCGGCTATAGGGTATGGCGCACGGATATTGCCGGTTATATAGATGCAAGTAAGGATGGCGAAAGCGCAAAGAAGGCTTTATTGCGCCTTAGTCAGCCGCGTGCGCCTTTTGCTGGGCTTGATATGATGCGTCCACATATTATGGGTGTGGTGAATGTAACCCCAGATAGTTTTTCTGATGGAGGCCAGTTTAGCCACACAGATCAAGCAGTAGCGCATGCACGCCAGATGCAGGCGGATGGGGCAAGCTTGCTAGATATAGGCGGGGAGTCTACCCGTCCGGGCGCACCGGCAGTTGGCACTGAGACAGAGTGTGCACGTATATTACCCGTGATTAATACGCTGATGCGTGAGGGGTATCTGGTTTCTTGTGATACCCGCCATAGTGATGTAATGCGCAACGCATTGGGCGCAGGCGCGCGCATCATTAATGATGTTTCTGGCTTCACTAGTGAAGGTGCAGAACAGGTGATGGCACAAGCCTATAAAGCTTCACCTTCTGCTGCTTTTGCTATTGCCATGCATATGCAAGGCACACCGCAGACTATGCAGGATAACCCGTCCTATGATTTTGCGCCGATAGATATTTTTGAGGTACTAAAATCACATATTAGCCGGCTGGTCGCTGCTGGCCTGCCGCCAAGCCAGATAGCGATAGATCCAGGATTTGGATTTGGTAAAACCCCGCTCCATAATCAGCAGTTAATCGATTGGACGTCCCTGTTTCATGGTCTGGGTGTTCCGGTGCTTATTGGCGTGTCGCGTAAATCCTCGCTTCCTATTCTTGCAGCACAAGGTCTAGGCGCGCCAGCTTCTGGTTTTGGTGCGGATGCGGGGGTGGAGCGCCTCGGTGGCGGGCTTTCTTTATCGCTTATCGCTGCCCAGCAAGGTGCCCAATTTTTCCGCACTCATGATGTCGCCCCCACCTATCAAGCACTCTCTATCCTGATACGATGAGGGGGCAGCGTTGATCCAGATTATACACAAAATGGGTAAGATAGTCGCCTGAAATGTCTATTTTAAAGGCTTAACACTCTAAATTCTCTAATGAAAGCGGTTTAAATTAAGATTGCTTTTGTTTAAGCTAAAGGTCTAATAGCTATACTTAAAACTTGGCCATAGTTATTTCTTTTCAAACGTAATGTCTAAGCTATTGAGTTGCGCTCAATTTGGATAAAAACCATGCCTGTCTTGCCACTTCACAGAGTTCGAGATCATCTGACATTTAAAAATTATAGTGAAAATAGAGCTGATTATCTGGCTTTTATTGCACAAGGCTGGCATTTGGTGATGTTTGGCACGCCCTTATTTGATGGCATCATCTATGGTGGCCAAGATGGGCGGTTAGTTCTTCATACAATAGAAACGCCAACCATTGGCAATGCGCCGATTTTTGCGCCGCTAGATAAGGACAGGTCTGAGCTGTTAGATATGATAGCCAGCCATTATCAACCACGCTCAGATAAAGAATTAGCGGGTTTTGTGGTTGCTGAAATTAAGGTGTTAACAAACCTTACCGCCGCTAGTTCGATTGATAAATTGGCCTCTGCTACATTGCTTCAGGAAATTCCTACCTCGCGTCTAAAAGAGCGGTTTCGAGCCAAGCTAGAAGCATATTTGCCTGCTGCCGACCAATCGCCAGAACGCCAGCCCAATCGGTTGCCTGATATGCTGGACAGTAAGCCTACTTCCTGCCTATAATTCCGGGAAAGTTGGCAGGCTAGCTTGCCATTACAGATAGGCTTAATTAGGCCTATTTTCTTTTGATTTATCTGTCTTTCTTAGGCGAGGTATCATGGCAGGCATTTTTGGTACAGACGGTGTGCGGGCCCGTATAAATACAGGACCCATGCGCGCAGAAGCGGTGGTGCGGCTTGCTTTGGCTACAGGGCGGTGGTTTGCTGATAACAATCACAGCGAAGGGCGCAATGCTAACCCGGTTGTGGTTATAGGCAAGGATACAAGACTATCGGGTTATATGCTGGAATCAGCTTTGGTTGCTGGCTTTAATTCTATTGGGATCAGCTGCCGTCTATTGGGGCCAGTACCAACCGCTGCGGTATCGTATCTTACCCATTCTATGCGCGCTGATTTTGGCGTGATGATTTCTGCCTCGCATAACCCGCATCATGATAATGGCATTAAATTATTTGGTCCTGATGGGAGCAAGCTAGCAGATCAAATTGAAGAAGAAATCTCTGAGTTAATGCAAGGCTCTATCGCGCTTGCTGAAGCTGAAAAGCTTGGCCGCGCACGCCGGATAGTAAACTCTGCCCAGCGCTACATGGAATTTGCCAAAGCGACCTTTGATACTAGCTTGTCGCTAGCTGGTTTGCATTTGGTGGTGGATTGCGCTCACGGGGCTGCTTATCGCACTGCGCCAGACACGCTTGGCGAATTAGGTGCAGATATTCTGGCGATGGGCGTCGCACCAGACGGGCTGAATATCAATCTGGAATGCGGGGCAACCGCGCCAAAGGTGATGGCACGCACAGTGTGTGATGCTAAGGCGGATATCGGGATTTGTCTGGATGGGGATGCGGACCGCCTTATTCTGGCAGATGAAAAAGGCACGATATGTGATGGCGATCAGATACTTGCCGCGCTGGCTATGGATATGCAGGCTCGCGGCATTTTGCAAGGGCCAGTTGTGGGTACGGTCATGAGCAATCTTGGGCTTGAGCGGTGTTTGGCAGATGCAGGTATTGCGTTTGAGCGCGCGCCTGTTGGCGATCGTTACATAGCCCAGCGGATGCAAGAGACAGGCAGCCAGCTTGGCGGAGAGCCTTCTGGTCATATTTTGCTACCGCATCTAACCAGAACAGGTGATGGGCTTATCGCGGCTTTGCAAATTTTAGCCATAATGGCACGAAGTGGCAGGAAAGCTTCGCAGATTTTATCAAGCTTTACACCTGTTCCGCAAAAGCTGGTCAATCTAAAAGACATCAACAAGGCAGTTTTAGAGCATCCAGATGTAAAAGCTGAGATGGCGGCGGTAACAAAAGAGCTAGGGGAGGAGGGGCGTATTTTGCTGCGTCCGTCTGGCACTGAGCCGCTTATCCGGGTGATGGTTGAAGCTCTGGATGAAGCCCGCCTAGATGCGGCGATGCAGCGTCTTGTAGCCGCGCTGAAAACGGTCTCAGCTTAAGCGCCGTCAAAACGCCCAAACTTTGGCTGTTTTTTCAAAATTCCATCAGCTATCTTGACATTGGTTTTCAGGTGACTATCTTTTGCGGTGGGTCGTCTTCCCCCAACGGAAGGCAAAATCACTGACGAGGTTCACCATGACGCCGACGCGTAAGCCGGTTTGTCCGCATTTTTCATCCGGGCCAACCAAAAAGCACCCCATGTGGACCCCTGCCCAACTTGAGGGGGCTGAAACAGGCCGCTCTCATCGTGCAAAAGAACCCAAAGCAAAAATCACAGAAGCGATAGACCGGATGTCCGAAATGCTTGGACTGCCGTCTGATTACCGTTTAGGCATCGTGCCAGCCTCTGACACAGGGGCGGTAGAGATGGCAATGTGGTCTGTCCTTGGCGCTAGAGGCGTTGATGTGCTGGCTTGGGAATCTTTTGGCAAAACATGGGTCGGGGACGCAACAAAGCAACTGAAATTAGAAGATTGTCGCATCCTTGAGGCGGATTGGGGTGAGCTGCCTGATCTGAATGCCACAGATGCAGACCGCGATATTCTTTTTACCTTTAACGGCACTACTTCTGGTGTGCGGGTACCTGATACAAACTGGATAGCTAGTGACCGGAAAGGTCTGACCATAGCGGATGCCACCTCTGCCTGTTTTGCCATGGAAATGGATTGGCAAAAGCTGGATATCACAACCTTTAGCTGGCAGAAATCGCTGGGCGGTGAAGCGGCACATGGCGTGATTGTTTTATCTCCACGTGCAATAGAACGCCTAGAAAGCTACACACCGCCTTGGCCTATGCCGAAAATTTTTCAGCTTACTAAGGGCGGTAAGCTTATTGAAGGGATTTTTCGCGGTGATACGATCAACACCCCTTCAATGTTATGTGTTGAAGATTTACTCTCTGCCTTAAATTGGGCTGATAATGTTGGTGGGCTGGACGGCCTGATTGCGCGCTCGCAGGCTAATCTGCAAGCTGTGCGTGATTTTGTTGAAAATGCGCCTTGGTGTGATTTTCTTTGCTCTGATCTTGCCAATCTCTCTTCCACCTCCATCTGCCTGAAGATTAGCGATGCGGCGGTTCGGGCACTGCCAGCAGAAGAGCAATCTGCCTTTGCCAAAGCCATAACTACAAAGCTAGCCGGCGCTGGTGTCGCTTTTGATATTGGCGGGTATCGCACAGCCCCACCTGGATTGCGCGTTTGGGGCGGGCCGACTGTGGAGGCAAGCGATATGGCAGCACTCATGCCTTGGTTAGATTGGGCATTTAATGAAGTGCGCGCTGAGTTAAAGATTTAAGGAAGACGAAAATGACGAAAGTACTGATAAGCGATAAACTGGCGACGGAAGCGGTTGATATCTTTGTTGAGGCAGGTATCGAGGTAGATTTTAAACCTGGTTTGAGCGCAGAAGAAATTGCTGAAATAATTGGTGATTATGATGGTCTGGCCATCCGTTCAGCAACGAAAGTAACACCAGAATTACTAGCTAAAGCAGATAAGTTAAAGGTAGTTGGCCGCGCTGGTATCGGTGTTGATAACGTCGATTTGGCAGCTGCTACGGATGCAGGTGTGGTGGTTATGAATACGCCTTTCGGCAATGCGGTTACCACAGCAGAACATGCGATTTCTATGCTGTTGGCGCTGGCACGACAAATCCCGCAAGCCCATGCATCGACCACAGCGAGTAAGTGGGAAAAATCCAAATTTATGGGCACGGAGATTACGGGCAAGCGGCTAGGTATTATCGGCTGCGGCAATATCGGAGCGATTGTTGCTGAACGGGCCCAAGGCCTGAAGATGAAGGTGATGGGATATGATCCCTTCCTGACCGAAGAGCGTGCTAAAACCCTAGGCATTGAAAAGGTTGAATTGGATGAGCTGTTAGCGCGTGCTGATTTTATCAGCTTGCATACACCGCTGACTGATTCTACCCGCAACATCATTTCTGCTGACGCCCTGAACAAGATGAAAAAGGGTGTGCGCATTGTTAATTGCGCGCGCGGTGGTCTGGTTGATGAGCTTGCCTTGCTTGCCGCGTTGAACTCTGGCCATGTAGCTGGGGCAGCTCTGGATGTATTTGAGGTAGAGCCAGCCAAAGATAACCCGCTTTTTGAGGCCGAAAATTTTATTGCGACGCCGCATCTAGGGGCAAGTACACTAGAAGCACAGGAGAAGGTGGCCTTGCAGGTAGCAGAACAGATGGCTGATTACCTGACCACAGGGGCGGTAACAAACGCCATTAATATGGCTTCTGTTACAGCCGAAGAAGCGCCCATCTTGAAGCCTTATATGACGCTTGCCTCGCTTCTTGGCCGGTTCTTAGGCCAGACAGATCTGCCTGACCTGAACACCATTAAGCTGGAATTTGATGGGCGTGCGGCGTTATTGAATGAACAGCCAGTGCTGGCCTCTATGCTGGCTGGATTATTAGGCGTGAAGATGGATTCTGTAAATATGGTGAATGCAGCAAGCGTAGCTTCCTCGAACGGAATTGCGGTTGCAACCGTCCGCCATGACCGCCGCTGTGATTATGAAACTTTGCTGCGCCTTACTGTCAGCTTTGGTTCTGGTGAGCGCACAATCTCTGGCACGTTGGTGGGCGGGGATATGCCGCGCTTGGTAGAAGTGCAGGGTATTTCTATCGAGTCTGATTTCCCGCAAAATATGCTGTATTTGCGCAATTATGATAAACCGGGCTTTATTGGTACGCTTGGTATGCTGATGGGCGAGCTGAACTTGAACATTGCGAGCTTCCATCTAGGGCGCAAGGAAGCCGGAGGCGAAGCCGTAGCCTTAGTGGAAATAGATGGCTCAGTAGATAAAGAGACGCTTGGTGCGATTCGCGACTTGCCCCAGATTGTACGGGCAGATTATCTGCGCTTTGCCTAATAGCCAGCGCGCCTAGTTCAAAAAAACACTTCTAAAAAGGGGTGCAAGCTTAGTCTTTGCGCCCCTTATGCTTGCTCCAATCTGGTAAAAAGGATAAAAGCTATGAGAAAAGTTAAGCGACTACTTGTGATAGGATAGGCCAAGCAACGAGGCGATATTACGCTGCTTTGTAGCCCCTGTCTTGATGTCTATAAACCGCCTTTAGGGGGCAGATGAAAATATGACTTCATCGGACGATTTTGATGCAGAAAACAGCGCTGCAACGCTTCCATCTATAGCGCCAGATATGCCAGCATCAAAAAATGCAAAGGGCGACACAGATAAAGGGTTGTTGCCAGCTGGCCTGTCGGATCTGTTGGCACCGCAAGCCCAACAAGATGCGGATGCGGTCGAGGCGGTTTTATCGTGTTTTTCTCAGTTTGGATATCAGCGTATCAAGCCGCCCTTGTTGGAGTTTGAGACTGGTTTACTTGCTGATGGGCCTGGCGCTGCATTAGCTGACCAAACTTTCCGTCTGCTCGATCCTATATCGCGGCGTATGATGGGACTGCGCTCAGACATGACAGCTCAGATAGCCCGAATTTCTGGCACCCGCCTTGCTAGCCGGCCGCGTCCTTTGCGTCTGGCTTATGGCGGTGATGTAATGCGGGTTGTTCCAGATGTTCTAAATCCTGAACGCCAGCTTGTGCAGGCAGGTGCAGAAATAATTGGCCGCGATGATGAAGGCGCGGTTGTGGAAATTATTCTGGCAGGTGTGTTGGGCTTACAAAAAGCTGGTATTAAGAATGTGACGTTGGATTTGGGTTTACCGCATCTAGCTGAAGTTCTGCTTGGCAAAGAGCTAGCTGTTATGGATGCCGACATAAAGCAGCAATTATTTGCAGCTGTCAGTAACCGGGATATTTCTGCACTGGCTAGCCTGCCTATTGCTGCCGCCCAGAAACTAGCAGATGTGATGACTGCCTCTGGGGCGTCCACAGATGATTTGCGCGCCTTATGTGCTGATTTAGACATGAGCGCTGCTGGCAAGCTGGATAGTTTGCTAACGGTAGCAGACACGCTGAAAAATTTATTACCAGATGTAGCGATAACGCTAGACCCCTTGGATATGCAAGGGTTCGGATATCACACCTCTATCAGCTTCTCGCTTTTTGCCAAGGGCTTGCGCGGTGCGATAGCTAAGGGCGGTGCGTATCGTACTGGCTATAATGAAGCGGCGGTTGGTATTTCAGTTTATATGGAGCGGGTATTGCGCGGGCTAACCCCGCCAGATGCACCGCCTTTTGTGTATATTTCAGCCACCTTAGGGTTTGATGTAGCCCTTAGCTATATTCAGCGTGGCAGGCACATCGTTTTTGGCAGTGAGGGCGCAGATGAAGAAGCAGAAGCACGTGCGCTAGGATGCCAGTTTATTGTCCGTGATGCGGCTAGCCAGCCAGAGCCGCTTTAGGCCTGTTCCCTTATCCTTGTAATTTTATGAAATCCGCCAGATACGGCGAAAAGCGAAGAAAAAGAGGTTTGTTATGTCAAATGTGGCGGTAATCGGCTCCCAGTGGGGGGATGAAGGCAAGGGTAAAATAGTCGATTGGCTGTCTGAACGTGCGGATATGGTTGTGCGCTTTCAGGGCGGTCATAATGCTGGGCATACATTGGTTATTGATGGGGTAGAATATAAGCTGTCCTTGCTGCCTTCGGGGATTGTGCGCAAGGGCAAAAAATCGGTCATTGGTAATGGCGTGGTGGTTGACCCTGTTGCTTTGCTGCGGGAAATAGAAACCTTGCGCGCGCAAGGTGTGGCGGTAAGCCCGGATAATCTGATTGTCTCTGAGAGCGTAAGCCTTATCCTGCCGGTACATGTAGAGGTTGACCAAGCGCGTGAGGCTAGCCGCGGGGCAGGTAAAATTGGTACGACCGGGCGCGGTATTGGCCCTGCTTATGAAGACAAGGTGGCGCGGCGCGGTGTGCGTTTATCTGATTTAACTAATCCTGAATTGCTGGCAGAACGGCTGGCGGCGCTGGCAGCCCATCACAATGTCTGGCTAGAAGCCGCAGGCAGTGCGCCAGTGCGGGCAGATGAAATGGCCGCCCAATTGATGGATATGGCAGCAGAGCTGTTAAGTTTTGCCGGACGCAGCTGGCAGGTGCTAGCCGCCGCCCAAGATGCCCGTCAGACGATTTTGTTTGAAGGGGCGCAAGGCGTGATGCTGGATATTGATCATGGCACCTATCCGTTTGTAACGTCTTCCAACACGGTAGCAGGGCAGGCGGCCACAGGGGCAGGTACGGGGCCTTCGTCGGTAGAATTTACCCTTGGCATTACCAAGGCCTATACCACCCGTGTCGGCTCTGGCCCGTTTCCGACCGAGGATTTCGGTGATGATGGTAGCCGCATGGGTGAGCGTGGCCGCGAATTTGGCACAGTCACTGGGCGCAAGCGGCGTTGCGGCTGGTTTGATGCGGTGATGGTACGTCAAGCTGGCCTGACTGCGGGGATTACCGGCATGGCGCTGACCAAGCTAGATGTGCTGGACGGATTTGATGTCTTAAAAATTTGTACCGGCTATGAATGTGATGGCCAGACGCTGGATTACTTCCCATCGAATGCGGCGGATCAGGCCAAATGCACGCCGATTTATGAAGAAATGCCAGGCTGGTCAGAAACCACCTATGGCGCGCGTTCTTGGGCAGAATTGCCAGCAAATGCGGTGAAATATATCCGCCGTGTGGAGGAATTGACAGGCCTGCCTGTAGCCCTGTTATCGACCAGCCCAGAGCGCGATGACACCATCCTCGTCCGCGACCCGTTTAAGGGGTAGGGGTTATTTGATTGTGTCAGAAAGTGTGCTCGGAAATTGAAAACCGCACTTTTTTTGAACCGAAGCTGTTTGTAATGCTTTGTATTGGCCTTTCATAAGGGAGTATTCATTTGCTGCTACTCCGTCGCCGCCCTCTAATGTGAAAAGTAGTGGCCAAAGTAGAATAACGCCAAGTCCCATTTGCCATTGGTCGGTTTCTGCTTTTGATTTTAAGTTACTATAGAGGTCGTTTACTTGACGCTCTACATTTGCTCTTTCGATAGAGATTTGCTCGCAATCATAATTCTGATATTGCAGCGGTGAAACATAAGCTGTTGCTATTTCATCCGGTGGACTTGCACAAGATGAAATAAGTATTGGAATCGCAAGGATATGCAAACGCAGTTTTAAAATATTTACCATATCTACCCCCTCCAAAAGGTTAAGAAAGGGGCAGTATGGATCAGTAAGTCTTAAAAAAAGGTAAAACGAGCCAGAAAAATTCCAGAAAAATTTCTGAAAAATATCGGGGGAAATAAAAGCGGTAAGTATAGCGGTTAGTCTTCGCCTTAACCCTAGCTCTGTTCTTGTTGGGGCAGCAACTTTAGCTCTTCTGCTTTTTCCAACACCGCTTTGGATAATTTTTCAAACGCGCGCACTTCTATCTGGCGAATACGCTCACGGCTAACTGAAAACTCATCTGCTAGCGCTTCTAGGGTCAAAGGTGGCTCGGACAGGCGGCGCGCTTCTATGATGCGCACCTCACGCTCATTTAATTCCTGCATAGCCTCAACCATCAGGTTCTGGCGCTGGCTAAGCTCTTCTGTATCGGCAAAGCTGCTTTCTTGGTCTGGGCGCTCATCCCCCAGCCAATCCAGCCATTCGCCGCCACTATCCAACCCCTCAGCTGAAACAGGCGTGTTCAGCGAATGATCGCCGCCTGCCATGCGCTGGTTCATGGATATAACATCAGCTTCTGGCACATTTAGCTCATTAGCGATATCGCTAACATCTTGCGGGCTTAAATCGCCTCTATCTATCGCGCCAATGCGGCCCTTGATACGGCGCAGATTAAAAAACAACTTTTTTTGTGAGGCGGTTGATCCAATTTTTACCAAAGACCAGCTGCGCAACACATATTCCTGAATAGAGGCTTTGATCCACCACATCGCATAGGTGGCAAGGCGAAAGCCGCGCTCGGGATCGAACTTCTTCACCGCATGCATCATGCCCAAATTGCCCTCAGATATTAAATCCGCCACCGGCAGGCCATAGCCGCGATAACCCATTGCAATCTTTGCCACTAGACGCAGATGGCTGGTGACCAGCTTGTGTGCTGCCTCGACATCGCCGCGCTCATTAAAGGCACGGGCAAGCATATATTCCTCATCTGCTTTTAGCATCGGAAATTGGCGGATTTGCTCCATATAGCGAGACAGGCTGCCTTCGGGGGTCAGAGAAGGGATAAGGGCGTTTTTGCTCATCTTTACTATCGGCTCCATTGCGGGTGCTGAATTATAGTGTTTTATATGGGAAGCTTAACGTTATTTGTAAAGAGTGGCCTTATTGTGGCAGGGCTACCGCGATACGCCCCGTTTGGCTATCGCCTCATCTATTAGCTGTATCAGCTTATGCATATCCTCTGGTAATTCTTGGCTAAATTCTAGGGCTTCCCCTGTGATGGGATGGGCAAAGCCTAGCGTTTTGGCATGCAGGGCTTGGCGCGGAAAGGCGCGCATCTGTGCGAGGGCAGCACGTGATAAATTATCGGGCATCTGGCCGCTGCGTTTCGGGCGTCCATAAAGCGGGTCGCCAATAATCCCATGCCCAATATGCGCCATATGTACTCTTATCTGGTGGGTGCGGCCGGTCTCTAGCTGGCATTCCAAAAGACAGCCAAAAGGCGGCAAATCGCGCAAGGTGCGGTAATGGGTGATAGCATGGCGGCCACGCTCCATCACCGCTTGGCGTTTGCGGTCGGTGCGATGCCGGCCTAAGGGGGCATCTATTTGACCATTTCGTTCAGCTGGCAGCCCCCATATCAGCGCCTGATAGCGCCTGTCCAAATCATGTGCAGCAAACATTTCGGTTAGCTTGGCATGCGCAATATCAGTTTTTGCGGCCACCATCACCCCTGAGGTATCTTTGTCCAAACGATGCACTATGCCCGGCCTTGCAACCCCGCCAATCCCGGTTAGGCTATCCCCGCAATGTGCCAATAAGGCATTTACGAGCGTGCCATTTATGGCGCCGGGGGCTGGATGCACAACCATCCCTGCCGGTTTATTCAAGACAATAATCGCGTCATCTTCAAATAGGATATCAAGGGCGATATCTTCTGCTTGTGGTTTGGCGGCGGTGGCAGCAGGCAAACTCAGCTGATAATGTGCGCCGCTGCGGACCATCACTGACGGGTCGCTTTCTGGCTTGCCATCGCATAAAAGCTGGCCATCTAAAATAAGGTTTTTGATGCGTGAGCGTGACAAAGCTTCTACCCCGCTATGGTCAGCTAGCCATTTATCCAAGCGGCCACGCGGCGTGTCATCATCTGCTGTAAGGGTAAGAATTTCTGGCATATTATCGCATCAAAAGGTTTAAAAAATTGGGCTATTATCTCATGGATGGACGCAGCGTGCAAATCAGCATTTGTGAAAATAGCAAAGCTTGTGATACTTATCAGGCAAACTGCGTAATATATAGAAGCGCTTCTGGGAAATGCTTCTGGGAAATGCTTCTGGGAAAGGCATCTAGCTAAGATGCAAAATGACAAATCAAAACCTGAAATCTCGCCCCTTTTTTCGCCGCGTACTTTGCGGCTTTTAAAGCTGTCTGTGCTTGTGATGACAGTGCTTATCGCAGCGGGTCTCGTTGCGCTGGTTATCGGCATGAAACAGCAAGCCGATAAGCTGTTTGCAAAAAAAGCGCTAGAGACACAAACCCTATCTTATGCGCTTAGTGATGGGACTGTCTTTCAGAGGGTGCATATTGGCGATGCGGGGGCGATTTGGATAGAAGGCAGGCGCGCAGATGGCCAGATTGAGCTAATAGAGCTGGCAGAAGATGGCGCCCTTCGCCAGCATATAATTTTAGAACAGCGCAAATAACCAGCTGGCTATGCTGGCCAGCTTGGCTTCCATCGGTAAGTCACGCACTAAACGCACATCATAGTCAGCTAGCGTCGGCAGCACATAATAACGCGCCAGAAACAGCAACAGTACCAGATATAAATCATGGGCCCGGATATTTAGCCAGCGCGGCGTGAGTATAGCCGCCCAGCCCACTAGCCGCTTTCCAATTGCGATGATATGGCGCAAGACAGGCATTCGGGTCTGCTCAGAGACAAAAATCAGAAGCACAAAGCGTGTCATCATCAGCCACATAACTATGCCAAAGATACTATCTAGGAGCAGCTTCCATAAAGGTAGGGGGAAAAGGCTGGTAAAAGAGAAAAATGACATAGGGTTTTATTCATAAAAGAGGACAGATTAACCAGCAAAATCTTTGCATAAAACAACATAGCAAAGCTTTGGGTTTTGCGCTATGAAAGTAAAACAGTCAAAACGCCTGGATGCAGGCTCTGTTAAGGTATAAGGATTTCCCATCATGGCAAGCACACAATATGTCTATACAATGCACAAGCTGGGCAAAGCATGGCCGGGCGGTAAAGAAGTTTTAAAAGATATCAGCTTGTCCTTTCTGCCTGGTGCAAAAATCGGGGTGCTTGGTCTGAACGGTGCGGGTAAATCAACTTTGCTTAAAATTATGGCTGGTATTGAAACCGAATTTTCGGGTGAGGCTTGGCCAGCAGATGGCATCAAAATTGGCTATCTAGCGCAAGAACCTGAACTTGATGAAACTATGGATGTCGCTGGGAATGTTCTGTCTGGTATGGGGCAGGCCAAAGAACTCGTAGACCGCTTTAATGAGGTTAGCGCGCGTTTTGCCGAAGAGATGAGCGACGAGGAAATGAACGCCACTATCGCTGAGCAGGCAGAATTACAAGAACAAATAGATGCAATAGATGGCTGGGATCTAGAACGTAAAGCAGAGATAGCGATGAATGCGCTACGCGTACCAGATGGTAGTGCAGATGTAAGTGTGCTTTCTGGCGGGGAGCGCCGCCGCGTGGCGTTGTGCAAATTATTGCTTAGCGCGCCTGATATGCTGTTGCTGGATGAGCCAACCAACCACCTAGATGCAGAATCAGTGGCATGGCTACAGCGGTTTTTACATGATTTTCCAGGCACAGTAGTGACCATCACCCACGACCGTTATTTTCTGGATGACGTTGCCGGCTGGATTCTAGAACTTGATCGCGGTCAAGGCATCCCCTATCAGGGCAATTATTCTGGCTGGCTGGAACAAAAGCAAAAGCGCCTTGAACAAGAAGGCAAAACAGAAGATAGCCGCGTTAAATCCCTGTCACGTGAATTAGAATGGGTGCGCTCAGCACCAAAAGCGCGGCAGTCTAAATCTAAAGCACGTCTATCTGCTTATGAAAAATTGCTAGAGCAGGATAAAGAAGCGCGCAATGAGACTACAAAAATCTCTATCCCTGCAGGACCGCGCCTTGGTGATATCGTTATTGAGGCAGATGGCTTGCAAAAAGGGTTTGGTGACAAGTTATTGGTCGAAGATTTAAGTTTCCGTCTGCCGCCGGGCGGTATTGTTGGCGTTATTGGCCCTAACGGTGCGGGTAAATCTACTTTATTCAAGATGCTAACCTCCCAAGAAACTCCAGATGGCGGGGATATGCGGCTAGGGGATACCGTTAAGCTAGGTTATGTGGACCAGTCACGTGATACGCTTGATGATGGCAAGACAGTTTGGGAGGAAATCTCCGACGGCTTAGATGAATTGCAGCTTGGCAATCGGACCATGCCGTCACGTGCATATGTCAGCCTGTTCAATTTCAAAGGCAGTGACCAGCAAAAACGTGTTGGCCAGCTTTCTGGCGGGGAGCGCAATCGCGTTCACTTGGCAAAAATGTTGAAAAGCGGGGCGAATGTTCTGCTACTCGATGAGCCGACGAATGATTTGGATGTTGATACTCTGCGTGCCCTTGAAGAAGCGTTGCTAGAGTTTGCTGGCTGTGCAGTTGTTATCAGTCACGACCGCTGGTTTTTAGATAGAATAGCTACCCATATTCTGGCCTTTGAAGGCAATAGCCATGTGGAGTGGTTTGAGGGGAACTATCAGGCTTATGAGGAAGATAAAAAACGCCGTCTTGGCAATGATGCCAATCAGCCAACCCGCATCCGCTACAAGCCTATTTCTCGCTAGTCTTTAGCGCAGGAACTTAATTTCCCATCTGGCTGTTAATGGTATCGAGGCGGGATCGCATCGCCTCTATTAGCGCGCTAAAATTGCCGCCATTTCGCTTAATTAATGCCGTGTTTTCATCCTGCTGAGTTTTTAGCATGGAAATATTTTCGATTTCCAAATCGATGATTTGCATGGGCTTGCCAGCGCGTGCTGATATCCGCCAAATAATCTCAGTATCTGGTATTTGACCTGAATTATCTTTGGCGATGCCTGTAACTAATATCAGCTTATCGCCTCTAGCTTGCGCCTTTGTAGGGGTGAAGCTGAAGGTCAGAATTTGTTCAAACCGGTTGCTGGCCTCTGAGAGTAAAATCCCGCGAAACACTTCGCTATAGGTTTGCCGCTGCTCTTTAGAAGTTGCACGCCAGTAACGCCCTGCGGTAAAGCGTGTAATGCCATCTACATCAAAATAGGTTTGCATGATGGTTGCTAGCTTTTCTTTACGCTCTGTGGCGCTAAGGCTATCGCGTAACTCGTCTATCGCCCGCAACTCGCCTATTAGCTTACCAACAAGATCCTCAGCTGTTGCCAGACGGTCAGCAGATGCGTTTTGCACCCAACCGGTAGAAATGAATAATGCGGCAGCAAGGCATAGAAAGCCTCTTCTTGTTTGCGCCATCATATCTCGGGTCATAACCGTTCTACCTTTTACTCGAAAAAACTATCAAAATCTGAATTGGTTTCATCAATAGACAGATTGTTGCGCAACAACCCGTCGCGCTGTTGATAATATGCTGAGCGCGCCCGCGCATAGGGATCAAGGCTATTATATTTCACATCATTAATGGCGTCAAAATAAGTTGCACGGATAGAGGTAGCTGAAATAGGGATTGAGGCATTGCTTAGGTCTGCTGGAATGCCTTGTGTCAGCTGGCCATAAGGATTTAGGATAAAATCAACTCCCCATCCAGCTAGTGCGCGCGTCGTTTGCCCCCCCAGTAGCGGGGCTACAATATAGGGGCCTTCTTCTGCACCAGCGCTTGCCAATGTCTGGCCAAAATCCTCGCTTGCAGGGCGTTCTTCGCCTTCCAGCAAATCAACAAAGCCAAAGGTTAAGCTGTTTATCGCAAAATTAAGCGTTGCAATGACGGCATTCTCGCCCTTGCCCTGCAATGCAGAGTTCACAGCTGTCTTTGGCATGGCGGCCCAGTCTACATGGTTGCGAAGCCCTGTCTGCACAGCATCTGGGGATTTGCGCAAGGCTTTTGCTGCCGGCTCAAGCGCATAGTCATCAACAGCTAGATTAAAGGCAAAGACAGACCGGTTCACGCTTTCATATGGGTCTGAGCGCGCGGCGCTATCGCTGCTATCTGGCGTGCTTGCACAACCGGCCATAAATACGGCTATGCCCGCGAGCATCGCAGTTTTGATCCTATGGTCTGGTTTAATCATCTTATGCCTCGATGATGGCGAACAGGTAACTCTGGCGTCAAAATAAACGTGGGCGATGATAGATGCAAGCATAAGCTGGGAATTAGGCAATAGGGTGAAGGGGCCAGACCTCTATTAATGCATTGGCTAGCTAGGAATAGCTGGGTTACTTGTGCTACAAAAGAACCTCTGTGATAGGCTTTTAATATCTGTGTTTTGCCCCTATACCAGTTACCATTAGCAATTTGATTCTTGTGAGGCGGTTTTGTCCGATCCAGTTGACCAATACCCAAACCCGTCCCCCCCTTCTGAGGGGCAAAATAATGCTGTGCCTACACCGCAAATGCCTGATGGGCCATGGTTGCAAGGGCTAAATGTGCCGCAGCGTGAGGCCGTTACCAGTCTAGATGGGCCCTTACTGGTGCTATCTGGGGCAGGGACAGGTAAAACCCGCGTTCTGACTGCAAGGCTGGCCCAGCTAGTGGCAACCCGCAAAGCTGCCCCTTGGAACATTTTGGCGGTCACCTTTACCAATAAGGCTGCGCGCGAGATGAAGGCGCGTATCCTGCAACTGGTAGGCCCAATGGCAGAACAGGTGATGCTTGGCACCTTTCATTCTATTGCTGCACGAATGTTGCGCCGGCATGCTGAGCTGGTAGGCCTGAAATCTGATTTCACGATTCTTGACACTGACGACCAAATTCGCTTGCTGAAACAGTTGCTAGAAGCAGAACAAATAGATCCCAAACGTTGGCCAGCGCGAATGCTAGCTGGCATTATTGGTGGGTTTAAAGATAGAGGCCTTGTTCCGGCTAAAGTTTCTGCTACTGAGGCGAGCGATTTCGCTAATGGCCGTGCAGCAGAGCTTTATGGGATGTATCAGGCGCGCCTTAAGACTTTAAATGCCGTGGATTTTGGCGATTTATTGTTACATATGTTGACCATATTTCGCGAGCATGAAGATGTGCTGCGCGATTATCAGTCACGTCTGACCTATATTATGGTCGATGAATATCAAGACACGAATGTGGCGCAATATTTGTGGCTGCGTCTGCTGGCAGCAGGGCATCATAATTTGTGCTGTGTTGGTGACGATGATCAATCTATTTATGGTTGGCGCGGGGCAGAGGTTGGCAATATTCTGCGCTTTGAAAGCGATTATCAGGGGGCAAAAACTGTCCGGCTCGAAGAAAATTACCGTTCCACAGGTCATATTCTATCTGCAGCTTCTGCGGTCATCGCCCATAATGAACAGCGTTTGGGGAAAACTTTGTACACCTCGGATGCAGAAGGTGACCTGATAAAGGTATCTGGCTATTGGGACGGCCATGAAGAAGCGCGCACCTTGTCTTCCATTATTGAAGGAATGATGGGAGATGGGTATGACCTAAACCAAATCGCAGTATTGGTTCGCGCTGGTTTTCAAACGCGTGAGATTGAAGAGCGGTTTGTTGCTATAGGCTTGCCCTATCGGGTAGTTGGAACCCGTTTTTATGAACGTGCTGAAATCAGGGATGCAATGGCTTATCTGCGCCTGATTAACCAGCCAGCAGATGACCTAGCTTTTGAGCGTATTATCAATACCCCAAAACGCGGACTTGGCACCGCTAGCTTGCAGCAGATATATCAGCTTGCACGTGCCTCGCAAACACCGCTTCTAGCGGCTGCGGGCACGCTGGCAGATAGTGACGAGCTTCGTTTGCAAGCTCGCCGCGCTTTGGCTGATTTTTGCCAGCAAATGGCGAGTTGGTATCAGAAAAAAGACAGCATGTTACCTTCGGAATTTGCACAGATGGTGCTAGATGAAGCAGGCTATACGGGCATGTGGCAGGCTGATAAATCACCAGATGCGCCAGGCAGGCTGGAAAATCTGAAAGAATTGGTCGTAGCGATGGAGAGCTTTGATACGCTTGGCGGCTTTTTAGAACATATATCGCTTGTGATGGATAATGAAACCAGCTCAGATGAGGGTGAGGTATCCTTGATGACTTTGCATGCGGCTAAGGGGCTAGAATTTGATTCTGTCTTTTTGCCGGGTTGGGAAGAAGGTGTGTTTCCAAGCCAGCGCTCTTTGGACGAAAATGGCGGGGCAGGGCTCGAAGAAGAGCGGCGCCTTGCCTATGTTGGCATCACCAGAGCGCGCAAAAATGTTTATATTAGCTTTACGGCCAATCGGCGTATTCATGGCTTGTGGCAATCTTCTATTCCTTCGCGTTTTATTGCTGAATTACCCGCTCAGCATATCGAAGAGGATATGGCACAAGGGCTGGGGCTAGGCAGAGCAGAGCCGGTAATGCTGGGCGATGTTAGCGGGCGTGTTGGTAAACCTGGCTACGGCCCTGCTTGGGGGCGTATGGCACGCAACCAGTTGAACAGCCCATCTGCCCCGCAACGTGACCGTGACGGCTGGCTTCCCGATAAGGGGCGGCATAATTTTAATAAGGGCATGCGTGTCTTTCATCAAAAATTTGGTATGGGAACGATTGAGCTTGTTGATGCAGATAAGCTCGAAATCGCATTTGATAAAGCAGGCTTGAAAAAAGTTGTTGCCAGTTTTGTCACTCTGCCAGATGAGATGGAATGATCGGGCAATAATAATGGCCGCAAGCACAGATACACATAAAGGTTCAATTGAGGGGAGCGGCAAAGCTGGTCATTGGGTGTTAACCATCACCAGCACGGAGAATCTTATTGCAATGGAAACAGCGATTGACGCGCTTTGCGCCCCTGATGCGCTGTCGCTTGAGGGAGAAGATTGCCAACCAGCAAAACTACAAGTCTGGTTTCAAAATGCGCCAGATATATCCGCTATCCACCAGATTGCCGCGCGTGCGCTACAGGCTCCGCAGGACGCAGATATTTACATGGAATTTGTGGCAGAGCACGACTATCTGTCAGAGAATCGAAAAAGTTTTCTGCCGCTGAAAATTGGCCGGTTTTGGATTTATGGAAGCCATATTTCGCAAACGCCGCCTAAAACTTTGCACCCGATTTTAATTGATGCTGCACAGGCCTTTGGCTCTGGCACCCATCCCACCACCCATGGATGTTTGCTGGCTCTTGGTGATATAAAAACCCTAAAAACCCGCCCACAAAATATTCTTGATATGGGATGCGGTAGTGCGATTTTGGCAATTGCTGCTAGTCACTTATTTCCAAATGCATGCGTGATGGCCGCAGATAACGACCCGATATCCGTGCGCACCGCAGCTGAAAACAGGCAGCTCAACAACGTGTCGCGGCGGCAGATGAAGACGGTTCATTCCGCAGGTTTTTCTAATCGCGCGCTCTCCCGCATTGGCTCTTATGATGTAATTTTGGCGAATATTCTTGCCCGCCCTTTGCGTCAGATGGCACAAGATTTGACGGCCCATCTTAGCCCCCGTGGCCAGCTTATCTTGTCTGGGCTGTTAACATCACAGGTAAATTGGGTCATGCAAGCCTATCTGCCGCGTGGTATGCGCCTGAAAAAACATATCATTATTGGTGAATGGTCCTGTTTGGTGCTTGTGCATCGCCGTGTTAGATCTGCTCTAAAACACAAGGATACATATACCAGAAAGGCAGGGATATGACTGCGTTTGATGCTGCATCTAAGCTTGCACAGTTTCGCCAAATATTGACGGCGCAATCGCTGGATGGTTTTTATCTGACGAGAGCTGATCGCTTTCAAGGCGAAGAGGTACGCGCCGGTGATGAATATCTAGCCTATCTAACGGGCTTTACGGGTTCTGCTGGCGTCGGTCTTATCTTGCAGGAAACAGCCGCACTCTTTACCGATGGGCGTTACCAGTTACAAATCACCCAGCAAACCGATAACCGCCTTTATCAAACTTTTGATACCGCAGATAAAAACTTAAATCAGTGGATGGCAGAACAGCCTGTAAAGGGAAAGCTGGTGCTTGGCTATGATAGCTGGGCAGTAACAGTTAGCTGCCTCGATAGCTTGCCAAAAAAATGTGGCGCAGCTGAAATTGACTGGATAGCTTGTGACCAAAACCCGTTAAACCAGATTTGGTCTGGCAGGCCAGCCTATATCAATGCAGAGACCTTTATCCTAGATGAAGCTGTAGCCGGCAAAACAGCATATGCCAAACAGGCAGAGGCTAGGGATGGGTTGCACACTGCAGATTGCCGCCTTTGCCTGATAACCGCACCTGATTGCGTAAACTGGCTGGCTAATATTCGAGGGCGCGATTTGCGTAACACCCCATTTCATTTATGTTTTGGCCTGCTACAGGATGATGGTGAGCTCGTCTTTATTGGCAGTAATCAGGCACAAGAGGCTGGTTATAAGACCTTAGACTGGAAAGAACTGCCAGATTATCTAACCAGTTTTCAAGGGGAAAAAATCGCTTGTGATCCTGCTAGCCTACCAGCTGCCATGCGGGAATTACTAACAGATGCAGGGCTTGAAATATTCCTGCGACCAGAGCCATTGCTAGCTCGAAAAGCGATTAAAAATGATACTGAAATAGCCGGATTCCGCGAAGCTCATTTACGTGATGGGCTAGCTTTATGTCAGTTCTGGTACTGGCTGGAGGAAGAAGCGCCGAATAAGGGGGTAAGTGAAGCAGAGCTAGCCGAGAAACTAACTGAATTGCGACGCACCAATGATGGCTATATATGTGATAGCTTTGATACGATTGCAGGCTTTCGCGGCAATGGGGCTGTAGTGCATTATCGCGCGATAAAGGGCGAAGATAAACAGCTGGACGGCGATGGGGTGTTGCTGGTTGATTCTGGTGCGCATTACCAGATGGGGACAACAGATATCACCCGCACTTTTTATTATGGACCTGAGAATAAATCCCCGCCGCAAGAAGCGATTTACCATGCAAGCTATGTGCTAGCAGCGCATATTGAACTGGCGCGTGTGCGGTTTCCAAAGGGGGTAACAGGTGCCCAGCTAGACGGTATTTGCCGCGCGCCACTTTGGGCAAATGGGCTAGAGTTTGGGCATGGCACTGGGCATGGTGTTGGCCATATCCTGTCTGTGCATGAAGGGCCTGTTTCCATCTCTAAGCGCTGCCAGCTGCCGGTAGAGGCAGGTATGGTGCTATCGAATGAGCCTGGGTTCTATAAGCCAGATAATTATGGCATACGTCATGAAAATTTAGTGTTAGCCATAGAGCAGTCAGACAGCTTCCTCGCCTTTGAGACGCTGACCTGTTTTCCGTTTGATACAAACCTGCTTGCACCGGCACTTTTGACTGCAGAGCAAAAAACATGGCTAAATGCCTATCATAGCTGGGTATATCACCATCTTAGCCCCCATCTAAACCCGCAATTAACAGACTGGCTAAAAGGTAAATGCAGCGCCATTTAAGGCGGATAGAATTAGATATTGGCTAACGCGAAGTAAGGGAGAGCCAATCTTCTTCGCTTAATATTTCAATCTCTAAGGTTTCTGCTTTTTTAAGCTTTGAGCCAGCGCCGGGACCAGCAACTAGAATATCAGTCTTTGCTGATACAGCCCCAGATACTTTTGCTCCCATTTTTTCAGCTTGTGCTTTAGCTTCGCTCCGTGACATCTGCTCCAATGTGCCAGTAAATACAATGGTTTTGCCGCTAACCGGGCTGTCTTGTACAGGGGCTTCAGGGGGGATGGGTGTAGTCTGGATAAGTAAATTTGCTATCATAGATGCTGTTTGCGGCTCACTGAAAAAGCGGATCAGATCATCAGTAACAGACGCGCCTATCTGGTCAATAGCAATCAGCTCTTGATAATCTGGATGGGCATTATCACGCGCATTTATACATGCTTTCATCAACGCATCTAGGCTCTGATAACGGGTGGCTAGCAATTTAGCTGTCGCTTGTCCTATCTGGCGGATACCTAGACCAAAAATCAGCTTTTCTAGCCCTATTTCGCGCACAGCATTAATGGCGGTTACCAGATTGGCAGCAGATTTCTCTCCCATTCGCTCAAGGTTGGCAATTTCATCACGGCGCTCGGGCAGGCGAAAAATATCCGCAGGGGTTTTTATCCAGCCCTTATCATAAAACAGGTCTATCAGCTGGCTACCTAGCCCATCAATATCCATCGCATCACGGGAGACAAAATGTTTTAAACGCTCACGCCTTTGGGCTTCACACTCAAACCCACCAGTGCATCGGCGCACCGCTTCGCCTTCTGGGCGGATGGCAGCATGCCCACAAATCGGGCAGTGGTCGGGAAAGACATATTCAACTGAATCTTCAGGCCGTTTTTCGGTGCGTACACGCACAATCTGCGGAATAACATCTCCAGCGCGCTGCAAAATCACATGGTCGCCAATGCGGATATCTTTCCGCCTAATTTCATCCTCATTATGCAGGGTTGCGTTGGATACGGTCACGCCGCCTACCAAAACAGGCTGAAGACGGGCAACCGGGGTCAGCGCGCCTGTGCGGCCAACTTGGATTTCAATATCGCGCAAGATAGTTTCTGCTTGCTCAGCTGGAAATTTATGGGCAATAGCCCAGCGCGGCGCCCGACTTACCTGACCTAGGCGTTTCTGCCAGTCATGGCGATTAACTTTGTAAACCACCCCATCAATATCATAGTCAAGGTGAGGGCGGGCATCAGCAATTTGCTGGTAATGGGCGATAAGCTCGGCTTCATCTTGGCAAAGCACAGTGAGCGGGTTAACGCTAAATCCGGCTGCGCTCAGAACGTCTAAAAAGCCCTTATGGGTATCACTAACCGCATCAGAAAGTGCGCCGACCGCATAGGCAAAAAAACGCAGATTGCGACTAGCAGTGATGCGCGCATCTTTTTGGCGTAATGCGCCGGCCGCCGCATTTCGAGGATTGGCAAATATTTTTCCGCCTTGTTTCTCTTGCTCGGTATTAAGCGCATCAAAATCAGAGCGCTGCATATAAACCTCGCCGCGCACCTCAAAAACGGGGGGTAGTTTTGCTGGTAATGTAGATGGAATTTCAGATATGGTGCGCACATTTTCTGTGACATCCTCGCCTATCGTGCCATCCCCTCTTGTTGCTGCATGAACAAGTTTTCCGCCCTCATAGCGCAGGGATAAAGACAGCCCGTCAATTTTCGGCTCTGCGGTCATTTCGATAGGGCTGCCCTCTTTTAGGGCCAAGAAGCGGCGTATACGTGCGGTAAAATCAAATAAATCTTCCTCATCAAAAGCATTGCCAAGGGAAAGCATCGGTACCGCATGGGTGATTTTCGCAAATTGGCTAGACACAGCAACCCCCACCCGCCGTGAAGGGCTATCGCTTCGGATAAGGGCTGGAAAGGCAGTTTCAACCTCTGTGTTTAGCCGCACCAGCGCATCATATTCCGCATCACTAACTTCTGGCTCAATACGCTCATCAGTGGCATGATACCGGCTATCATGGTAGGCAATAATTTTAGCTAGTTGCTCTAGCAAAGTAGCGGCTTTGTCAGCTGCTAACTCATCTAGCGGGGCATCTGGGCGCAGACCTTCTGCTGAAAGGCTCATCTGGCTGGCTCCAGCAGGTTCATAGCTGCTGCGCGTGCTTCGGCAGTGACCTCATCACCAGAAAGCATGCGGGCAACCTCTTCAATTCGTGCAGCGTCATCTAGAACAAACGTATCGCTTATAACACTATCATCGCTAGCATGTTTGACGATTTTCAGATGCTGATTACCTTTGCCAGCTACTTGCGGGGAATGGGTGATAACAAGGCTTTGTGTCTGCTCGCCAAGACGGGCAAGGCGGGCGCCAACCGCGGCCGCTACTGCGCCGCCAACGCCTGAATCAACTTCATCGAAAATCAGCGTCTTCGGGCTTTCATTCCGGGCTAACACTACCTTTAGAGCTAACAAGAAACGTGCAAGCTCCCCACCAGACGCAATTTTATCAATTGCGCCCATTTCCATGCCGGGATTGGTGCTGGCAACAAATCGCACCCTATCCCAGCCTAAAGGCCCCCATCTATCGGGCTCATTTTTAGAGATGTCGGTCTTAAATTGGGCTGCCTCTAACTTAAGCGGCGGCAATTCTGCCATCACTTGGCGGTCAATTTCACTGGCCAGTTGCTGGCGTTTATCCGATAATTCAGCTGCATAGTTTTGATAATCTTGACGGGCCTTTTCTGCTGCTGCGGCAAGTGTGGCAAGCTGACCTGACTGGTCATCTAGGGCAGCTAGCTGGCTTGCCAGTTTTTCGTGTAAGGCTGGAAGTTCAGCTGTTTCTGCTCGATGTTTGCGGGCAACTGTGCGCAGGCTGTGCAAGCGGTCTTCGATAAAGGCTAGGCGTTGTGGGTCTCCATCTAGCTGATCGCCAGCTTGGCTGATTTGTGCTTCAGCTTCATTTAATTCAGCAATGGCGCGCTCCAGTGCTGAGATGCCATCTTCTAGCAAACTGCCAGCAACCTCGCTTTGGCGCTCTAACTGAGCTTGCGCGCGCCCCGCTGCTGAGATAACGCCGTCCTCACTTGCAAGGGCAGTATGCGCATGTTGCAGGGCTTCGGCGATACGTGCGGCATGAGCATGCCTGGTGCGTTCCGCGGCCAGCTTTTCTTCTTCATCTGCCTCTGGTGCCAGCTTGTCTAGCTGTTCAACAGCATCCCGCAACCATTCTTCTTCTTCACGCGCTTTTGCCTGTGCTTCTTGACAAGCTTTTAAGGATTTTTCTGCCTCTTGATAGGCTTGCCAGCTATTTTTTACATGCGCTAACAGGGCTGGCTCTATGCCTGCTCGGTCAAGCAGTCTTTGATGTGTACTCACATCCAGCAGGCCGCGCCCTTCAAATTGACCTTGGATTTCTACGAGCAGATCGCCTAATTGCCGTAACAGATTTACCGATACTGGCTGGTCATTAATATGGGCAGGTGATTTGCCGTCACTGCGTAATTGCCGTCGCAAAATAATCTGCGATGCTGTCTCTATTCCGGCTTCATCAAGGAGCGGCCAAATTGGATGATCAGGTTCCACATCAAAGGCGGCGGTTACACTGGCGCGCTCTGAGCCCTCACGAATTAGGCTGAAATCTGCTCTGCTACCTAGCGCAAGCCCTAGCGCGTCAAGCAAAATAGATTTGCCAGCGCCTGTCTCGCCTGTAAGCACGCTAAGTCCACTTGTAAATTCAAGGTCGAGCGAGCGGATAAGAACAATATTTCGGATGCTTAAGTGAACAAGCATGTGCAGCGCTTATTAAAACAGAGATAAGGCACGGTCAGCAACGGTCGCCAAAACCCCTTGCGGACCAGGGCGTGACGGATTGCCAACCACCTCAGTTAGTCTTTCTGTCCAGACAGAATCAGGGTAATTATAGATGGCGACCTGCAAGACGCGCTCAGCTTCACTATCCAGCCCAAGAGAGAGATAAGCCTCTCCCATACGATATAGCGCTTCAGATACTTGATTAGTGCGGTCATAATCACGCACGACAACAGCAAATCTCTTTAACGCCGCAGAATAATGCTCTTTATTTAAATAAAACCGGCCAACCGCCATCTCCTTGCCAGCTAGATGCGAGCTGGCTAGGTCTGCCTTTAATTGAGAATCGCGCGCATGAGGCCCGTCTGGATATCGGCGCAACACATCTTCAAACGCGTTTAGCGCCTTATAAGTCATATCGGCATCCCGCTCTACATCCACGATTTGCTCGTAATAAGACAGCGCTTTTAAATAATAGGCATATTCGGTTAGCGGGTCAGCCGGATATAATTGAATGAATCTCTCAAGGCTAGCTTCGGCTTGTGTATATTGATTGGATTGATAAAAGGACCAAGCCGCCATAATCTGCGCACGAACTGCCCAAATAGAATAGGGATGCTGGCGTTCCACCTCTTCGAATTTTGGTGCGGCAAGATCCACATCACCCGAAAGCACGGTGTTTAATGCCTCATTATAAAGCTGGTCAACAGGTGCTTCGGTTTGCGCATTTAAATCAGCGGCGTCTTTATTGCTACAAGCAGAAACCATCATTATTAGCCCAGTAAGCAGGGCAAAACGCGTGATACGCGCTGGCACACGCCTATATGATGAAGAAACTAAAAGGTTTAACTTACGCATCACTACACCATATCTGTCTGTCAAAAGATGAAACACGCAAGGCGCATAGATAAAGCAGCCTTATCGATAGTTAAATTGCACGCCCTACAATAGCGGGTCGTGATGCAACTGGAAAGAGGAAGATTACCTTAAAGCAGAAGCTATTTTACCAAAAAAGGGGCGTGCTATCCCTAACTATGTGCTGCAACGGCTGTTTCTGGATAGGCCCACTGGCCATGGGTAGGCGCATTCTGATGCCCTTCAATATGGAAAGCATCTGGTGTATTTATCAAGGTTTTCAGCAGGGTAGTGCTAAGCGCATGACCTGGCTTGCTAGCGGTCAGGCGTGCCTTGATGGCCATGCCTAGCAAAAACAAATCACCAAGACAGTCTAGGGTCTTATGCCGGACAAATTCATCTGTTGTACGCAAGCCGCCTTCGTTCAGCACTGTACCATCATGTACTACCAGCGCATTATCTAGAGACCCGCCACGCGCAAGCCCTGAATTACGCATTGCTTCCACATCTCTTAGCATGCAAAAGGTACGTGCATCTGCTAGCTCGTCGATAAAGGCTTGGCTGTTATTTGTATACGAAATAGATTGCTGACCGATAAGCTGATCATCAAACTGGATGCTGACATCTATCTCAAGGCTATCCGCAGGTGATAGTTTAGCAATGACGCCATCTCCCATATCTACCTCAACTTCTTTTAGGATAGTGATAACCTGACGCCGCTTATCTTGTTGAATAAGACCAGCCCGTTCTAAAAGGTTGAAAATTGGGGTGGCACTGCCATCTAAAATCGGCATTTCAGGGCCATCTATTTCAATACGCAGATTATCGATGCCCATGCCGTGAAAAGCGGCCATGAAATGCTCAATGGTGTTTACGCCGACCCCATCTTTATTTTCGATGCGGGTACATAATTTATGCGGAACGGCAAATTCAATTGTAGCTGGAATGATGCTATCGCAATCAGATACATCGCTGCGTTCAAATACAATGCCGTGATCTGCAGGTGCGGGATGCAAAATAACTTCTATGAATCGGCCAGAATGCACACCGATGCCGCCAATTTCAATTGGCTGGGCAAGCGTATGCTGCCAGTTATTATCTAGGTTGTTATTGCTATTGGCAGTATCGTTGTGCTTGCGCATATCTTGTGCAGTCATATCTTGTGCAGTCATATCTTGTGCAGTCATATCGTGTGATGTGTGTGCGTTCATAACCGTTCACCAAAAAATCTCACCGTCAACTTAAGAAGCGTTGCGCGTAAACACAAATCACATTTAGTTACGAATTGTTGTAATTCCAAAAAACTGTCGATTAAATTAAAAAAGCCCGTCTGATTGGCCAGAACGGGCTCTTTTTATTGGTTTTTGCCAATTATTTTATTTAGTTAGCTTGCCGTCTTAAGAAGGCTGGAATATCCAGGTCATCATCTTCTGTATCATCTTCTTTGGTAACCGGGTCTACTGGCAGGCTAGTCTGAACCATATCTGCCTTTGGCAAATCCATGATCGCTGGTTCTTCAACTTTTGGCAGGGTAAGATTGCTGCGACTTAGCTGGGGCTCTTCTTTTGCTGGTGTCGCCCCTGCTTCTGTTGCAGGCGTTTCTGTCTTGCCTGACCATAGACCTGATATCCGGTGGATAAGCGAAGCACGCTGCGTGCCTTCTGGTACCGGGTCTGTTTGCGTCAACTCCTCATCAAGGCCAACATCACGCGGAGCATCTGGAATAAAGAGCGGCCGGCGAATGATGGTAGCTTGCTCATGTCCATTAGACACTTTTGACGCTATTGCCGGGGTTGCTTCTTCTGCTGAGGCTGTTGTTTCGCTAGAAGCATTTTCTGCGCTTATCGCTCCTGTGCTTATTGCTCCTGTGCCATCCATTTTATGGTCAGAGGCTTCAGCAGACTTAACAGCATTTACCAGATCTAGCTGCTCTTCTGCTTTGAGTGCCCCCATTTCCATTGTAGGCATTTCAGCTGCTGCGGCTGTTTCTGCTTCGAGTGCTTGTATTTGAGCAATATCTGCAGATGGCTCTTCTGCTTGTGCTGGTGCAACCGGCATTTCGTTTGCAGGCATATTTGCTGTCTCTGCCACAGGGGCTGTAAAGGCATTTACCCGCATTTGCGGCTGTGCAACAGCAGAAGGTTGTGCAGCAGGCTGGATAACAGGCTGAGCTGGCATCATTGTTGGCTCATTGATAAAGGGCAATGGGCTTGTTTGTTCCATTGATTCAATACCTGTGGCCACGACCGATACCCGCATCACACCCTCAAGCTTCTCATCAAACGCAGACCCAAAGATAATGGTCGCATCCTGATCTACTTCACTGCGGATACGGTTAGCGGCTTCATCCACCTCAAACAGGGTCATATCCATGCCGCCCGTAACGTTGATCAGCACCGCTTTTGCGCCTTTCATAGAGGTGTCATCTAACAGCGGGTTATTGATAGCCGCTTCTGCAGCTTCAATAGCGCGGGTCTCACCTGAAGCTTCGCCTGTGCCCATCATAGCTTTACCCATTTCAGACATAACCGCTCTGATATCAGCAAAATCTAGATTGATAATACCTGGCTTTATCATCAGATCAGTAACCCCGCACACGCCCTGATGCAGAACCGCATCAGCCATGTGGAAGGTATCAGCAAGTGTGGTCCGCTCATTCGCTAGCCGGAACAGATTCTGATTAGGAATAACAATCAGCGTATCTACATAGCCCTGCATAGCTTGAATGCCTTCATCTGCCTGTTCCATCCGGCGCTTGCCTTCAAAATCAAACGGTTTGGTTACCACGCCAACAGTCAGAATACCGCGCTCCCTAGCCGCTTTGGCAATAACAGGTGCTGCACCAGTACCTGTACCGCCGCCCATGCCTGCGGTGATAAACACCATGTTAGAATCAGCGAGCTCAGCTAGCACATCATCAAGGCTTTCTTCTGCTGCTTTGCGGCCAACATCTGGCTTGGAGCCAGCACCAAGACCGCCGGTTAGGCTAGTGCCTAGCTGTAATTTCCGACTAGCCATAGAATGCGCTAGCGACTGGCCATCTGTGTTAGCAACCAGAAAATCAACACCCTCAAGATTGGCATCGATCATATTATTGACAGCGTTACAGCCTGCCCCGCCAACACCAACGACGGTGATACGCGGACGCAATTCCTGCATTGTTTGTGGGACTGTGAGGTTGATAGTCATGATAATCTCCCTTTTTTATTTGGAGGTTGAAATCGCGCTGTCAGCCCGTGCAGCGTGAAGAGGAGCTGGCTGCGTAAAACACATCCCAGCAGGTTGGTAGATGAAGAGGGTTAACATATGGGCTCCTTATGCTAAATTACTTTAAACTATTAAAAACATTACAAATTCTGTTTGAACCAGAGGCGTAATCGTGCCCCAAATCCATCACCGGAATAGCGGGTTGCCACATCTTCGGCGCGGGTTTCCTCTAGGCGTTGTACAAACATGGCCATGCCGATTGCAGCAGCGAATGAGCCGCCTGAAATTTGGCTGTCATGGGCAAATAGTGTTTGCGGTATTTTTATCGACACTGGCTTGCCCCAATAGGCAGAAGCAAAATCAGATAGACCTGTAAGCTGGCTAGCCCCGCCGGTTATCGCCAGATTGAAAGCAGCAGCAGGGCGCATGCCAGCCCCCTTCAGATGTTGGTCTATCAGTTCTAAAATCTCTTCAAGCCGGGTTCGAATAATGTCATTTAAAAAAGCACGTTCAATCGTTTGACCAGAAGAGAGGGTCAGCATATCGCGCTCATGCAGGCTTTTAGAGAGGATAAAATTATCCCCATTTGCTGGAAAACCGCCACCTAAAGCTAGGCTAGTAGCCATTTCTGGCAGAACAGACCCTTCAACAGCCTTCAGGCGCTCTGCATCATTAGTTGGAATGGACAGCATTTTTGCAATATCGCGGGTAATGTTTTGCCCACCCATGCGAATGCTGCCGACATGCAGTAATTTATTCTCTGCATATATGGCAAACGAGGTAGTGCCGCCGCCAAAATCAATCATCATCGTACCAAGCTCGCGTTCATCAGCAGACAGACAGGCAAGGCCAGCAGCGGCTGCGCTATGATACACATGGGCAGATTTTAGATGATTTTGCTGGGCAGCTTCACACAGGTTATTATAGCTTGCTTGGGCAATTATCAGGTCGTGATAGGCGAGTTGCAGTCGCTCCCCTGTCATGCTGAGTGGGTTATCTATCTGGCCAAGCCCATCTATTAGATATTCGCGTGTCTGGCGTTGGCAGACGGTAAATCCGGGCATGCCGGCATGCTCATGTTGCTTTTCAGCTAGCCTGCGGATATCGCGCCGATTAATGACATGATTTCCAATCGGTATTTCAGCAAGCTGTTCTAATAAGCGTGGCTGACCAGCAGGGGTAACAATATGAATAGTATCTATGGTCAAGCCAGCATTACTTTCTGCAGACTCAACCACCCGCCCCAGAGTAGTGCTAAAGCGCGCCATATCGGTGATTTCGCCTTGCTTGATCCCCTCGGCGGCATGAATAGCTTGGCCAAGTAATTTTGGCATAGCTTCCGGGCCAAACTCTGCTATCAAACAAGCAAAGCGTGAAGAACCTAAATCAATCACTGCAAAGGGGGATTTGCCAGCTTTATAACGTGTTGCCATCAGGTCTTCCTTCCCTTGCCGCGAATAGGAATATTGGGCTCGACAACAAGCTGTCCTGGCACGCGCAAATCTATGGCTGCCAGATCTCGCTCAGTAATAGCGGTTTCCTGCTCTAGCTTGGCTAGCCGCGACCACGCTAGCACAGGGTCTTGTTCTGGCAGGCGAATAGCTAAGCCGGAGCGCATATGAATATCCCAGCGCCGCTCAGAGACATATTGCACGGCCCACACATCCGCGAATAACTCAGGCTCGGAGCGCAGAATATCAATAATCATAGAAACACGCGTTGCAGCACCACCGCCAGAGGCAACAACCAGATGCGTAAAGTCAGACGGGCTTGCCCCTGTTATTATCGCCCCGCTTGCATCTATCAGCTGATGACCATTTGGGGTTTGTAACAGCGCAATAGGCTGACGTTCAATCAAACGAATTTCCAGCTTATCGGGCAGGGTGCGGATGATCACCGCATCTTCTACCCACCCAAGCGTTAGGATATTTTTGCGCAGCTCAATCAGATCAATAGCTAGGATAGAACGGCCTTTCATCTCATTAGCGATGGCAACAATTTCTTGCTTTTTGGTATGGTTACGGCCAGTAATTTCAATAGTTTTTGGCGTGAAACCTTGGGCTATGGCAAGCTGGTGGAATTCGGCTTGCAACAGATCAGCCCGCCAATAGCCAGCTATAGCTGATACGCCCACTAAAATTCCCAAAAAGCCCATTATGCTCGCCTTTAGCGAGAGGGTTTTGCCCTGCTTTGCAAAGATATTAAGCTCGGCTAGTCGTCGCATTGTGCAATCTCCAGCAAATGATTAACCAGCTCTTCACCAGAAATGCCGACAAAAGCTGCTTGTTCTGGGGTTAAGGATGTTGCCGTCATACCGGGCTGGGTATTCACCTCCAGCATATAGAGTTGATCTGCGTCCTCATCCCAACGGTAATCTGCGCGCGCAACCCCGCGGCATCCTAAAATCTGAAAGGCGCGTTCCGCCCATTCACACGCCTGATTAGTGATATGTTCTGGTATCTCAGCAGGCAGAACATGGTGCGAGCCGCCCGGCTTATATTTCGCATCAAAATCGTAGAAATTCTCATCTACTTTGATTTCGGTTACACATAGCGCCCGTCCATCCAGTACTGATACGGTCAGCTCTTTGCCTGGAATATACATCTCTGCCATCAGATCGGTTTCAGCAGGCCACAGGCTGCGTTCAGGAGCGCTGCTTCCTTCGTTGACAATCACCACCCCAAAGCTGGAGCCATCATTACGAGGCTTAATTACATGTGCGCCTGTGTAGTCAGATGGATAGACATGGCTATCTTGTTCTAGTGCGAGGAGCGGCGGTACTGCTATACCAATAGAGGCAAAGATTAGGCGCGAGCTGATTTTATCCATCGCAGTTGCTGAGGCTAGAACACCGCTATGGGTGTAGGGAATATTCAAGATATTCAACATCCCTTGAACCGAGCCATCCTCGCCAATTTGGCCATGCAATGCATTAAAGACACGGTCAGGCCTGATATCTTCAAGCTTGGCAATAATATCTCTGTCTAGCTCCACTTCAATCGCATCCCAGCCAGCAAGGCGGGCAGCTTTGCTACAGAAGCTGGCTGAAACACGGCTAACGGCCGCCTCAGACGTCCAGCCACCCATCAATACCGCTACTTTTCGGTCAAATGCTGGCATCTGTGTCTCCCTTGCGGCCTATGCGTTTAATTTCCCAGCGCAGACGAATTCCGCTACTCGTCTCAACTGCATCGCGCACCTGCTCGCCCAACTGTTCTAGGTCATCCGCAGAAGCGCTGCCTTTGTTAATCAGGAAGTTGCAATGTTTTTCAGAAATGCTGGCATCGCCGCGCTGCAGGCCGCGGCAACCTGCGGCATCTATTACCTGCCATGCTTTGGTGCCATCAGGGTTTGCAAAGGTTGAGCCGCCAGTGCGTACCCCTACGGGTTGGCTATCGGCTCTGGCAGCGATCATTTCTTTCATGCGGCTCCGGATATCCTCACCCTCACTATCTTCTACACGGAAGCTAGCGGCAGTAAAAATCCACCCTTCTGGCAGGCTAGTTTTACGGTAGCGCATCTCAAATTCTGCTGGTGTGATGCTAAAGGGGGTGCCATCGCGCTGAAAGCCCTCAGCCTGTATCAAAACATCTTTGAACTCTTTGCCATAACAGCCTGCATTCATCACCAAACCACCGCCAATAGTGCCAGGTATCGTGACCATAAATTCTAGACCTGAAAGCCCAGCCTTTGCGGCATATCGTGCAACTTCAGCATCACTGCATCCTGCTTCTGCGCGCAGCTCACCCTTTTTGTGGCTAATAGCATTCACATGCTTGGCAAGATGAATAACCACGCCCTCTACGCCGCCATCACGCACCAGCGTGTTAGACCCTGCACCTAACGGCATAACAGGCAGGTCATTCGGGCATTGGCGCAGGAAGTTTTGTAAGTCATCTGCATCTGCTGGGGTGAATAGCCAGTCCGCAATCCCGCCAACACGCAGCCATGTCAGTTTTGCCAAGGGTGCTGCCTTTATCAGGATGCCGCGCAAGCCTTTAATGTTATTATCTAGGCGCACTGTCATTGCCTGTCCTCCTTGCTAGGAGAAGTGTTGCGCAGGCCAGCTAGCTCTTGTGGCAAAGAAGATGCCCATTGGGTAACGGTACCAGCCCCTAAACACATGACCAGATCGCCGCTTGTTGCTAATTCATTTATTTGTGCAGCCAGACTATCCGGGTCTTGCATAGGATGCACAGAACGATGTCCCCATGCGCGCAATCCCTCAACCAGATCGTCTCGCTCAAACCCTTTAATAGGCGCCTCACCTGCTGCATAAACATCTGAGACAATCACATGGTCAGCATCATTGAAACAGGCACAGAAATCTGAAAATAAATCGCGGAGACGGGTATAACGGTGCGGCTGCACAACAGCGATTAATTTATTCTGCTCAGCGCGCATACGCCCGGCAGATAAAGCGGCACGAATTTCCACTGGATGGTGGCCATAATCATCAATGATGGTAATGCCATCTGTCTCGCCCTTGAAATCAAAGCGCCTGCCAACACCCTTGAATTGGCGCAGGCCAGACAAGATCACATCAGGGTCAATTGCCATTTCAAGACAGATAGATATCGCGGCAAGACAATTCTGCACATTATGCTCACCCAACATTGGGAATTGCACATCTTCTAGTCTGTCAACAGCGATATCCAGCCTATCAGATAGCTGGACATCAAACATCATCTGGCCAGCCTTATGGCGCAGATTTAACGCCCGCACATCTGCATTCGCTGACAGCCCATAGGTTATAACACGTCTATCAGAAGCCGCTGGCAACAGCTTTTGCACCGATGGATGGTCAATACATAAAGCGGCAAAGCCATAAAAGGGAATAGAAGTAATGAAATTTTCAAACGCGGTTTCTAGATTTTCAAAAGAGCCATGATGGTCTAGATGTTCAGCATCAATATTGGTGACGATCGCTACTGTAGGTTTCAGGCGCGAGAAAGACCCATCGCTTTCATCAGCCTCTACCACCATCCAGTCGCCGCTTCCAAGCCGGGCATTACTGCCCCAACTTGAAATGATGCCTCCATTAACAACGGTGGGATCAATACCAGCAGCGTCTAGCAAAGTGGCCACAAGCGAGGTGGTTGTGGTTTTGCCATGCGTACCAGCTACCGCAACTGACCAGCGCAAGCGCATCAATTCGCCTAGCATTTCAGCACGATGTACAACAGGCAAGAAACGTGTCCGCGCCGCTACAAGCTCGGGGTTGTCTGGCTTGATCGCGGTGGAAATAACAACAATAGATACCCCTTCCAGATTTTCGGCTTTCTGCGGGATAGATACCTCAATTCCCCGTTCACGCAGGCGGCGAACATTTGCACCTTCAGCAATATCACTCCCTTGCACCTGATAGCCAAGCTCATGCAGAATTTCGGCAATACCACTCATCCCGATACCGCCGATACCGGTAAAATGAATTCTGCCAATGGAAAGGGGAAGGGCAGTCATGCGGCCTCCTTGTTCTGGGCATCGCCATAAGAAAGGATGTGGTCGGTAATCATAGTCGCGGCATCTTTTTTTGCACGGCAGCGTGCATTTTGTGCCATCTCCAGCCGCAAGCTTTTATTTTCTATTAGCTCTGCTATGTGTTGTGACAATTTGCTGGCCTTCAAATCTGCTTCCTGCAGCAATAGCCCCCCTTTATGGGCACAAAGCTCTTGGGCATTAGCCTCTTGGTGATTGTCCATAGCCTTTGCAAAGGGGATGAAAATGGCAGGTCTGCCGGCACAGGCGATCTCTGCTACTGACGATGCGCCAGCGCGGCTGATTATAAGGTCGGAATGCGCCATCACAGCGTCTACATCATCAAAGAAAATACGTGTTTCAGCGTTGATTTCATGGGCTTGGTAGTATGCGTCTAACTTCTCTTTCTGCTCTTCTCTTACCTGCTGGGTAACTTTCAGGCGGCGACGTAAACTGGCGGGAAGTTGTGCAAGGGCGGCAGGAATGATTTCTGCGAATAATGCTGCACCTAATGAGCCGCCAAATATTGCTAGCTGAAAGGGGGAGGCAGCTGTCCTAGGCTTGTAGGGTTTAATCGCGGTAAAGCGCTCACGCACTGGCAAGCCTGTACACAGAACAGGGGTTTGCCCCAGACTTTCTTTATTTTCAGGCCAGCTCGTCAATAGCGCTTTGGTAAAGCGTGCCAGCATCAGATTTGTCCGGCCAATGACCGCATTTTGCTCATGCATAACTGCGGGTATATTCAAACACCATGCGGCAAAAATTGGCGCAGCTGCCGGATAACCACCAAAACCAAGGATCACCGCAGGGCGCCTTCCAGCCAGTGTTATAAGACAGCTCATCAGGCCGCCAGCTAGCTGTATCATCGCGCCAATCCTGCGCACTACAGAGCCAGCAAAGGGTGAGGCAGAAGCTAGCCTCTTGTAAGGTAGATGGGCTGGAATAAGCTTTGCGCCGCGCTTATCTGTCAGTAATAATATCTGGTGGCCATCTGCTAGCAGACGTTCAGCTATACAGATAGCTGGCATCACATGTCCACCTGTACCACCGGCTGCTAGACAGATATATTGTGGTTTTTTAGTGCTGAGGCTCATCGGCTGGCCTCCGGCATCATCTGTTCATGGCGGGCAATGTTCCCTTGCTCAGAAGGGTGTTCTTTGCGGCTGAGGGCAAGAATAAGCCCCAATGTCAGACCGCTTGCAACGAGCGAAGAGCCGCCATAGCTAATAAAGGGCAGGGTCATTCCTTTGGTTGGGATAAGGTTTAGAGATGAGGCCATATGGATAGCCGCCTGCACGCCAAACTGTGTGGCAAGGCCAGATACAGCCAACATTGAGAACATATCTTTGGCAATAAGAGACTGGGCATAGCCGCGGATAACAATAAACCCAAACAGCCCTATCAGGAATAAACACGCGATAAGCCCATATTCTTCAGCCGCCACTGAGAAAATAAAATCGGCATGTGCATCTGGCAGGTGCAGCTTTACGCGGCCATCACCAGGGCCTACCCCATACCATCCACCTTCAACAAAGGACTGGATAGAGCGTTCAGTTTGCAGATTGCCCCCGGTAAAAAACTTATCAACGCGCAAGCGCATATGATCCAAAAAGCTATAGGCCATGATAACCGCTAGCGGAGCAAGAGCGAGCGCAACCCCAATTAGCAATAAAGGCAGGCCAGCTAAGAACATCTGGAAGCCAAAAGTTAACACCACTACCGCAGTCATGCCGACATCTGGTTGCAAGATTAGGATGGCAACAATAATGCCAACTACAACTGATGCCCATGCCCAGCCCGGAAAGCCTTCCTGCTCACGCCATAGCCCCAATAGCCAGGCGGAGATAATCACCAATATCGGCTTTATAAATTCAGAAGGTTGCAGGCGCAAACCGCCTAGCATCAGCCATCTAGTTGCCCCTTTTACCTCCGGCCCAATAGCAAGCGTAGCCAGCATCAGGCCAGTAATAACCATGCCGCCAAGCAGACATAAAATACGGATAGTGCGCCCACTTAGAATAGAGGTAACCAGCATTACAAACAAAGCTGGCAGCATAAAAAATATCTGGCGAGAAACAAAGTGATGTTCAGCAAGGCCAATACGTTCTGCTACTGGTGGGCTGGCCGCCATTACGAGCACTGCCCCTAGCACCATTAATAACAACGTGCAGGTCAGCATCATTCTGTCTACGGTCCACCACCATATGCCAAGGCGTGATCTGTCTGTACGATTAAACATGGCGCCCCCCAATGCTGTCTGGTGAGGAAGGGTTTGATGTGCGTTTTGCGACTTCTGCAGCAGCAAGGACGCAAAAATGCTGGCCCCGTGCTTCAAAGCTTGAGAACTGATCAAAAGAGGCTGCTGCCGGCGAGAGCAAGATAACCTGTTGGCGGGAAGGTGGGCTATTTTGTGCAGATGCGCTTGCCGCCTCTATGGCTTCTTCCAGTGTTTCAAAACAGCTAACTGGCACCTTTCCCTGCAGGCTATTGGCAAAAGCATGAGCACAAGCACCAAATAGATAGGATTGAACAACATGCCCCAAATGCGGCATACACGCATCAAGACCGTCTTCTTTGGCAATGCCGCCAGCACACCAATGGATATTCTCAAAACTAGCCAGCGCATACGCTGCTGCTTCGCCATTGGTGGCCTTACTGTCATTTACAAACAAAATATTATCTATCTGGCCGGCAGGTTGCAGGCGATGCGGTAAGCCAGAAAAGCTCTCAATCCCAGCATCTATCTGCGCGTTAGACAGGCCGAGGGCGCGGCAGACTTCTCTGGCAGCGAGGCAGTTTTGCGCATTATGCAGGCCCCTCAAAGCAAGGTTTTTAAAACCGGCAATATGGCGTGCCTCAGCCGCAACCGCACTTTTTGCAAGGCGGGAGATGCGGAGCTGCCCATCAGATTTTTCGCCATATTTTTTGCTTAAATCATCTAGGGCTTCGCCATCACCTAAAATGGCTAGCCCCTCAGGGGTAAGCGAGGTTAGCACCTGTTCTTTGGCAGCAATATAGCCTTGCATGCCGCCATGCCTGTCTAGATGGTCAGGCGTAATATTCATAATAACCGCGATATCTGAGCGCAGAGAGGGTGTAATCTCTAGTTGGTAAGAAGATAGCTCAATGATATTCACGCCGTCTGCCCCAACATTCTGTAATGTTGTGATAGCCGCACCAATATTCCCGCCAATAGCACAATCAATACCTGCTTGTTCTAGGATATGGCCGACCAGAGCGGTGGTTGTAGATTTGCCGTTTGTACCTGTTATGGATACCCAGCGCCCTTCGCGGCCGCGCCTCAGGGCAAATTCCACTTCACTTAAAATAGGAATGCCAGCTTTGGCGCACGCCTTTGCCGCTGGATGCGGCTTTGGGTGATTATGGGGAATGCCGGGGCTGATAATAAGCGCGTCCAGCTTATCCATTTCCCAATTATCAAAATGTTCAAGATAGGTTTCTGCTCTCTTGTCTGTGGGAGTATTTTTAAAAAGTTGGTCATCATATAGGCTGACAGTAATACCATCACAAATACACGCATCCAGCACCGCTTGGCCAGAACGGCCTAACCCTAAAATGGCTATGTGGTTAAATGCTTTTGTGTTTGTCTGTGCCATCTGCTGTTATCCTATCTCAGCTTCAGGGTCGACAGGCTGATAAGTGCCAGAACCACAGAAATTATCCAGAACCGGATAACAATAGTGCTTTCTGCCCAACCTTTTTTTTCAAAATGATGATGCAAAGGTGCCATCAGGAAAATTCGCTTTCCGGTTAGCTTGAAAGAGGCCACTTGCAAAATGACAGACAAGGTTTCAACCACAAACAGCCCGCCCGCAATAGCCAGAACCAGCTCATGGCGGGTGGCTACTGAAACAGCCCCCAATGCTCCGCCTAGTGCCAGTGAGCCTGTATCGCCCATAAACACCTTTGCAGGCGGCGCATTAAACCAAAGAAAGCCAAGACCAGCCCCAATAATAGCCCCAAGCAGGGTCGCCAGATCGCCGGTACCAGGCACATAATGAATTTGTAAATAATTGGCGAAATTAATATTGCCACTTAGATAGGCTATCATGCCAAAACACACGCACACGATCATCACAGGTACAATCGCTAGCCCATCTAAACCATCGGTTAAATTAACGGCGTTCGATGCGCCGACAATGACCAGCATGGCAAAGGGTACATAAAACAAGCCCAGATAAATTAGGGAATCTTTGAAAAAGGGCAGGGCCACACCATAGCGCAACTCTTCTGGTGAAAGCTGGATAAAAATCAAGCTAGCTAGCAATGCTGCCCCTAATTGCAGAACCAGCTTTTGCCGGCCACTCATCCCATCGCTTGAACGTTTTTTCAGCTTTAGCCAGTCATCTGCTGCGCCGATCATTCCAAAAGAGGCGGCTACCAGCAGTACTGGCCATAGATAGGCATTGGATAGGGGCACCCATAAAAGGGTTGCAAAAATAAAGCTGAATAAAATTAACAAGCCGCCCATTGTGGGCGTGCCAGCCTTGGCTAGAATATGGCTTTCTGGCCCGTCTTGTCGAATAGGCTGACCTTCTGCTTGATGGGCTTTTAGCCAAGCGATAAAGCGCTCTCCACATAGCAGGGACACAATCAAAGCTGTCATAAAGGCACCGCCGGAACGGAAGGTGATATATCTGAATAAATTCAGAATTTTATACTCATCAGAAAAGGCTAGAAGCAAATCAGGCAGCATGGAAAACACCTCTCATCGGGGTGGAAGGGCCGTTATGTTTGCCGCTTAGTCTGTCCAGCAGATAGGCGCTAATTTTATGTGCACCAGAGCCCTGTGAGCCTTTGATGAGGATAAGATCAGCTGCGCCTATCAGAGCCTCTAAATCGTTATTAAAGCTGGCACAAGCTGCCTCTGCCTCTGCAAAATGCGTGGCGGAAATTGTCTCTGGCAATTGCTGGTAACAGCTTTGCATTAACGCCCCGACAGCAATCACTGATTTTGCCCCAGCCTTTTCGATAACGGCTGCTAGCGCTTTATGCTCAGCGATTGCCGCCTCGCCAAGCTCCAGCATGTCGCTAGCGATAACCAGCAGATTGTCAGCATTATAAGAAGCGGCGGCGTCAAGAGCGGCCTGCATCGAAGCTGGGCTGGCATTATAGCTATCATCAATTAAGGTTATTTCGCGCCCTGCATAATTTAGCAGGTGAAGCCGGCCGCGGCCTGTCCCTTCACGCATGTGGGCAAAGGCAGGCAAAAGCGGCTCTAATTCCAGCTTTAATGCATATGCGGCGGCAAGCGCACATAGCGCGTTCATCGCATAATGTTTGGCACGCATGCCAAGGATGAATTGTAGTATCTGTCGCCTGCCTTGCTGTTCAGGGTGTGGCAGGCTAGCTGTAATTTCTAGACCGTTTTCATGCGCTTCCATGCCCTCAAGCCGGATAGTGCTATCTTCATCTATGCCAAAACTGACAATGTTTTTCAGGCCTGATAAGCGCGCTGAGCCAGCAAGCTGACCATAAAATTCATCATCGCGTGGAAGAATAGCTGTACCAAAGGCGTCTGTGCCCAAGAAGATTTCTGCCTTTGCCTCAGCGATTTCAGATAGATTATTGAAAAATCCAGCATGTGCGTTTGAAATGCGGGTGATAATGGCTAAATCGGGGCGCACAATTTCAGACAGCAGGGTGATTTCGCCTGCGCTATTCATCCCCATTTCAGCAACTAGAAAATCTGTATGTTCTGGCATGCTGTTCAGCGTTAGGGGTACCCCTAAATGATTATTAAGATTGCCCTTTGTTGCATGTACATTCCCTGCAACTGCCAGCATATCCGCTATCATATCTTTGGTGCCTGTTTTGCCAACAGACCCGGTGATAGCAATTTTTCGGGCACGGCTATTATGTGCGATAAATTTTGCCAGCGCTTGAAAGCCAGCCTCTACATCGCGGACAACTAATTGGGGCAACCTAATTTCTGGATTGGCGTTCTTGACCATTGCACCCTGCTCTGGGTGGTCAGCAAGGCTTGCAAGGAAATCATGACCATCATTATGCGTGCCTTTCAGGGCAATAAACAAGGTGTTGACAGCCATCTGGCGGCTATCAATGACCGTGCTATGAAATGCAAATTGAGGAATGTTCCCGTTCAGCCAATAGCCGTTGCAAATCTCTGCTATTTTGGTTGGATGCAGTTCAGATAAGCTCATCCTGCCTCCTTTGTGCCTAGTTGGGCTATTGCATGGCGTGCTACGCTGGCATCATCAAACGGCAAGGTTTCGGTGCCGATCATCTGTGAGGTTTCATGCCCTTTACCCGCTATCAGCAGGGTATCGCCACCATCTAGACCAGCAATTGCAGCCTTTATTGCGGCATCACGTGGCGAGATTTCTTTAGCATCTGGGCAGCCTTTGCAAATTTCAGCCCGAATAGCGCTGGGGTCTTCACTGCGCGGATTATCATCTGTGATAATGATATGGTCTGCTAGCTTGGCCGCTATCGCGCCCATTTTTTGGCGCTTACCCTTATCACGGTCACCGCCGCAGCCAAAAATCACCTTTAATTTGTCAGGGGTTTGGTCTCGCAAGGCAATAAGGGCAGCCTCTAGCGCGTCAGGAGTATGCGCAAAATCAATTATGATGCGCCCCCCAGCAGGGTGTTCATGGATAGGCTGCATGCGTCCGCGCACGGGCGTAAGAGACGGCAGCGCACCCAACGAGTCTTGCAAAGGCATGCCAGATGCATAAGCAGCCACTGCTGCCATTACTGCATTAACCGCCTGAAAAGTACCAGATAAGGCAACAGGAAAGCGGAAAGCCTGCCCTTTTGCAGTGATTTGTACATCTAGCCCAAAGGGATGAGATTCGATCTTCTGGATACAGAAATCAGCCTCAGGATTGCTACCTACCGTCCAAATAACAATCTGCCGCTTTTCTAGCTGCTCTTTTAGCTTCATTACTTGCGCATCATCTGCGTTTAGAACCGCCGTACCACCATCAAGCAGATTCTGATGAAAAAGCTTGGCTTTAGCTGCAAAATAGCTATCCATATCGCCGTGCCAGTCAAGATGATCTTGGCTAAGATTAGTAAAGACAGCCACATTGACGCCAAGCCCTGCCATCCTTTGCTGATCCAGCCCATGGCTAGAAGCTTCAAAGGCGGTATGGGTAATCCCTGATTTGGCCATCTGGTGCAGCAGGGCATAAAGGCTTTCAGGTGCAGGCGTAGTTAACATAGCAGAGCTGCTGGCTAGCTCAAGCACTGGACAGGCAACGCCCAGCGTGCCGATGGTGGCGGCAGGCCAAGTGGCACGTGTCCAAATCTGGCGCATATATTCCACGACAGATGTTTTGCCATTAGTGCCAGTAACACCAACCAGCATGCCCGGCCGCGAAGCATAAATAGCCGCACAAATTTGCGCATAAGCATGGCGCGTATCATCAGATTTGATATGGGCAATCCCCGTTGGTAGTGAAATCGTGGCCTGATCACTTAAAATTGCGACAGCTCCTGCTTTGATGGCAGCATCAATAAAATCATGGCCATCCTGTTTTGCACCCTTAAGGGCAGCAAATAACCCGCCCATCTGGATGGTAGCTGAATTGGCGCTAACCGAGCTTATCTCCAGCTCTTGATGGCCAGAGATTAGCTGTGCAGAAGGCAAATATGTCATTAATTCAGAAAGATGCAAAAATAGCTCCCTTGCCACCAATATTCAGGTTTGGCTCAAGATTTTGGCGGATTTCTGGCGCCTTTATGTCAACAGGAAGAACCCCCAGCACAGGCGCCGCTTTTTTTATAATTTCAGCGATTACAGGGGCGGCCACCCAACCTGCAGTGGCATATCCATAAGAAAATTTTTGCGGCTTTGGCTCATCCACCATCACAAAGATCAAATAGCGCGGGTCATGAATAGGGAAGGCGGCCACAATAGAGGTTAAATTAGCCTTTTCATTATAGCCGCGTGCGCCAACTTTCAGCTTTTCAGCTGAGCCTGTTTTGGCGCCAACCAGATAGCCAGGGGCGTCCGCAAAATTAGCTGTTCCATCTTCATGTGAGACAACAAGGCGCATCATAGTACGCACCTTACGGTTGGTCTCGGATGAGAAGATGCGGGTGCGCTCAAACACCTCATCGGGCTCTCTTAGTAGCAGGGTAGGGGCAATAAATTCACCATTCCCAGCGGCCGCAGCTATGGCGCCTACCGCATGCACTGGTGATACAGATAGCCCATAGCCATATGAGATAGTAATGGTGGAGAGCCGTCCCCATTTGCGCGGAATAAGGGGTTGTGCTGTTTCTGGTAATTCCAAGGCAGGGCGGTTTAGGAGCCCAAGCTTTTCCATATAGCTGTGTTGTACCTCAGGCCCAATCGCTTCGGCAATTTTTGCTGAACCAATATTGGACGAGTAGACCAGTACCTCAGATAGGTTTAATGCGCGTTTGCGAGGGTGAAAATCTCTTATGGAATAGCCAGAAATACGCAAGGGCTTGGAAACATCATAAGAAGAGACAAGCGAGGCAGCATCGCTTTCAAGTGCAATAGCTGTGTTAAGCACCTTGAAAATACTGCCCATTTCAAACACGCCTTTAGTGGCGCGGTTGAATCTGGCATTATCGCTAGCTTGGGCGAAATGATTAGGGTCAAAATCTGGCAAAGATACAAGGCTGATAATCTCGCCATTTTTGATGTCCATGACAAGGCTAGCTCCGCCAACAGCTTCGAAACGCTCAATCTGGTGGCGAAGAGACTGGCGCACAATTGCCTGTACGCCTAAATCAATTGATAAATTGACATTCTCGCCAGCGGCTAGCTTGGCTTGCATGCTCTTTTCTATACCGGCAATACCCTGACCATCCCGGTCTACCTGACCAATAAGATGTGCGGCTTCTGACCCATGTGGATAGCTGCGAAGCGAGGTGGCAGAAATATTTACACCCGGCAGGCCAAGCCCCATAATAGCGGCGTGCCGTGCTGGGGTGATTTTTCTGTCTAATTCGACATAGCGGCTATTTCGTGCCAGCGCTTTTAAAATATCTTGCTCAGACTTGCCAGGCAGGTGCGGGGCTAATTTAGTTGCCACCTCAAAGGGGTTTAACACCATTTTCGGGTCAAGGTGCAGGCGCATAATAGGAATAGTACTTGCTAAAAGCCGACCCTTGCGGTCATAGATTGCGCCGCGTGCTGCACTAGCTTGTGTTTGTAGCTGCCCAGATTTTGCGCCATCTTGGCCACTGACCAGCCAAACGGCTTTGGCGCTGATGCCCATAAAACAACTGGTCGCTACCACCCCCGCTACAAGCAAGCGGGCTCTGGCTATGCGCCGCGACTTGTCTGGATCTGGGCGCGATGGCCAGACACGCCGCCAAAGCGCAGATATCACACTTGAATTTGCAGGTGAAAAAGGGGTGTTATTGCGCATTATCCCCCCTATCATTGGTGTCGCTTGCTTTGCTATCACTTGGCGCGCTGGCTGGCTGGCGCAATGGAATAGATTCCAGGGGCAATACCCGGTTCTGGGTTATCGGGCGCATAGATAAGAGCGATGAAGATAGATTGAGCAATCTATCTGGGCGGCTTAAAAAGGCCCATTCAGCTTCTAGAATAATGGCGCGGTTCTCTGCTGCCTTGATTTCAGTTTGCAGCTGGCTCAGGCGATCATAACGCCCATCTACCGATAATTTTGTCATATAGAGCGCACTGCCGCTCACCGCTAGGACAAAACACAATATTAGAATAACGCGAAGCATTTAAACGCTCTCCTCTATAGAGTTTGTTTTAAGCCCGGCATCGGCAAGTCGGCGGGCAACGCGCAATTTTGCTGAACGCGCGCGTGCATTAATGGCAATTTCTGCATCTGATGGCAGCAGGGGCTTCCGCGGGGTCAGCGCATAAATGGCCGGCTGTTTAGTGCGTATATCGGGGCGATGGCGCGATGGGGCAGGCATGTTACCGCTTTTGACGTTCAGGAAGTTTTTAACGATGCGATCCTCTAGCGAGTGGAAGCTGACAATGGCCAATACACCATCTGGGGTGAGCAAATCTTCAGCGGCTGCCAGCGCTTTTTCCAGCTCGTCTAACTCCCCATTAATATAAATGCGCAACGCCTGAAAAGTGCGAGTGGCGCTATCGGCTTGTCCGGGCTTGGGTCGCGGCATTACCGAATGGATGATATCAGCAAGCTGGCTGGTGCGCTCAATACGGGCATCAAGGCGGGCACGGGTAATGGCTCTGGCAATACGGCGTGAAGCGCGCTCCTCACCAAAACGCCAAATGATATCTGCGAGGGCAGCCTCATCTAGCTCATTGACGATATCACTTGCATCTAACCCTTGCTTTGACATCCGCATATCCAGCGGCCCATCTTGGCGGAACGAGAAGCCGCGCTCTGCCTCATCTAGCTGGGTTGAACAAACGCCCAAATCAAAGACAATGCCGTCAAGTTTTTTGATACCAGCCGCTGCGGTCAGGCGCGCCATTTCTGAAAAAGGACCTTCTAGCAATTGCAGGCGTCCGGGGTAGGCTGATAGCAAAGGCTGGCCGCGCAAAATTGCGTCTGGGTCACGGTCTATTGCGGCGACTTGGCAATCTGCTGTGTCTAACAAGGCTTTGGTATAACCGCCATTTCCGAAGGTTGCATCAAGAAAGACTTTGCCCGGCGAAGGTGTCAGGGCGGCGATGACCTCGTCCAGCATGACCGGTATATGCAAGCTGGACTCTGACATTACCGCTCTCCTGGCACCGGACGCCGACCAAGGGTAAGACGGGGCACGCCTTGTTTGGCCGCACGGTCACGGAAATCTGTCTCGCGTTTTTGATGCTGGTCAGGACGCCAGATTTGAAAGGAGCGACCAATACCAGAAAATAAAGCGGTACCATCTAGGGCTGCAAACTCAATAAACTCGGCCGGCAGCAACATGCGTCCATCTGCATCAATTTTCATCTCTTGGGCGCTAAACAGCATCGTTTGCAGGATTTCAGCCTCTTCTGACAGGCTATCCATCTGGTCAATCGCATCGACAATCTGGCTGATGCGTTCTGGCCCGCACCCTTCCAAACACGCATGGGTCAGCGATTTATAGACATAAAGGGGGCTACGATTGCGCTCCAAAACCGCACGGAAGGACGCAGGCACAGAGACCCTGCCTTTTGCATCTATCCGATTTTCGTAGGTGGATAAAAATAAATCCAACTGCCCCTCGTTAAAAAAATTTTATCGCCAATGTTTGGCCACATAGTCGCTTTGTAGAGCCGCCATAAGCATTTCATCTTTGAGGAATTTTCAGCAATTACAGTGAATTAACCAAAAATACCCCATTTCCCCGCAGAAAACGGGTCATTATGGGATATCATGGGATTTTATGGTAGTCAATGGGAAAGCACCCCAATTTATGGAAAAATTAAGGTTTTTCAACAGTTTATAAGAAACGACTTAAAGAAAAACAGATAAGTATCTATTTTGCATGAATTTATACTAAATTGTTCATGTTATGTTCTGTTTTTAAGGCGTTTTTTCCCATATTTTAAGGCTACAGAATCGGTGTGAAGGGTGGCTAAAATAGAGGCGCTAGAAAAACAAACAGCCCTATCATCACAATAGAGCTGTCATAGTCATTTGCGTGCTAGTAATAAGGCTAAGTTAATTTACCGTAACCAGTACCGCCCCAGCGCTAACCAGCTCGGTGGTTTTCCGGGCTTCATCATGCCCGATATCATATCTATCAAGGGTGATTGGACGGCTATCCATACCAAGACTTATCAGCCCAGAGACATAATTATCTGGTACCTTTGTCGGTGCAACCATAGCAATGATGCGTACAACATTAGCTTTGCCGCCACGCACCTCAATCTTAATGGATTTGCCCGGTGCCAAAAGAACGCCTGGTGGGCCGTCACTGCCATGCCCTACCATCGCTTTGCGACTAATCTTTTCCTTTAGCATGGCGGGGTCACCGGTTAGAATTTGATGTTCGGCCGCCTTTGTTACATACGCGCCATCAAAAATATGTTTATCCTTACGCACAGGTGCAATCAGGACAGGGGCAAGCAGCTCATCTTTCATCTGGTTTGTTATGGTAACGGTGTAATCGTCACCAGCAAAGCTTGTGAACGGGATTATCGTCAGCATTGCTGACAGCAATATTATGAGGGCGCGCATCAAGTAGTTCTCCTTTGCGGCAGCTTTCTGAGGGTCAGCAGGGAGGGGGAGAGTGTGCGTGAAGAAAGTCTTACTTTCAGTCATGCAGCCCTGCTGACTTTATCTCAGACCGTTGTCCGTACGCGATACGTTCATGTGCGCATCTTGAACCTTATTTTTTAAATGAGGCACAAATAGGGCAAAACTGGATCTGCGCTTAATTTAGCTAGCATCGGAAAATATGAGCAGACAGCCTGTAAGCCGGGTTCTGTGAAAAAAAGAGCGTGCTCTTTTTATCGATAGCTATTCGTCTGGGACGCCTGTTACCAGACGCCTCTAGCAACCTACCCGGACATCTCTGGCAGGATCGCCAGTGCTGTAGAACAGCCATGTCCCTACATGGTCTTGCTTCGGATGGGGTTTACCCTGCCAGCTCTGTCACCAGAACTGCGGTGCGCTCTTACCGCAACCTTTTCACCCTTACCTGTTCAAAAGAACAGGCGGTTTGTTTTCTGTGGCACTTTCCCTGAGGTCGCCCTCGCTGGACGTTATCCAGCATCCTGATCCTGTGAAGCCCGGACTTTCCTCCAGCTCCTTTAAAAAAAAGGGGCCAGCAGCTATCCGGCTGTCTGCTCACGCATCAGGGGATAACGCGGTTGCCGCGTCCTTGTCAAATCACTAGTCAAATGACCTGTCAAATCACCAGTTAGATCACTAGTCAAATCACTAGTCAAATCTCTAGTCAAATGACCTGTCAAATCTCTATTTAAATCACCAGTCAAATCTCTATGGCATCGGGCGTAGGAAATAATGCGCAAGACAGAGGGGGCGCGCTAATCTGCCTCGATCGCCTCTTTTAAGATTTCTAGCTCTAGCCAGCTCTCTTCCATGGTGGCAAGGTTTGCTTTGTCTGTTGTTATTTGTGTTGCGAGTTTTTCAAACCCTTCAGGGTCACGTTCGAAAAACCCCATATCTGCCAGTTTTGCTTCCCCTTTAGCAATGGCTGCGCGCAAACACTCCATTTCCTTTGGCAACTGTTCTAGCTGATAGACCTGCTTATAGCTAAGCCTGTCTTTTTGGGTTTTGGTTTTGCTGTTGCCGCTATCACCCTGCTTTGTTTTGCCAGCTTTCTTGGCATTTTTCACAGCCTCTTTATCTTTGCTTTTTCGCTTGCGTAGCCGGCCTAGATAATCGCTATAACCACCAGCATGGGGAACAATTTTGCCATCTTCTTCAAAGGCCAGAATGCTGGTAACGGTGCGGTCTAGAAAATCTCTATCATGGCTAACAATCAACACGGTGCCATCATAATCTGCTATCACTTCTTGCAACAGGTCAATGGTTTCCATATCCAGATCATTAGTAGGCTCATCTAGCACCAGAAAATTATGTGGCTCAGAGAAGATACGTGCCAGCAGCAACCGATTTTGCTCACCGCCAGATAGGGTGCCAACACGCTGAGTCATCTTAAAATCATTAAACAGGAAATCCCGTAGATAGCTAGTTACATGGCGCGGCTTGCCATCAATTTCCACCACATCCCCGCCATCTGGGCAAAGTGTTGTCCATGGCGTCTGCTCAGGGTTTAGCCTTTCCCGGTTTTGATCAAAATAAGCTGATAGCAGGCCATAGCCGGTTTTTACATGGCCTTTATCCGCTTCACGCTCCCCCAGTAATGTGCGAATAAGGGTGGATTTACCAATACCGTTTGGCCCGACAATGCCCAGCCTGTCACCGCGCCGGATAATCGTGTTGAAATGGGTGACAAGGGCGCATGGTTCTGATGCGTCAGGGCCAGTATTCGGAATATTAACGGTTAAATCGCGCGCTTCTAAAACAATTTGACCGCCCCCTTCAGCCTTTCCTGCGCTCATCGACATTTGGGTAATAACCTGTCCACCTTGGCGGGCGCGAAGCTGGCGTAAATCCTGTAATTCACGAAGCCGTCCCTGATTGCGTTTCCGGCGTGCGCTAATCCCTTGATGGGACCATCTTGTCTCTTCGGCAATTTTCCTATCTAGCTTATGCAAGCGCACGGCCTCTTCTGCTAGAATACCTTCTGACCAGTCTTCAAACTGCTCAAACGCGCCTTCACGTCTGCGCAAAGTTCCTTGATGTATCCAGATCATTCCAGTTCCCAAAGCGCGCAGAAAAGCACGGTCATGGCTGATCAGAATAAGCGCACCTGAACGTGCCCGCAGCATATCTTCAAGCCATTCAATGGTCGGCAGGTCAAGATGGTTTGTCGGCTCATCCAGCAGAAGTACTTGAGGCTCTGTTATAAGGGCACGGGCAAGTGAGGCACGTCGGCGCTCCCCGCCAGATAATCCATCTGTCATTTGCGCTGGATCCATGCCCATTCTGTCCAGCATCGCGTCTGCGCGGTGGGCTTGTTTTACCCGCTCCGATACGGTTAGCTCGCTGTGATTATCCAGCCCCTTCATGACATAGGATGATAAGCTCATACTGCCTTTGAATTTAGGCGATTGCGGCAGATAGGCAATTTCCGTAGCAGGTGCTGTCCAGCGGCTACCTTCATCTGGCTCTAACTGGCCTGCTATAAGTTTCATCAAGGTGGATTTACCAGCGCCATTGCGGCCAACCAAGGCCAGCCTATCCCCTGCGGAAACGGATAAATCGACACCCCGCAATAGCCATCTGTCACCCAGATTGACACCCATTTCCGATATGCTCATCAGTGGCGGGGCCATATTCTAATATTACCTCTTCATCTGGTTCATGTGCCGCTTTCAGATTAGCACCAGTTTTTTTCCAGCTTCACTATTTTTGCTGTGCGATTATGCTGTGCGATTATGCCGTCCGATTATGCCGTGCGGTTATGCCGTGCGGCTGCGAATTTGTCCAGCCAATGTCTGATAGGCATTATTTATTTGTGCCAGCCTATCGGTTGCTGCTGAAATAAATTCTTCTGGCATGCCAGCGGCGATAAGCTGGTCTGGATGATGGGTTCTAGCCAGCGCTTTCCATGCCGCCTTAGCTTCTTCCAAACTGGCATCTGGGGAAATTCCTAATACCAGATGGGGAGGAGGGCTGGCACCGCTATGGATATCAGAAAGGCGGCTAAAGCCAGCCTCATCATAGCCAAAAATGCCTGCAACTTCAGATAGGTAGCTCCATTCTTCGGACGTGATATCCCCATCCGCCCGGGCAATTGTAAATAACAGGTCAAGCAATTGCTCTAAAATCGCAGAACGTGGGCCAAACAGGTCAACAGTTTGCTGGGCATAGGCTGTAAAGCCTGTCGGTGTTTGCCGCGCTAAATCCCAGAACTCACCTACGCGTTTAACATCTTTTTGTGGGATATCCACGCGGGAGCGAAACGCCTCTATTTCCGACTTTGTAACGATGCCATCTGCTTTCGCCATTTTGGCTGATAAGGCGATAACAGCAACGGTAAAGGCCACTTTTCTGGCTTGCTCAGGATCGCTACGGCGGCGGATCTGATGTTCGGCGACCATACCAGCGGCCGCGCCAAGTAGCGCGCCTATCGGCCCGCCAACCGCTAGGCCGGCTGCCCCGCCAATGATTAACCCCCAGATATTCATGTAACCGCCGCTCCTTTATATCTATGGGCGTTAAATAGAATTTGCTATCTATCCTCGTGCAGATTTATACTCCGCTGAGCAGATATCAGATGCTTTATAAGCTATCCGAATAGATGTACCGAGTTTCGAAAGCATATACAGATTTTCCAGAGCTTATACAGAGTTTAAGATAATGAAACAAACTTCCAACCAGCCAGCTCAAGGTAATGACTTGCCCTATTTTGATTATCGTGGCTTGAAATGCCCTTTGCCTGTATTAAAGGCGCGGCGTGCGCTTGGGGCGCATCAGAAAGGTGAGGGAATTCAGATTTTGGCAGATGATCCAGCCGCTCCCCTCGATATGATGCATTTTTGTGATACAGAAGGTCATCAGCTAGAAGTCTGTGATGAATTAGACGGCTATTTCCGTTTTACCATTATAAAAGGTGCGTCCTAGCGCGGCGTAGGCTTTATTGGGAATAGGTTTTACAAGCGTGGTTTCTGTGTGTTTGGTACCATTGCCATTGTGTTTCTTGCGGGGTTTCTGCATCAAGTAAGCCAAGTGTGATGGCCATATCGAAAAAGCCCCTTGCTGGCCTGTCATGTAGGCGCGAGATAACAATGGCAGCGCGAAGTGGCCTGCCTGCAGCAACATCTTCTGCCATGCTCGCCTCTAGCCACAGGGTAAGTTTATGAATGCGGTGCGGTGCCGGGATCTCAGCTGCACTTGCTAGCGCTTCATAAGTGATGGGCTGGCTAGCTCTAAGAGCCGCAAGAAGGGCGATTTCGGCACGGATATGCCAGCTAGTATCATCATTACTTACCATAGATTACTTTCAATATATTTGGATCCGGCAACATATTTGGATCAGGCGATATCTTTATATTAGGCACTTTTTCTTGAGCTTGGAGGTGGTTCTATTGTAAGCCTTTTCCTATGACCTTTCTACGCTCACTTCTGTTCAATTTGGCTTTTTACGGCCTCACCACTATTCTGGCTTTCTTGCTACTGCCGCTGATTATAACGCCGCGCAGTGCCCAGGCTGCAGGCTGCTTTTGGGGTTGGATTACGCATAAACTGCTTTTTATTGCTGGACTATCCCATCAGAATGATGGTGACAGCTTGCGTGGCACTCAAGTGATTTATGCGGTGAAGCATCAATCGGCTTGGGAAACACTGATCTTATACTGGCAGCTTGGCGCGCCTGTGGTGGTGTTGAAAAAAGAGTTGATGATGATCCCTATTCTTGGTTGGTTTTTTGCCCAAGCAGGCTGTATTGCTCTCGATCGAGGGGCGGGAATGGCGGCATTGCGGCATTTACGCACACAAGCTGATATTGCCCGCAGCTCTGGACGTTCAATTTTAATTTTTCCGCAAGGCACACGGGTTGAGCCTGGCACCTCCCGGCCCTATCAGATAGGTGTCTTTGCTCTTTATGAGCAAACCGGGCTGGCTGTATTGCCAGTGGCGCTAAATTCGGGCCAGTTTTGGGGGCGGCGCGGCTTTACCAAAAAACCAGGGCGGATTTGTGTAAGCTATTTGCCTGTGATAGCAGCAGGGTTAAAACGTAAAGAGTTTATGAAAAGTCTGGAAACAGCGATTGAGACGCGTAATGCAGAGCTTGAAGCTACGCCTTTGCGCCCTCATATATAAAGAGTGGCCAAAATTGGGCTGCTCACAAATTGGCCGCACACAAATTGGCCGCACACAAATTAGCCGCACACAAATTGGCCGCTCACAAATTGGCCGCACATAAATTAGCTGGAGACGATGATGGATGGTGAAAATTTCAATGAAAACCGCCAGTTGAATGTGCTGGGCGGGCGACTTGTATCTTGCGCAACCAAGCCTTTAACGGGGTTTTTTCGTGATGGTTGTTGTCATACCGGTCCGCAGGATGCCGGCTCGCATACAGTTTGTGCTATTATGAGTGATGAATTTCTTACCTATAGCCAGCGGGCTGGAAATGATTTGTCCACGCCGCGCCCAGAGTTTCATTTCTCCGGCCTGAAGTCTGGTGATAGATGGTGTTTATGCGCCGCAAGATGGGAACAAGCCCGCCAAGCGGGGGTGGCACCAAAGGTGATTTTGAAAGCGACTAACAGAGCTGCATTGGCTCTTCTTAACCTTGATGATCTAAAGGCACATGCCGCAGATTAATTGGCTTATTCGGATTAATAAGTGGAAATAAATAAGGGCTGTTGAAAAAAATGGCACTCAGACTGGCAAAACAAGAAGAGAAAGAGCGTGCCTCTGATAGAGGCGCGGCCTCTGACAGGCATTTATGGTTTGTCTGGATGGGATTGATGGTAGTCGCGGTTGCGCTGCTACCTTTTATCGTACGCGAAGGGGCACTTGTGCGCGCCCTTGCGGATATGTGTATAACAGTTCTTGGGTTATAAGCTTTGATATTGTGCCAATCGGTCAGGTTTTATGCTGCCCTCACACCTTTACTGCCACGTTTCTTGATAATTTAGAATAAACTGAAATTTAGCCTTCTACCCCTGACAAGCCTGTGTTAGCCTATAATTGGGGAAGTTTTTTGAAAGCTGATAGGGGGTGCCCCCTGTTGAGTTGGGACCGGCTAGGATTACTCAATCAAGGGACACGTTGTTTCTACGATGCATGTCTAGAATTGGACTAGCTGAAAGAAACTTCCCCACCAAGATTTAGCAGTATTCCATATTGTGGAAGCTTATGCCGTTAAATTAGTCTGCCGCCGCTAAATCTAGGAGTGTTTTCTCAAATTCCAAGAAAGCGCGGGCACAAGATGGCAAGCTGTCTTTCCAAGCTCCGGCGGCTTTATCATCAGCAGCATCTGAAATAAATTTAAAAGCGCGAAGCGGGATCTGCTCATGCCAAGCGATTTTGGCCAGCGCGAAAAGCTCCATATCCACAATATCGCAGGCAAGTTCTGGCGGTGTATCACTAAATCTATCGGCACTACCGCAACGCACCGGACTATCTGATAGCTGGATGGTAGCTGGGCAGCTATCAAAGGGGGTTTGGCCAAGTTCTAGCCCAAGGGGGCGTACATCCATATCTATTTGCACAGCACTGCCAACTTCAACCACGCCGTCCAAGCCTTTAGCAATCGCGCCCGCACTGCCATAATTGATTAAGAAATCCGGGCGATAGGCCGCAATAGCTTTGCTCAAATGAAAGGTTGCGTTAATTTTGCCAACGCCAGTAAAGACAATTTGCCAACGGCTAGCAATTTCTGCTGGGACTTCTGTTTCAAGCGCTACAATCAATAAAGGATTGGCAGGCAATAAAGGATTGGCAGGCAATAAAGGATTGGCAGGCATAGGACTAACACCGTAGCTATTTCGTTTTTTTGCAAAGCATGTTGTTATCAAGCTAGAGATAAAAAGCTAAGCCGCGCAATTTCTTGACCATCTTATATCACAATGCTCTTATAAGATGGATAATTTTTCACATGTTCTGAGCGCTCATGAACAAACAACCCCTTTTTTTGAGAGTTAATAAAAAGCCATGAAGATTAGAAAATTAGGTAATACCGGGATACAAACATCGGCTATCGGGTTAGGGGCAATGTCTTTTACCAATTTTTATGGACCTTGCAGTGATGCACAATCAGCTGAAGTGCTATCAGCCTGCCTTGATATGGGCATTACCCATATCGACACGTCCAATGTTTATGGCATGGGCGTATCTGAGCAGCGTATTGGCGCGTTTCTTAGCCAGCAAGGGCAGCAAAAAGATACGTTGTTTTCTATCGCCACAAAGGCGGGTATTTGCCGGGATCCAGAAACAGGTACACGCGGCTTCAATAATGAAGCAGCACATCTTGAAGAAGAGTTAGATAAAAGCCTTGCACGGATGGGTATTGATTGTGTGGATTTATTTTATGTACATCGCCGGCAGCAAGAAATACCTATCGAAGAGGTGGCTGGCTCGCTTGGCAGGCTTGTGGAGAAGGGCAAGACAAAATCTTTTGGCTTTTCAGAGATTGCTCCATCATCACTTCGGCGTGCGCATGCTGTTCATCCGGTAGCGGCCGTCCAGTCTGAATATTCGCTTTCCACCCGCAATGCGGAGATGGGTATGTTGCAAGCTTGTGCTGAGCTTGGTACGACATTAGTAGCCTTTAGTCCGGTTGGGCGAACCTTTTTGACGGATACGCCAATGGACTATGCGCGGGCACAGACCTCTGATTTCCTAAAAGGTAATCCGCGCTTTCTTGAACCAAATATTACTGCCAATTTAGCTATTACTGATAAATTTAGAGCCTATGCTGGTGATCATGGCCTGCCGACTGCTTCCCTGGCTATTGCTTGGCTATTGGCACAAGGTGAGCAGGTTCTGCCTATTCCTGGTACGCGCTCGGTCGCGCATTTAAAAGAGCTTGTAAAGGGGTGTGAGATTGAGCTAACCGCCCAGATGAGCCAAGAGATTATGGAGCTTCTGCCGATTGGCTGGGCGCATGGCGATCGTTATTCTGCGGCACAATGGATTGGCCCAGAACGCTATTGCTAGCAAAACACTCTATCTTTGATCAAAAATTGTGCTAGAAGCGTGCGATGAGTTCGCGTGATTATCTATTATATGCCAGTATTATTTTTGTTTGGTCGACTAGCTGGTTGCCCTTAAAATGGCAGCTTGGCGTTGTTGATCCTGAAGTGTCTATTTTATGGCGCTTTATGATTGCTGCTAGTATTTGCATGGCTATAGCGATTTTTCGGCGTACGCGATTGCGCTTTGATCTCAAAACACATGGTTATTTTTTGGCGTTAGGACTGTTTATTTTCAGCACTAATTTCACCCTATTTTACTATGCTGGCCAATATGTAACCTCGGCATTGCTGGCGGTGGTTTTCTCCACAGCATCTATGGTGAATATTCTGTTGATATCGGTTATCTATCGCACCCGCCCTCAATTTGGCCAACTCATCGCATCCGCTACCGGATTATGCGGTATCGCCCTTATCTTCTGGCCAGAATTAGAAATCTCAAAATATGCTTTAACGGCGCTTGCTTTATGTATTGTTGGCACTTTGAGCTTTTGTTCCGGCAATCTTGTCTCAGCCCATATTCAAAAGCAGGGTATCAGCGTCTTGAGCGCAAATAGTTGGGGCATGATTTATGGCTGCTGTATTTTGGCGGTGGTTGCACTGGTGCGGGGGCATCCCTTTATTATTGAACCCTCTGCTTTGTATCTAGGCAGCTTACTGTGGCTTTCAATATTGGGATCAGTTGTTGCCTTTTTCAGCTACCTTAGCCTTGTTGGGAGTATTGGCGCAGGACGGGCGGGCTATGCAACAGTGGTATTCCCAGTCTTTGCGCTGTTAATATCCACCTTTTTCGAAGCCTATCAATGGAGCTGGCCAGCTGCGGTTGGCATCACACTTGTGATCGCTGGAAATGTTCTGATGATCCGTGCCCGCTAGTTTTTAGCCCCGACCATAATGATAATTTGCGCACGCCGGTTTTGGGCGCGAATAGCTTCACTGGTGCCTAGGGCAACCGGACGCTCTTTACCATAGGAAATTGTCGTAATGCGCACGCCATCTATCCCTTGCGCTCTTAGGAACTGTGCAACTGCTGCTGCGCGGCGCTCGCCAAGGGCAAAGTTATAATCTCTTGTGCCTCTATCATCACAATGACCTTCAATACGCAAGCTCAGATGTCTATTCTCTGGCTGGTTCAGCCGCTTCGCCAGCTCATTCAGGCGCATTTTATCATCAAAGCTGACCCGATAATCATCTAGCGCATAATAGACAGGGCTTATCAGGCGCTCTATCGGTGTTTCTGGTTCAGCCTCTTCTTTCATCTGTTCTTCTTGAATGGACGCTTTGGCTGGCGTTTCTTGCGCTTCTGGTGTCCCTGCTGCGGCATCGCTATCATCTATGCTGTTATGTGCGCCTTCATCTGGCGTTGCCTCTGTTCTTTGTTCTTGCATCCCATCAGGAGCTGGAAGCACTTCATCCTCTGGCACGATATCGATAATGGTAGACGGAATATCTGGCAGTACCGCCTCTTCGGGGTAGGGGCGCAAGGAAACGCGCTCGCAAGCACTAAGGGCGAATGCAGCAAAAATAGATAAAACCACCAATAAAGAATAGGTATGGGGGTAGCGCATCTAAATCCGGCCTCCTAGCGGCCAACAAGCTATAGCTTAAACAAACAGCAAATGATGGCTTTTCAGCCAGTCCATGGTGGTCACACCTGTAACAAGATAGGTTCGGCAATCAGGGTCTTTGCCAACCAATCCGTAATCTGTGGCTTCTTCATCTACAGGGATATCCTCTTTTTGACCTTGATACATGCCAAATCCTCCCTGTCCAGATGAGCCGCCCAGTGCAGCCTGAATTTTGAACATATCTTGCAGCATAACAAAGGGGTAAACGACTGAATTTTTCGCCTCTTTACCTTGATGTGTTAGATTAACTTTTTCTCAATCATTTGCATGCTGTGCTATAATTGAAGGGTTTATGTCGTTACCATCCTTGGTAGCGGAATAGCGGTTGGCTCAGATGCTTGAGGGAAGATCAAAAATGCAGTCTATAATAACAAGAGTGAAGAGGGGGTTATGGGTAGGCCTTTTGATGTTAGCACCGCTACCCGCCCTTGCTAATGATGCCTGCACAGAAACTAATCCAGACAAGTTTTTCGAGCTGATAAACGCCGCGGTTCAAGCCTATATTCCTGCGCTGGACAGAAATGGTGTGCCGCTCTTAGCAGAGAACGACCTATTTGTTCAAAAGTCTCAGCATTATTTTGCTGAGTACCGTGATTACGTACCTGTTTCCATCACGATGGAACGCTTTGCGGCGGTTACTGAAAACAACCAGACCGCCCTAGAAAATTTTGAAAGCAAAATCACTGTCATTGGTCCAAATTGCAGCTTGATTAATCTCTATCGCAGCAGACTGGTTGGTGCGTTTGAAGCGTCATTTGATGAAATTATGGATCTTATTGCCCTTGGTATCCGAACCAATAATGAATCCATCATCGAATTTGCGATTAGTCAGCTCACGCCTAAATCTCTTAACTTTGCCGAAGTAATTAAAATTCTGGAAAATGATCTGGCCTTGAATGAGGATGTGATTGTCCGAATGATGCCAGATTATTTACGCACCCAATTTATTAGTACCGATAAAGTCCCGTTAAACTCTATGTCAGAAATGGCATTGCTAGCGTTTTCTGCGATGGGCGGCATCATCGATAGTGAGGTAAGCGAGGTCTATATTTTTATTCCGCACAAGCAAGGCGGCTTACCTTTTGAGCAGGAAACAATTTTGCTGACATCTGAGGCAGATATTTATGAAATTTCTGGGTTTGACTATCAGACAGCAGCAGCTGTTCTAAGCCGTATTGGTATTCGCCCAAAAGTGGTTAGCCTGTCTGAGGTAAAAACTGAAAGTGGGGGGCATTGCAAGATGGATATGGCCGGGAAATGGATGCAGGTGGTCGAAGGTAAGAAGCTGCGCATGTGCCCTTTTCCTGAACTTGTACGGCAAATGTTAAAGGACAAAACTTTTTATGAGATTGTAGATTACAGATTTCAATCTGTTGTTTTTGACGCGATATCTCAGATTCTGGAAGAAAGTTAGACAGGGTATTGCCGAGCCTAATAAATAAATCAAAATTTTTTACCTTCCGCAGACAAACCGAGCCAAACTGGTATGGTTCTTGTAACCAAAGGCGCAAATCACGCTGGCATTCTTGCCCTAGTTTCTTAGGAAGATATTATCATGAAAAAAAATGTACTGGATCTGAATGAAGCCCTTGTATCAAAAATTCTCTATGATTTTGACACAGAGCTACAGACCAGATTTTCATCCAGCCTGTTCCTGTTTATTTTGGCAACAGATGAAATTTCGGATGGTATGTTTCACGATACTGTGCGCCGTGTTTGGCGCGACGCAGGTCCACAAGGCTTGCGCTCCTATCTTGGCCGCGAGTTAACCTTACTTGAAGATTACCGCGAGCAGCAGCTGATTAAATTAGGCTCTTAGTTCTGCTAATGGGCGCAGGTTCAAAAATTGCGCCCCATAGTATAAAATTCATCATTTGGGCGCATCGCTGCTAGACTTGCCATCCGGTTGGAGAGGGCAAACAAGGCCGTAATCGCACCAATATCCCAGATATCATCTTCGCTGAAGCCAAATGCGCGAAGCTGCTTGAGGTCAGCCTCAGAAATCTCTGCGGCATTTGTGGCTGTCTTAATGGCAAAATCTAGCATCGCTTTTTGTTTGTCGGTGATATCTGCTTTGGTGTAATCGGTGGCTATCTGGTCAGATATTTTGCTATCCTTAGCATAAATGCGTAAAATCGCACCATGAGCGACAGCACAATATAAGCAGTCATTTTTTGCTGAGGTTGCAACAATAATCATTTCTTTTTCTGCTTTGCTCAGACCGCTATCACGTAATATCAGCGCATCATGATAAGCCATAAAGGCGCGTAGCTCGTCTGGACGATAAGAGAGGGCTAAAAATACATTGGGAATAAAGCCAGCTTTTTCCTGAATTTCGGTCATGCGGCTCTGGATATCCTCAGGCAAGTTTTTGAATTCAGGCACCTCAAAACGGCTAATGGCAGGGCTGGTCATCTTCTTATCTCCATGGCTATACTAGCACTTATAAAAGCCTAACCTGCTAGGGGAGGCGCCTGCAAAACATTATTTGCACGCTCGCTAGTGACAGCAATATAGGGGGCATAAAAATTGACTGCTCAGAACCCAATAGACCCAGATTATCAGGCGCGCGTTAGAACAAGCTTTGCGGCGCAAACCGCAATGTCATCTATGCAGATATCGCTGCTATCGCTTGCGCCCGGCCATATTTTGATGCGCCTGAACCGCAGCCCAAACTTCTTGCAACAGCAGGGTTTTATTCATGGCGGGGTGATAACCTCTGCCCTAGATAGTGCGTGTGGCTTTGCGGCTTTATCGCTGTCAGCAAAATCTACAGAAGTTTTATCTATCGAATTTAAAACCTCTTTCATGGCACCTGCCCGCAGTGAAGAAATCATCATTGAAGGGGTGGTTTTAAAATCTGGCAGGCGGGTCAGCTTTTGCGAGTCCAAAGCCTATGAAGCTAATGAAGAGGGCGAAGAAAGACGCCTGATCGCGGCGATGACTTCGTCTCTTGCGCATGTTGAAGTGCCACCTGACTGGAAGCCGGGCGGCTAATAGCTATCTGCGGATAGGCATGAAAACGCCAGAATTATGGACGTTCAATCGCAACTGCAATACCTTCGCCGCCGCCAAGACAAATTGCAGCCACGCCGCGCTGCTTGCCCCTTACTTCTAGCGCGTTCAAAAGTGTTACAATAATCCGTGCGCCAGAGGCGCCTATCGGATGGCCCAACGCACAGGCGCCACCATGTACATTCATAATATTATGGCTGATATCCAACTCGCGCATAAAGGCCATAGGCACAACGGCGAAGGCTTCATTTATTTCCCAGATATCAACATCTGTTATCTGCCAGCCAATTTTATCTAGTAGTTTTTTTGCCGCTGTTACTGGCGCGGTTGTAAACCAGCCCGGCGCATGGGCAAAACTTGCATGCCCTAAGATACATGCTTTTATAGGCAGGCCATTTCTTTTGGCAGCTGTCTTGCGTGCTAATAAGCAGGCTGCGGCCCCATCTGAGATAGACGAAGAATTAGCTGCTGTAACACTGCCATCAGAGCGAAAGGCTGGTTTTAGATGCAGGATTTTATCTGGCCGTGCAGTTTGCGGTTGCTCGTCAATGGTGATGATATGTTCCTGTTTTTTAATCATTACCGGAACCGGGGTGATTTCCGTCTCAAAGACGCCATCTTTCTGCGTTTGTTGCGCTCTAGAAAGGGAGGCAAGCGCGAATTCATCTTGTGCCGCGCGGGAGAATTGATAATGGGCTGCACAATCTTCTGCAAAACTGCCCATTAATGTGCCCTTATCATAAGCGTCTTCTAGCCCATCAAGGAACATATGGTCCCGCATTATCTGATGGCCAAGCCGCGCACCACCGCGCACCCCATCGCTTAAATAGGGGGCATTGGTCATGCTCTCCATGCCGCCTGCAACAATGAAATCAGCCTCACCACACCGCAATTGGTCAACGCCTAGCATCACCGCTTTCATGCCTGACCCGCACATTTTATTGACGGTTGTAGCCGGTATAGCCTCGCTTAGTCCGCCATGAAAACTTGCTTGGCGTGCGGGTGCTTGCCCCAGCCCTGCCGGTAGCACGCATCCCATAATGACCTCATCAATAAGAGGGATGATGTTACGTGCATCTGCTAGTGCTGCCTTTATGGCATGGCCGCCAAGCTCTGGCGCGGTTTTGCTCCTTAATGCCCCTTGAAATCCGCCTATCGCGGTGCGGGCTGCGCCAGTAATGACAATCTCGTCTTGCATGCTCATTAGCCCCTAATTTTATGAAGTGCCTTATTTATTTTTAAACTCAGCGGCGCGCTTAGCCATAAAGGCTGCCATGCCTTCTTTTTGATCTGCTGTAGCGAATAGGGAATGGAACAGGCGGCGCTCAAACAAAATACCCTCATATAGGCTGGTTTGCTCTGCACGGTTGACCGCCTCAATGGCTGCCATTGCGGCCATACGTCCAAATCCGGCAATTTCTGCCGCCACTTTTAGAGTTTCACTCAGCAAATTATCGCTTTCAAAAATGCGCGCAACAAGCCCAGAACGTTCAGCTTCTTCGGCATCCATCATACGGCCAGTTAGGATCATATCCATTGCTTTTGCGCGCCCTATCAGCCTTGCTAACCGCTGCGAGCCGCCCATACCTGGTATCACGCCAAGCTTAATTTCAGGTTGGCCGAATTTTGCTGTTTCACTGGCAAAAATAATGTCGCACATCATCGCCAATTCGCATCCACCGCCAAGGGCAAAGCCGTTTACAGCTGCAATTTTTGGGGTGCGCATCTGCGCGAAAAGATCCCATTTAGCAAACATATTTTCATAAAATGTTTGGTCGTAAGACTTGTCTGCCATCTCTTTTATATCTGCGCCAGCCGCGAAAGCCTTACCCTTGCCTGTTAGAACAAAACAGCCAATCTCTGGATCACGGTCAAAGTCTGCTAGCGCCTCTATAACCTCGTCAGTCAGCTGCATATTCAGCGCATTTAAGGCATTCTCACGGTTTAATGTCACCAGCACAACACGCTCATGCTTGGTAACTTCAATTGTCTGATAATCTTTATCTGACATTTTTTTTCCTCCCCCTTTATTTCAGGCAGAATTTAGCCACGGCTGCGGGATGAAAAACGCGGTAACATGGCCGAGAAATCGCGCCCCAACCCATCTTCATCATCAACAAATTTTTTATAAAGCGTCAGGGCTGCTGCCCCCATAGGGGTATCGGCATCCACATCTTGGGCTGCTTCTTGGGAAAGGCCTAAATCCTTTACCATTAGTTCTGCTGCAAATCCTGGCTTATAGTCATTATCCGCAGGGGATTTTGGCCCTACATTTGGTGCTGGAAAATAGGTATTAACCGTCCAACTTGCTCCAGAAGAGGTGCTTAAAACTTCAAATAGTTTCTCTCTGTCTAAGCCAAGCTTATCTCCAAGGGCGATGCTCTCACAGGTTGCGATCATAGTGACGCCCAAAATCATATTATTGCAGATTTTTACCGATTGACCAGCGCCAGCCTCGCCGCATAATACCGCCTTATTGCCCATAATCTCAAATAGGGGGGCGACAATGGCGAACCCGGCTTCACTGCCGCCGACCATAAAGGTGAGTGTGCCTGCTTCAGCGCCGCTAATACCCCCCGATACAGGGGCGTCCAATGCCATAAGACCAGCTTCTTCTGCGCTTTTGCCAACCTGTCTTGCGGCGCGTACATCCACAGTTGAGCAGTCACATAAAACAGCCCCCTTTTGCATCACTGGAATAATTGTTTTTGCAACCTGCTGCAATATTGTGCCATTTGGAAGCATGGTGATAACCACATCTTGGTCAGTGGCGCAGCTGCTGGCATCGCTGGCTTTTTCAATAAAGTCTGGCAGGGGAATATCTGCTGTATCAAAGCCGGTTACCTTATGGCCAGCTTTTGCCAGATTAATGGCCATTGGCAAGCCCATATTCCCTAATCCGATAAACCCGATTTTCATGCCTTAACCTCCCTTTATTTTATGCTGATGTTAGTGCGGCACTTCAGCCAGCATACTTTCAATTTTCATATCGCTAATATCCATCATCGACTTAGCCTGCCAATTAGGATTGCGATCCTTATCAATGACGGCAGCGCGCGTGCCTTCTAAAAACTCGCCTTCATCCATAGAGCGGTAGGTGAAACGATATTCAAGCTCGAGGGCTGTTTCGATATCATCGCCCGGATTTAGCCGCTTTAAAATTTCTGCTGTACAAAGCATAGACAAGGGCGCGTTATGCATCATTGCCTTGCTCCAGAACTTATCCATATCTGCATGACCCGGATGTGCTTTAGCTAGCTCAGCTAGATTATCGCTGGCAAAGAATTTATCACATTTCTCCTGCCAGTCCGCCAGCACACTTTCCCCAGATGCGGCACTAGAAAATGCCTCAATAGGGCTGGTGTTGCCAGCTTTAATCAAGGCATCTTTCAGCGCATCATAGCTGCTTTCGGGAACAAAATAATCTGCAAAGCCGGCATAAAGACTATCGGCAGCGTTCATACGGTAGCCTGTCAGCCCTAGATACAGACCCATCTTACCCGGAACACGTGATAACAAAGCTGTGCCGCCAACATCTGGTATCAGGCCTATAGCACATTCTGGCATGGCGATTTTAACAGTTTCACATACAATACGGTGACTGCCATGACACGCAATCCCAACGCCGCCACCCATCACAAAGCCATGCAAAAACGCAATATAAGGCTTTGGATAATTCGCGATGAGCGCATTTAAGCGATATTCATCTTTCCAGAATTTACGGGCATAATCGAAGTCGCCTTGCAGGCCATATTCATATAATTTGGCAATATCGCCGCCAGCACAAAAGGCACGCTCGCCTTGTGCGTCAATGATGACTTGGGTAATTGCTGCATCATCTTGCCAAGCAAGCAAAGCTTCTTCCATCGCCTCACACATCGCATAGCTTAGCGCATTTAAGGCCTCAGGACGGGTCAGCGTAATTCGGCCAGTAGAACCCTCAACATAAATTTTTATTTCACTCAACTGTCTCGCTCCGTCATAATTGATCGGCTGATAATCACCCGCATAATTTCGTTTGTACCTTCCAGAATTTGATGCACGCGCAAATCACGCACGATCTTCTCAATTCCATAATCGGCCAGATAGCCATAGCCGCCATGTATTTGCAATGCCTCATTCGCTACTTGAAAACAGCTATCTGTGACATAGCGTTTGGCCATTGCACAGGCGCATGTCGCATCTGGGGTTTGATTATCCAGCTTCCATGCAGCTTGCCGCAAATAGCTACGCGCTACATCTAGACTTGTATGCATATCTGCCAGCTTGAATTGCAGAGACTGAAAACGGTCGATAGATCGGCCGAAGGCTTGCCTGTCTTTGGCATAGGCAAGTGCCGCATCATAGGCAAACTGCGCCCCGCCAAGAGCCGCGGCAGCGATATTTAACCGCCCACCATCTAGCCCCATCATGGCATAGCGAAATCCCTCGCCCTCAGCCCCCAACAGGCTATCTGCGTTTATCGTACAATTATCCATTATTACTTGTGCAGTTGGCTGGGCACGCCAGCCCATCTTTTTTTCCTGCGCCCCAAAGGATAGCCCATCTAGCCCATCTTCAACCATCAGCGCAGAAATGCCGCCCGGACTATCATCGCCTGTGCGCGCCATCACCACATATAAGTCTGAAAAGCCAGCTCCAGATATAAAGCTTTTTGTACCGGTTAACTCATAGCCCTCATTTGTGCGCACTGCCTTTGTCTGCAAGGCTGCTGCATCCGAACCCGAACTAGGTTCAGTTAGACAATAAGAAGCGATCTTCTGCATTGAGCAAAGCTGGGCAAGATGCCGGTCTTTTAGGGTTTCACTGCCAAAGCTAGAAACCATCCATGCGACCATATTATGAATAGATAAAAAAGAAGATATCGTAGGGCAGGCCATTGCCAGCCCTTCAAATACCAACGTGGCATCTAGCCGTGTTAGGCCAGAGCCGCCATCTTCTTCAGGCACGTAAATTGCGGCCAATCCAAGCTCTGCTGCGGCTTGCAGCATCTCACGCGGCATCCGCTCTTCTTCATCCCACTTTAGCGCATGCGGGGCAATTTTCTCCGCCCCAAAATCTATGGCCATATCCAATACAGCTTGTTGTTCTTCTGATAGTGAAAAATCCATAACCCTACCTGATTTCAAAAATTGCCTGCTTGCTAAAATACTTGGCTTAAGAGGCTTTGGCCTTTAAAAATGTGGTTTTTTAGAGTAGCCAATTTTGCCGATATCATCAATGACCTTGCCATCATTTGGTCGGCAGGCAGGTGCCACTATTTCCACGCTTGTCTGCAATTTTATAATATTGCGTACCGCTTCTTCATGGCGAGAGGCGTTCTTATTTTTGTGTTTCTATCTGGATAAGCATTTGGTTGTTTGAGCCCAAAGCCTTGTCACTTTGCAGGCAAAAGGGATGCTGCCTCCAGCCATTTTTGGTCAAGTGCCATCAGCTTTTTGCGGTCAAATTTATCAGCGTGTTTCCAGTAGCGGCCATCTTCGATGACATAATCAAGCGCTGCTTCCATTTCCAAGCAAGCCTCTATCTTCTTTATATCAGGAGTAGGCTTCTTTATATCAGGAGTAGGCTGGTGTTGTTGGCCAGTTGCAAAGAAATCATCTAGCTGCGTGCGCGGATATAACAGGCGTGAGGGCCCTTGTGAGAGGTTCCATACAGAGCTGCCTTGTAAATATGCCAAACAGTAAAAGCGTGCCGAACAGGCCTCAAGAGAGGTTAATGAAATATCATCACGCAGCGGGTCTGGCGTGCCTGTGCCATAAAAATGTGTTGCCCCAGTTTTTGGATAATGCATATCACACCCTAGGTGCAGTATGTGTTTTGGGCGCAAGGCATCAAGACACCAATAGGCGGTTGTATAGGCCATGGTGCCGCCTGCATAGACAAAGCCGCCAAATCGGTTCTGGGCGGGAACAAAGGCTGTTTCATCTATTAATGTCTGTTCTGTGCGGACAATCGGCGGCATTCGCTCGGGCGCGAAGTCATATGGGTAGACAAGATGCGTCCATGCATCGCTGACCTGCCATGCATTATTAATAGTGATAATATAATTAAATTTATCGAGCGGCAGGGTGGCGGCGCGTTTAGCATCTGGGCCAGAGCCGATAATCAGAGCTGCCAGATTATCTTCATATTTATCACACATCTGATTTGTCTACCTTTGGCTTCGGGCTTTTAGCTCTGGGATTCTTATTCTGGGGGTTTTTTCTCTGATATTTTTGTGAGGCAGAAAAAAAACAAGCACCGTCTTTTTTAAAAAACGATGCCTATTTAAATAACCATAAGTGCTATAAATTAATTATCAGCGCCAACCTGAGCCCATTCCGGTACCCAAGTTGGGTAGCTTGAACAAGCAGAGAGGCCGGTTAGTGCAAAGGCAATCAGGCAAACAGAAACAATTTTTTTCATTGAAAACTCCCATACATAAATTACCGATAGTCTAATTACTAAAAATCATAGTGTCACCTCATTAAATTTATTCCGCTGCATTTTTGTCTGCGGTAGTGTTCTTTAGAAGCGCGCGCGAATATCCCTTGCCCAGCCACGCGATTAGGCTAAGGGGTCGTGCCTTAAAAAGGGCAATAGCTGTACGTTCTTGCATGCAAGGGCTGTTGCGCAGAAAGTCTGAGCCTAAATAATGAAAAGTTAGGGAAGGGGTTCGTCCGCCAGATTAGCCAGTTCAGATCAGCCTATTTAGATTATGTGGGCCAGATTATGTGGGCCAGATTATGTGGGCCAGATTATGCGGGCTAGATTAGCCGGAAAAAACCAGCCGGGCCAGATTAGCCGGAAAAGACTAGAAGGACTAGACTAAGCTGGTTAAAACCCAGCTTAGTCTGAGGTATTTTTTTAAACAGCTTTTAGATTTACAGCTGCTGTTTTGCCGTTTTTGCCAGCTTCAAGTTCATATTCAACTTGCTGACCTTCTTGCAGGTCTGTCATGCCAGAATTCTGCACAGCTGAAATATGCACAAACACATCTGTTGAGCCATCCTCAGGTGCAATAAAACCGTAGCCTTTTGTGGTGTTAAACCATTTGACAGTGCCAGTTGCCATCTTCGTCTCCTAAAGTATCGTTTAAGCCTGACAACTCGCATCTTATAAATGTCAAAAATTGTTAAGCTGTATTCTAAGTTTTTGAGAATACCCTACCCATATGTCATGACTGTCGCCAAATTACCACTTTTTTCTTTCATTTTTTTACCTAAATGGGTCGAAATGTCTCATTATTAAGCCCTAGTAGAGGACAAAATTTCACAAAAATACGAAACCTATCGGGATATGCTCTCTTTCTTGCCTGCCAGCTAAGTTGCCATTTAATTTGCCATTTAAATTGCTAGATCATCTGCCAGTTAAGCTACCAGTTAATTTTCCAGCTAATCTTCCAGCGTGTCTAAGGGCGTAAAAGATAGGGCGATTAGGCGCGCCATATAGCCATAAAAAAGTGTTAACATAGCAACTGCTAACGCAGGCCCCATCTTTTCAACATCCCCCCATGTATCAAATCGGCCGCCAGTGATAGCAATCAGGCCGATAAGACTGCCTATCCAGCCAAAATATGCCGCACCGTCACCAAATAATTTAATGAAAGGCTCTTTGCTGCCCTTTAGAAGCGCATAGCCAACACCCCCGCCTAGAACAACCAAAAAGCTGTTCAAATCGAAATAGAGAGCCGGGCCAATGATTACGAGCGCGCCGCCAACTAGGGCCAAACAAATAATCAATCCAATTATGCGCATTTTCTTCTCCCTATTTTATTATGGCTGGCATCTGGTTGTCGCACTAAAATTCAACTCAAAAATTGGCCTAGTTTAATGGGTGCCAGAAGGATGAGTGCCAGAAGGATGAGTGCCAGAAGGGTGACTGCCAGAAGGGTGTCTATCGCCAGCGTTGAGAGTTTTTGTCCACCAGAGGGCCTCTTTTGGCTGATGATTTATGTGAATGTCATGCAAGCCTTCTAGCAATTTATCAATCCGACCTTGCTCATTATCCAAAAAAGGTTTTAATAATTTCACATAATCCTTGTTAGGTTCTTGGTGCAGAGCAGTCCAGCTGGCGAGATAAAAAAGAACTGGTACAAAATCTATTGCTGGTTCGGTCAGGCAATAGAGTTTCTTCTGCTTATGACCTTTATAATCTCTGACAGTCAGAAAACCGATATCACACAGACGCTTTAGCTTATTTGCCAGTGTTGCAGATGAAATACCTTCGATATTTTCACGCAATATTTGGCTAAAGGTTTGCCGATGGAAAATGGCGATGTCGCGCAAGATAATTAAAGACCATTTATCGCCTATAATATCTGCTGCCATGCCAATGGGGCATTTTTGAAAATATTCTAAATCTCTTAACATTTAGAACCACTTTAAAATTTAAACCTGTTTAGTAGAAATACTGGAAGTTTACTCAAACAGAGTCAAACCTTTTATTATGGAATGCTAAATAACAAAACACTAAATAATGTGATGCAGAATATTAGCGACCTATAAAGCTACTTGGCTGAAGATAGGAGAAATTCAATGAAGAAAATGTCCATTATTCGGTTCAAGCCAAAGCCCGAATATTTTGATGAATATGTTGCAGCGATAACCGACTTCATCTCCACGCATAAGCGTGAGGGTATTCACGAACAATATGTGATGACCAAAGATGATGAGGTGTTCAGCGTTGTGATACGAGATGCAGATATGCTGGAAAAAAGTGCGAAAGAAGGCGTCGAATTTCTCGATACGGTGCGGCACATGCTGCAGGAATATAATCCAATTGACCGGCATACAATTCCGTTAACTGGCGATCTGGTTCTTTAAGGAGATATTAATATGACGAATATGTATAAAAAATCTTTTGATGACGCTGATGAGGTGAAAAATCCCCCAAATGCACATGTATCTGTGGTGAAGCTTGGTGACATGAATGCCTCAAAGCTGATCTTGGAGCCGGGCTGGAAATGGTCTGAATGTATTCAGCCAATTGTCGGGGGGGATAGCTGTCAGGCCGGGCATGTTGGCGTGATTGTTCAGGGCAAATTAATGTGTGTCCATAATGATGGCACGCAAGTTCTAGCTGAAGCAGGTGATGCCTATTATTTCGCGCCAGGACATGATGGCTGGGTTGAGGGCGATGATACAGTTATTGCTTATGAAATCGTTGGCGCTGGCAAAGATTTTGGTCCCTGGAAGACAGCATAAACCAACCTTAAAACAGCTAGGTTGCCGCCTTTTGTTCTATGATTGCTAGCGTTGCAGTAATGGATGAGACGCAATAAGGAACAAAGGCGGTTAAAATTATTTTAACCCAGCATTCTGAAGTTAGTCCGCCAGACAAAATGACATCGCCATGATTGATGAAAGCTAGGATAGTGCCAACAATTAAGGCAACTTTAAAAGCGCGTTTTGCTACTGACTTGCTAAAGAAAATCGGCAGTGCAATGTTTAATTTATCCATAGTTTTTTCCTAAATTAGGTGTAGTCAATAAATTTTGAGGTAACATATGCACTGTAAAATATTTATTCGTACATTCCCTTCAACTGAAGAATGTGACTTATTTGAATCGATTTTGCAAACTAGATGGCCAGATCTGATCAAAACAGTGCCAGGCGTAACTTTTAACGCTTATCGAAACAAGCAGGCGCCTAATATTTCAACTGTTGTATGGGAATTTCCAGACGCTGAAGCGCAAGCAAAAATTGAACAGCTCATTGATGACAATATACAGAGATTTACGCAAACTTTGTCACCAAAAACAATGTCATTCTCAGGCGACCGAACCATTCATCTGGAAAGCTGATACGGTCTAGATATGTGGGCGTATGTGTGCTTTGCCGCTTAACCGCAGTGATCTTTTTGTCTGATCAGTTTTTATTTTATTTTTAACTTATGAAATAGGAAGAGGAAGCAGAAATGATGAAATATATTATCCATGGTAAGACAAGTAGTGACTTTGCTGCTGCAATGCTAAATAAACCTCAGGATAGGCGCGTTATCTTAAACCCCTTTTTTGAACGCTTTAATATCACAGTTTTTGAGTTTTTATTTACCAGCGGTATTGATTTTAATTTCGTTTCTGTTGTCGGTGCAGGCAATGATGATGACGTTGAGGCGATGGTGAATATCGTCTATTCATCTGGTAATTTTTCAAATATTTCTTGGTCCAAAGCCTATGAGTCTGATGCCTATATGAAGGTGTTTGAGAAAGGCCATGACAAGATGAATGCTTATGTATCCTCGATGCAGGTTGCTGGCATAGAATAACGGGGCTGAGTAAAATGTATGCACGTAAAATATCTTTCACTTTATTAGCTCCCTCTATCTGGCCGGTTCTTGAGACAGCAGCCAGACAAATCTCTGAGCCTGGCTATAGTCGTTATTTAATGAAAACAAACAATAATTCAGGTGTTGTCTTTGAGGTTTTTGAGGATAAAAGTGGGGCATCGCAAAAGCTGGAAGCTTTGAAAGCGGTGCAGTCCTTGCATGAACAGGCGATGGCAAAGGTAACCGTTGCTGAGGGTGAGTTGTTATAATGCAGGCCTGCTTAATTCCCCATCCCAAACAAGCATAACGCGGAGAATAGAAATTATGTATGTGCGTGTGGCTGAAATTATTGGAAGCTCGGATATCCAGTTTAAGATGATAATGGCCTTCATCGAAAAAGAGCTGCTGCCCAAAAATATCGAAGCCGGCCAGCTAAGCGGCGAAATTTTCAAATTGTCGAACAATGCCTGCTTTGTTGTCTCCAGATTTACCTCAAAGTCTGAGGCTGATAAAATCATGGCGATTATGAAATCGGCACTAGATGAAATTAAAGGCACTAATAAGATAAAACTTATGGAAGGTGAGCGCATCCTGCATCTTGGTCAGGATTTAAAAAGCTAGTATTTGTTCCTACCCATTGGTTAATGGGCTTTTTCTTTTAGTCTAAACTAACTTCCCGTCCAGTATATAGCGTAGAATTTTGACAATTTCTTGCGGGGTTTCTACTACTGCAAGCGCGGCTGCATCTACTTCTTTCAAGGCATGCTGATGATCAGCGCCATGCATGATGATAAGCGATTTGCCTAGCGCTGCAGCATAGCCAGCATCAAAAGCGGCATTCCATTGTTTATATTTCTCGCCAAAGCGCACGACAACAATATCTGCATCCGAAATGGCTTTGCGCGTGCGAATGGCATTAATCTTTGCCCCCTTATGGTCATGCCAGAATTTATCAGGTTCTGCGCCTAGAATAGCCACGCCGCAGTCATCACTAGCTGCGTGATCAGTTACCGGTGCGGTAAATTCAACATCCATATCTGCACAACCAGCAATAATTTGCTCACGCCAATCGGTATGAATTTCGCCTGATAGATACAAGGTTAAGCCCATGATGATCTCCGCCTAAATGCTGGTATATAACGCCCATATATATAAAGGGAATTCCGTGCTATTTCAACTAAGGGAAGGTTCAGTGAAGTGGGCTGTTCAATTTTTAGGATGATATGCCCTTCCCATGCGCATCCTACCACTCCTATTCTTATACTGGTTTTAAATTTAGAGTTTATCTGCCCTGCTTCTTAATTTTAGTATTCTATTTTAAATCGAAATACTGAATGCGACTCTGGTGCATCAAAGGGGATAATATGTCTTTAAAACTTATTTACTTTAAAATGCGTGCGCTGGCAGAAGCGCCGCAAATGCTGATGCATTGCTATGATATAGATTACCAATATCTAATGTCTTGGGAACATTTTGATGATGTTTGGGCAAATGTAAAACCAACTATCACCTTTCAACAGCTGCCGATGCTGGAAGTGGATGGCGAGGCGCAGATCTGCCAGAGTGTGGCAATTCTGCAATATTTGGAAAATCGGGCAGGCATAGCTATTTCCGACCCTGTGAAGGCGGCTCAAGCGAGTGCTATATTGCAGTCAGCACAGGAGTTATTTGCCCCTTTAAACCCAGCCATTAATTTTGCCATCGGTGATGATTTTATGGCTAAGAAGGAGGCGATGCGGCCTAGCTTATCTGGTCGCTTTTCTGATCTTGCTAGATGTCTGGAGAGCGGGCGTGGAAAATTTTTCACAGATGATACAGCCCGCGCCGCAGAATTTGCGACCTATCATCATTTAGATCTATCTAAATTACTTGACCCTAGCTTGGTGCAAGAATTTCCAAGGTTGATGGCTTTCATAAGTGATATGGAAAGCCTGCCGGGCATGGCAAGCTACCTTTCCAAGCGACCAAAGCTTATTGATGTTGGTACTGCGCCCAAGCTGGTAATAGAAGATGTTGCCCATCCCACAGGCATGAAGAAAACGTGAATAACATGGCGCAAAATTTGGATAGTGGAGGGTGCATAGCTGGCGTCTTGGGTTGCAATTTTTGAAAATTTGTTTCATTGGAGCATGGGTAGAGGAAATGGTGGTTTTAAACAATGAAGTGATTGGAATTAACATTGTTATGAAGCCTAAAGATGGGCAGCAAAATTGGAGAAGCTTTATTGAGAATTTGGTTTTAGTGAACCAACATAAAGGCAATGCATTTCTCTATGAATATTATGAATTAGATGGGGTTATTCATTTGCATGAGCGGTTTGAGAATGCAGACGCATATCAACGCCATTTTGATTTTTTCTCAGCTAAGGTGGCAGCAGAATTTTTGAGCCTGTTTGACGTCCAGAAATTGGATGTCTATGGAGATGTGGGGCAAGAAGTCAAAAAAGCCTTAAATGGCATGAATGCAAATTTCTTTTCTACAATTGCAAGGTTCTAATATCCTGTTAGGCAGGCATTGCAACACGCAGACAACCCTCACTGTCACAGATGTGCCTTGGATATAAAGATCGCGTGAGGGCAGATAATAACAAACGCACAGGCAAAGTGGCTGTGCTTTTTTTTCAGATCTATGGCTCTGTCATCGCGGTGTGAGCGCGAAGAGATAGCGTTGATGCGGCTATAATAATTCGCTTTCAATTCTACTTTTTAACGCGGCAAAAGTATCTTCAAAGGCAGCGGTGATCACTGTCTCAGTGCCGGTAACACCAGCTGGATCAGGCAAGCTCCAATGCAGTTTTTTAAAGCCACCAGCGAATACAGGACAGGTCTCTGAAGCAGCTGAGTCACAAACAGTAATCACATAGTCAAAACGTTGTTTTTCAAAAACATCCCAAGATTTGCTAAACAGGCCACCAGCTTTCACGCCATGCTTTTTAAGCGTGGTTAGCGCTTTTGGGTGCGCAAAACCAGCCGGAATACTGCCAGCGCTTTCAGCGTGCAGATGCCCGTCGCCCAGCTGGTTCGCTAGCGCCTCTGCCATCAGTGAGCGACAGGAGTTACCTGTACACAGGAATAAAATTTTTTGCATAGCCGATCATCCTAACTAAATAGAAATTGATCCTAGTTCCGTAATATTACAGTTTGATTACATAAAAGATAAGCTATCCAGAACGGCTAGATATTTCTTAAGCTTTAAGCTGTTATTTTGGCAGGTAGCTTGTTTTTTTCTAAAACATAATTTGATAAATTACGGTAATGTAAACAATGGCGCTAAATATTAAGGATAGAAATACCGCCGCACTTCCATAATCTTTTGCCCTTTTTGACAGGCCGTGTTGCTCAAAAGAAATACGGTCTATAGCCGCTTCAATACTTGAGTTTAATAATTCAGTTATCAAAATGAGCAGTAATGAGCCTATCATTAATAATTTTTGTGATGATGACGCTGGAAGCCAAAATGTGATGGGAAGCATAATAGCTACCAAAAGCAACTCCTGACGAAAGGCGCTCTCTTCATTAATTGCGAAACGTAAACCAGTGTAAGAATTTGCAAAAGCCTTGAATGCCCGTGTTATGCCCGAGTTATTTTTGTGGGGATTATTTAAAGAGGAATATTCATCTTTGTCTTGCCGATATACAAGATAACTCTCGAAAATGTCTGTGGCTGTAGTCCAAGAAAATTTTTCAGCGTGAGTTCTGGCATTCTTACGTGGTATCCTTAATGCCTTTTTTACTGCAATTTCTAGATTATCGTCCAATATACCAGCATCTGAGTTGCGAACCACGTCAATAGGTCCAGACACTGGATAGGCCGCAACCGGCAGGCCGCAGGCCATTGCTTCAAGCAATACAAGTCCAAAGGTGTCTGTTTTGGAAGGAAAAACAAATATGTCTGCTTTGCCGTAAAATTCAGGTAATTCTTCTTTTGCTTTCATTCCGAAAAATTTAGCATCAGGGAAGCGAGATTTGAGAGACGTCAAAGCTGGTCCATCCCCTACAATCCACTTTTCAGCGTCAATTTTTATATTTAAAAAGTCCTCAATATTTTTCTCTACCGCTACTCTTCCGACATATAGCAGCACAGGTTTGGCGTTACGTGTTCGTCTTTTGGGTGGGCTGAATAGGGTTAAATCTACCCCCCGTGGCCACAAAGCAGTGTTAGATATTTGCCAATCTTTAAGCTCGGATATTACCTGTAATGTTGGTGTCATGACGGCTTCGCTGGGTTTATGAAACCACCTTATAAAGGCATAACTTATAAACAAAGGTAATTTAATCCTTGAATAAATATATTCTGGAAAACGCGTATGATATGCCGAGGTAAAGAGCATATTATTTCGGATGCAAAAATTGCGCGCTGCTATCCCCAAAGGCCCTTCCGTGGCTATATGGATAACATCAGGTTTATGTTGGCGAATAATTTTTGCAACACGGCTTCTCGGAAATAAGGACAATCTGATTTCTGGATAGGTAGGGCAGGGGAAGGTTTTGAATTCTTCAGGTGTCAGCATCGACACTTTGTGGCCCCGTGCGATGAGCTCCTCTCTGGTATGGGTTAGCGAGCGAACCACACCATTGACCTGCGGAAACCAAGCATCTGTTACAATCAGCAAATGAACAAGTTTTTTACCATCTATCATAGCGCGCTCGGGGCCAAGCTCATGGCATCTGCTGACATCTCATCCAAGCTATGTTTGGATACCAACCCTGCCTCGTTCCAATATATGACTTCCAGTTGCCCATCAAAATTTTCAACTAGTGCGCTGGAACTTTCGACCCAGTCGCCAGAATTCGCATAAATTATATCATCAATTATTTTAATCTCTGCTTTGTGGATATGACCGCAGATTACCCCGTCACATTGGTGCTTTTTTGTCTCTCTTATCATCACAGATTCAAAAGCAGAAATGAAAGAAACAGCTGATTTTACCTTCAGCTTTAAATATTGCGAAAACGACCAATAGGGCAGATTAAATCTACGCCGAATTAGATTTAACCACCTGTTAAGTGTCAAAAGTTTTGTGTAGGCAAAATCACCAACATAAGCTAGCCACCGTGCATGCTGGATAACATTGTCAAAAAAATCTCCATGCACGACCCAAAACCTTGTTCCATTTGCCGTCTCATGAATATCTGAATTGCTGATCAATACACCGCCGAAAGAAAGCCCGAGGAATTGGCGTGCGAACTCATCATGATTTCCTGGAATATATATAACCTCTGTTCCATTTCGTGCTTTTCGAAGCAGTTTTTGGATCACATCATTATGAGGTTGCGGCCAAAACCATTTTCGTTTCAATTGCCAGCCATCCACAATATCGCCAACAAGATATAGTTTATCGCACTCATTATATTTTATAAAATCCAGCAATGCTCGGTGTTGTGCGCCGGCACTCCCTAAATGTGTGTCTGAAATAAAAATTGTGCGATATTTATATGATGAACGCTTTGTTTTTCTGTCTTCAACGCGGGCTGGGTCATCATTCTTTTGAGCGGCAAAAGGCGCTTGATTCTCGTCCATAAGGTGAGCCTATATCCGGTGATTATCCCTAGAATTGGTATAGTTGCTCTAGATGACGTTTTTATAACAATGGCGTATCGTTTATTTTCTTCAGAAAAAATGTGGGGTAGTTGCCGTGCGGTTATTACCCGCCATTTCCAAGAAAAATTACCCACCATCTACTCGTCATTTTTCAGGCAAATTTTTGGATAGCTTTTCGGGCAATTTTCAGATAATTGCAGCGCTTATTAATGATAGAAGCCAGGGCAGATCCCATCTGCCCCAGCTCTAATTTAGGGGGTTATTTATGTACTTCATACAAAGCAACTGTGCCTGTCATTTCATAGGCAACAGCTAATAAAGGCTTTCCAGTTGGGCTGTCTTTTGCCGCAATAAATTCTAGCCCCTCCGGTGAATTATGCGCCTCACTAGGCATCATATATCCAACTATATGCGGGTCGGAAGGTAGTGTGATGTCATAAGCAAAAATAGCATTATTTCGTTCCATGCCGATGAAGGCATATGTTCTGCCATCCATCTTCCCTAACGCTAGGGCTTCAGGTTCAGGACCTTTATCATCAGAACGGTCGTCAAATTCGGAGCTGCCACCATTTGCATTAAAGACTTCAGGTGAGCGGCTTGCGATAATATTTTCAAAAGCATTGCCGCTATCAAAAACCAAAGTTCCGTCTGCACCCCAGATTGAAAATGACCGGCCGCCATAGGCGTAAATCATATCATGATCCCCATCACCATCGGTATCGCCCATGGTAGTGGTGGTTTTCAGACGGCCAAGATTCTCTGGCTTTTGAAGCATGTCCGCATTTGGAAACATCGTTTTATCGAGGGTGAGTTTTGCAACACGCGTTTCCTCTGAAAACCCATCATAATCTTTCGCATCCCCTTCATTAGCGGTAACCAAATAGGTTGCCCCATTGACTTCATATGTGGCGATCGCGTCAGGTTGATACATCATCAGGACAGGCCAGCGTTTCATATTAATGGCGTTGTCTTTATTTGACATATCATGGCTTGTGCGTGAGACATTTTTAACACCAAGGCCAACAATGCCTGCAACTTCAGCCTTTTCAATATCAATGACAGCTACAGAGTTGTTTTCCTGCAAAGTCACATAGGCTGTTTTCCCGCTTGCATCAAAAGCAACATATTCAGGCTCTGCATCAGCTGCAAAGTTGGCGCCGGGCTTAACTGTTCTGCCGCCACGAGGGGTGTTAAAGCCATTTAAACTCAATTGTGTGACCGTTGCATTTTTAGGGCTAGATTTTAAATCGATTAGCGTGAAGCTCCCCTCGGGATCTACGCTGTAATCGTCTGATGGCTCGCCTTCATTTGCGGTCAACAGATAGCGACCATCTGGAGAAAAGGCTAGGTTGTCGGGAAGGGCTCCTGTTGTGTAAGTGGCTATTTCGCCTGCGTTAACATCAAACAGTTTCACCATACCTGCTGCATCTGCTGCATCTGCTTTAATGGACGCAGCGACCATAGCCCCATGGACTGCAACTGCCGTAACGTCGCCGCCAGATAAATCTAAGGCTTCCATTTTGGTGATGTTAGCAGCGTCCTTGATTGATAGTCTTTCGATCGTACCTGTTTCAGATGCTGTTACCATTAGGCTCTTGGATGGCGCATGATAACGCAGCATCTCTGCATAACCCTCACCGTCTCCAATTTTGAAATTACCTATCTCTTTCATCTCTAGCGCGTTTGCTGAATAAGCTGTGAAGAGCGATAGGCTGGTAGCCATAAAAGCTACTTTAATATTTTTTTGTCTGATCATGTTCTTCTCCGATGGTTGGAGAATTACAGTCCTTCTAATTCGTTACATTTCGATTTCAGTTTTATAAAACTTTTGAAAGATGCTCATAGTCTGGTCTCCGCCACCTCTCAAAACAGTATGTTGAGCATGAAGATATGAGAGCCGCTATTATCTTTCAGAAGTTCAGAAGCGTGAGCGCATGATAACATCTATCCGTGCCAGTAAATTAATCTTGCCGTGCCAGTAAATTAATCTTGTGGTTTTAAAAGCTCGTATACACTATATCTGGTATATCGCGCCTGGTTCGCCACCAGCCCAGGCTTAACAAAAAAGGCAAGATGATGACGACAATAAATAGGCTAGGGGGTAATAGGCTAGGGGGGGCTAGGTCTCTTCAGCTATTCACAACATATAAAACCAAGCGACAAAAAATAACTTTATCAAACAGTTGATGTTAGGCTCGCTGCTAGCCCTGATGGGTTTAATAGCTGTTTATTTAACTTTCTAGATAAAACGAGATTTCTTAATATCACTTTTGCTATGAAAGAATTGAAGAGCTTCGCTTTCCCGTGTTTACAGATCACTGGCTTTTGTCTACAGATCACTAGGTGCAAAAATGAGATATATTCCAGTCAGTTGGGATGCTCTTAGAGCCTTGCTGGTTGGGCATTTCCAAGGTATCGGCGAGGACCGGCTGGCTTCGCAGAAACAGTCAAATGATGAGGGGCGGCCTTCATCTGCCACCCCTCATATTCTTGTTTAGTTGGATGGGATAATAACAGCGTCGATCACATGTATAACGCCATTCTTTGCCTCAATATCAGCTGCTACTACATTAGCCGCATCAATTTTAACGCTAGATGTCGCATCTACTTTTGCCATAGAGCCATTCAGCATTTTGGCTTCTAGAGATTTGCCCGCAATGTCTCCAGACATTACTTTCCCGGGAAGGACATGGTAGGTCAGGATATTGATAAGCTTGTCCTTGTTTTCTGGCTTTAATAGGCTTTCCACTGTACCCGCTGGCAAAGCCGCAAACGCCTCGTCAGTTGGGGCAAATACGGTCAATGGACCATCGCCCTTTAGAGCCTCAACCAGCCCGGCGGCCTTCACCGCAGCAACGAGAGTGTTAAAGTTGCCCGCTGAAACTGCGGTATCGACAATATCTTTTGGTCCGTGCCCGCCAGCAAATGCAGACATAGAGATAGTGGTGGCTGCCACTGCAGCAATGAATGTTCTACGTATCATATCAGGGTGTTCCCTAGCTATGAAGCTCAAAGGTTAAAGGGGGCAAGATAGCCCGCTTGTGAGTTATTTACGATAGGTTCTGGAGTGCGGATCAAGCGGGCCGTTTTCTTGTTCTGTTTGCCCTTTTTTGAAACTGTGCTTGCTGTTATGTTTTTACCCACCGGGGGTATCTTTTGCTAAAAATGGGTTAGCGCTCATAGAGATAAATATCTAAAGTTTCAGCTGTGGTTTGTTTGTCAATCTAGAGAATAATTGATTATTCCGGGAAGTATCTTCACCTACAAACTAACGCACTCGATTTTGGGCTATTTTTAAAATCATCTGTTCATAACTTATACCAAGGTTAAGAGAACAACATCTGTAGAAATACCCTTTGCTCAGTCCAGGCATAAGATTTGCCTCTATAAAATACGGTATGTTATCAATGCTCATTTTAAAATCAATTCGTCCAAAAGATTTACCACCAAGAGCTAGAAAAGCTGCTTTGGCTACCTTTGATAATTGACTATAAATTTGCTTATTAACGACTTTATGGACAAGTTCTGTATCGTTTTGCTTTGTATCAAAATCAAGAATAAAGCACCCATTCTCATTTTCGCCTACCTCAATTTCAATAGGCATTGCAGTGAGCTCTTTAGTGACCTCATTTTCAAATATTCCAACACTGTATTCTTTACCGGGGAGATACGTTTCAACAAGGCTACGTGATTTTTGTGTAGCAAATATCTCCGCTATCTTTGCAGTCATGCCTTCCATGTCATTTACAATGGAACGAGCATCTATTCCAATGCTGTCGCCACCCTTGATAGGCTTTATAAATAGAGGGAAGGCAAGAGGTACAGAAACTCTGAGTGGATGTTCGCCTGGTGCACTTGTAAAATATTCTGCTGTTGCAATGCCGGCTTCTTTTACGATTTTTTTGGCAATGCTTTTATCATGTTCTCTATCTAAAGCTTTCTTGCTTGAACCAATATAGGAAATATGGTGGCCATCCAAAAAATCATTTAACCAAATTTCTTCATTACCAAAATTGAAGTACTTCACGCCTGAAAAGACAAGGTCTGGCTTCCTAGCTGCAAGTTCTCTCAGGTCAATTTCAGTTTTTATTTCCGTTATTGATACTGACTTATAGGCTGCTGAGAGAATGGTTTTAATTAGATTTTGGTCGAGCGTAATACCAACATTTTTTTGACTATATTTGTCGGCTGATTTTGGCACTATAAGAATTTCTATGGACTTACTGCTTTTATCAGGCATCTTTTTTAGGATTTTCTGTCTAGCCTGAGTTTTAGGCAAAATAGAAATTGGTGGTTGTTTGATTTTTGCATTTGTAAGCCAGTGGAGAAATGCCATTAGAATTTTTCCTTACAGGTAAGTTTATGCTGCAGAAAACTGGAATTAAGCGGTGGAAATTTTACGTATTTTGCAAGTATTACTCACCAAATACTCCAATCAACTCACAGCTAATAAGTTCATCATCTTCGTGGTAAGACACACGCCATAATTCTTTTTTATAAATGAAGGTGTCACCCAAAGAGCTTGATAACTTTGTCCCCTTAGAGAAGGCATACAAACATTCGTTAAGCGAGCTAGTTTCAACCGCTGGCTTTGTCAACTTATATTCAGTAGCGTTTGCAAATGACACCGATGAAAAAATAAGAATAGTTAAGACTAAGAATTTCATATTATTTTTGTTTCTTTGAGCCAAGTTTTACCTCCGAGAGTTTTGATGAAAAGTTTGCTGTTGCAAGGGTATTTGTAGAAACCTTTTTCGGTTTTCTTGCTTCTCTATTCCCTTTTTTATTATTTCCTTTTGACATTGTTTTTCCTTTTTCAGGCATAGTTAATCGCTAAAAATGAAGCTTAAATAGCGTTGGCAATACAGTTTAGGTAGTTGTATAAAATTGTAATTATGCAAAGCACTAAAGCGCACAGCCATTTAAAAAGACCGACGTTTATTTTAGGCAAATTTGTGGTAACAAATAAAACAAAGGACTAATGTTAACAGAACATTAGGTGGGCATGGTACTAAGTTAAAAAGGTGCGAAACCGGAGAGCTTGGAATTGTATTTTTAACTGTTGTCGCAAAACAGTTAAGATTCTCCACAAATCACTATCAGCCTAAAAGTAAATTAATGCAAGTTTTTAAAATTTGGGAATAAAGCTAGATTCCCTGATATAACCTTTGCTATGAAAAAAGGGAAGAGCTTCGCTTTCCTGTGTTTACAGATCACTGGCTTTTGTCTACAGAACACTAGGTGCAAAAATGAGACATATTACGTCGGGCTTAGTCCTAATAACTTTAAGTCTTTTTGCCATTGAGGCATTTGCAGATCACTCACCGAAAAAAATGATGAGAAATGTTAAGGCCTATGCGCAGCTTAGCGTGACGGGTAAACTCGGCCCATTTGATGTGAATTATGATAAATTTGGTGAAATTCCTAATGCATCTAAAACTTCTGTTGGAAACAAAAAATTTGATAAATGGCTTGGGGATAAATTTAACCCTGAAGCCATAGTGATGCGGGATGGGAAAGTCATTTATGAGCGATATAATAAGAAGCGAAAAATTGACAGTAATACCCCACTATTGGGCATGTCTATGAGCAAGACTGCCATCGCAGCATCTGTTGGTGGGTTGCTTTGCTCTGGTAAAATTAAATCATTGAATGACAAAGCAGGAAGTTATTCAAAGTTTTTAGCGTCTACGCCCTATGGAGAGGTCTCCATTCGAAACATTCTGCAGATGAATAGCGGTGTTAGCCCGTTAGGCCGGTCTGATGAGAAAAGGTTCAATCAGAAGTCACGGGGAATGCAAAATTTTGATGGTAATGGCAATGTCAGAGAAGCTCTAAATTTTTATAAATCTGCTGCCAGAAATGCTGGCCAAAAAATGAATTACCACTCTACGGATAGTCTGGCTTTATCAATTTTGGTAGAAGAGATTGCGCAAAAATCCCTCGCCAAATATTTTCATAGTGAAATTTACAGCCAATTTGGCAAAAGCGGCTTCATGCAATGGACAAGTGATAAATCCGGAACAACGGTATCATTTTCTGATCTCGTAATGACGGCACAGGATTGGGCAAATTTTGGCCAATATCTAATGAGGCAAAAATAGTCAAATTCCTGTCTTGGTAGATATTTTAATGAAGGCGTGAAAAAAGCTGTAGCTACGGGAAAGAAAAATCGTTCTAAATATGGATATCAATCTTGGGTTTTCCCCGTGAATGGTGAAGCAGCGATGGTGCTTCAGGGGCATAGCGGACAATTCATTGTGCTAGATGAGACAACAAGTACATTATTGCTAACTATTTCGGTGAATGAGAAATATAAAGTTGGCAATTTATTTTCAGACATTGGAAAAATTACAGAGCGGTTATCCCAATAATTCTAAAGATTTCTGATTTGCGCAGTGTGAAATGGTAAATGTGTACCACGCCCTATATTTTCATGGTGCTCAATTTTCCATAAAACACTGAAAAAAAAACATTTTTTGAAAGAATGGTGCTGGTGGAGAGTAGGTCTGCGCTACACTGAAGCACCATTTCCAATTGAACTACAGCTATACTGCCAGTTTATGTGAAGCACTTGTGCTGTCAACATGCACAAATGTTTCTCAGTTTGTTTTACAGTAGGTGA
>JADHLI010000032.1 GCA_016780775.1 Alphaproteobacteria bacterium | reverse complement strand
CCTGCTTGCGATATGGTAGGCGTTCAATAAGTACCCAACCAAGCCCAACAAGTCCGATCAAGCCGATTAAATTTACCCGCCAAAGCTCTTCACTAGGATAAGGCCCGTACATAATAAATTTATGCTTAGCCATAACAAATGGCCAGCAGGCACCGTGCCAGCCAGAAGGCAGTGCGCCGCCTTGATCCACAGTCCAGCAAGCTTCCCTTTTTATGTCATCTGGGTCGGACCATACAGCTGAAAAAATGGAAAAATCTAGCAAGCCATAAATTTGCATCCCACCAAAATACAGAATACAGACCGATAAAAACGCCACAAGCCCTGAGCGGATAGAAGCGCTGATTGAGCTATAATCTGCCATGCTGGCAAAAATATTCTGCCATAGCCAGCCAGTGATACCTGCCTGTGATGGCGGCGGCGGCAAAAGAGGTGCATCTTCTTTGCGAACAAAGGCGTAATCTTGTTTCTTTGGTGTTGCCATCTTATCGTTCCACCAATTTTACACGGGCGTTAAACCAATTCATAAAGGCAGCCGTCAAAAGAGAGAAAGTCAGATAAACAGCCATCATCATGCCGATCATCTCAATTTCCTTGCCTACCTGATTAAGGGCGGTGCCTGCAAAAATAGACACTAATTCTGGATAGGCGATTGCTACTGCCAATGATGAGTTTTTGGTTAAATTCAAATATTGCGACGTTAGCGGCGGAATAATAATGCGTAACGCTTGCGGAATAATGACAAGACGCAATGTTATCCCCGGGCGCAAGCCAAGCGAATAGGCGGCCTCTGTCTGCCCCTTAGAAATCGCTAGAATACCAGCGCGCACAATCTCTGCTATAAAGGCAGCGGTATATAAGGATAGGGCTAGCCAAACAGCGATAAATTCAGGGACAATAACCATCCCATCCCCAATTTGAAACCCACGCCGCAAAGCAGGGCCTGTGTCCTTAAATACAGGAAATGACCAGTCAATGGGCTGACCCATAACAAGATAGACAAGCGCTGTTCCAAAGACGATAAGACCTAAACCTACCCAAAAGGCCGGAAAAATCTGACCTGTTTCATATTGGCGCTTCTTTGCCCAGCGCCCCAGCCATATCGCAATACCCACAAACAGGATAAAGGCAAGACCAAGAATCCCCGCACCGCTTTGCGCAATCGGGGCTGGGAGATATAAACCGGTGATATTAATGCCGGCAGCACCCTCAAAAATCTCTATCTGACCGCGCCGACTAGGCAGAGAGCGTAAAACCGCGAAATACCAGAAAAACAATTGCAACAACAGGGGAACGTTTCGAAGCACTTCGACATATATAGTCGCAAAGCCCCTGATGACTATATTTTGAGAAAGCCGCATAATCCCCATGGCAAAGCCAAGAAAGGTTGCAGCAACAATACCTAATACAGCGACTAGAAAGGTGTTAATAATACCGATGAAATAGACATCGAGATAGGTTGATGAGCCAACATTATACTCCATCACCCAAGTGCCGAGCGTTGAACTAATTTGGAAACCAGAAGTTTGACTTAAAAAATTAAACCCGACAGATTTTCCCTGCGCAGAGAGATTAAAAATTGTATTATCTACAAGCCACCAAGCACCTAGTAAAAGCCCTAAGACCAGCAAAACCTGAAATACGTTGCTTCTTATATTTTGATTGTAAATAAAAGATGAGTTACGAGGCATTAAATAACCAGAATTTTTCAGTATATAACTAGAATAAAAATCTATAAAATAGCGACGTTCAAAACAAACGTATGAACGTCGCTAAAATATTAGTTAGCGAACTGGTGCTGCATACAGAATTCCACCATCGCTCCACAATGCGTTCACTCCACGGTCTAATTTTAGTGGTGTGTTTGGACCAACGTTTCGCTCATAACTCTCTTCGTAGTTTCCAACTTGGGTAATGATATTCAACGCCCAATCATTTGATAAACCCAATTCTTGTCCGAAGTTACCCTCAGAGCCGAGTAACCTTTTAATTGCTGGATTATTATCAGTAACCATCGAATTTGCGTTGGCGGATGAAATACCCATTTCCTCAGCATTAATCATTGCTCTTAATGCCCAACGTACAATATTAAACCAAGAGTCGTCGCCCTGACGAACAACTGGACCTAGCGGCTCTTTTGAAATAATCTCAGGTAGAACCATATGGTCATCTGGATTTGTAAGTTTGGTTCTTTGAGCAGCAAGTCCTGAACGGTCAGTTGTATAAACATCACAGCGGCCGGAATCATATGCAGCTACAACTTCGTCAGCTTTTTCAAAAGCAACTAGGTTGAATGACATTCCGTTTGCACGGAAATAGTCGGTGATGTTCAACTCAGTTGTTGTACCAGTATTCGTGCAAATGTTTGCACCATCAAGTTCCATCGAAGATTTTGCTCCTAGTGATTTTGGAACCATCATACCCTGGCCATCGTAATAATTTACACCAGCAAAATTTAATCCCAGTTGCGTATCACGTGTCATAGTCCAAGTTGTATTCCGAGAAAGAATATCAATTTCGCCAGACGCTAACGCTGTGAAGCGTTGTTTAGCGGAAAGTGGTGTATATTTTACCTTATCAGCATCACCAAACACGGCAGCTGCAACAGCACGGCAGAGGTCAACGTCAATACCAGTCCATTTTCCATCATCGTTCGAATTTGAAAAACCTGGCAACCCTTGGCTTACTCCACATTGGATGAACCCTTTTGCCCTAACAGCATCTAAAGTAGAGGCTTGACTTTCTTCAACTTCAACAATTTTTTCAACTTCAACAATTTTTTCATTGCCGGAACCAATAAAAAAACCTGCCGCGCCTCCAATCACCAGTGCGCCAATACCAATAATAATGTTGTTGCTCATAGTACTCTCCTTTATTATTCAGAAAATTAATTAGGCAATCCCATGATGAGAACTATCTTAGTACCTAGTATATTTACATAATTATTACTAGTAATTTAATAAAATTTAGCTCTATAAAAAAAAGCTAAAAGATATCTCTTGGAATAATTATTAATAATGGTTAAACAAAAACACATAGATACGCGCCTCGGTCATTTAAGCCTCGACCCTATGTCGAATTATGGTATCCCGAATCCGCCTATTTACCGCACCTCTACCATCTTATCTTCGAGCTTTGCTGAGTATCGTGGTGACGTTACAATGCCCTATACTTATGGCCGTAATGGCACGCCAACCTCCGCAGCATTTGAAGGCGCGATTGCGGAGATTTATGACGCGGATAGCTGTATTTCTGCGCCTTCTGGACTGGCGGCTATTACCACAGCATTATTGGCTTTCACAAAGGCTGGCGACCATATGATGTTTCCAGATTCGCTATATGGCTCATCGCGCCGGTTTGTAAGCCAAATGCTGCCAGCTATGGGGGTGGCTGTAGAATTTTATCCGCCACGCATAAATGATGGGATTGAGGCGTACATTAAGCCTGAAACCACCTTAATTTATGTAGAATCACCGGGCTCCCTAACCTTTGAGCTTCAGGATTTACCTGCGATTGTTGCTGCAGCACGTCGCCAGAAGGTTACCGCGACATCTATTACAATTATGGTAGATAACACATGGGGTACCGCCCTGCACTATCCTGTATTGTCCTTAGGCGCAGATGTTGTGGTTGAGGCAGCAACAAAATATATTTGCGGGCATTCAGATATCAGCCTAGGGATTGCCGCAGCGTCTGGCGCACATGGCAAGGCGCTGAGGAAAACGATGACAAATTTGGGTATTTGCGCGGGGCCAGATGATTTATATGCGGGGCTTCGCGGCCTGCGCACCCTGCGTTTACGCCTAGAGAAATCCGAAGAAAACGGGCTGTATCTGGCAAATAAGCTTAACGCCCATCCGATGGTGTTGGATGTTTTGCACCCTGGCCTGCCAACAAGCCCAGATTACCCCATCTATGAACGTGATTTTTCAGGCTCTTGCGGGTTATTTGCCTTTATATTGCCAAATAACTTGCCACAAGAAGCCTTAGATAAAGCAATAGAAGAGATGGATATTTTTGCTATTGGGGCAAGTTGGGGAGGATATGAAAGCCTAATAAAGCAGGCACATCACGAGATTACCCAACGGAATTTTGCCCCCTCTCATGAAGACGGGTATCTGGTCCGGGTTTATGCAGGGCTAGAAAATAAAGATGATTTATGGGCTGACCTTGAGCGCATGCTAACCACTTTTGCGGAAAGCTAGATTTCCCAAACGCTAGATAAAGCTAACTATAATAGCAACTAGTTTTGCGGAAATATTTTGCCAGGATTCATGATGCCTTTGGGATCGATGGTTGATTTAATCATTATCATCACATCCACCGCATCACCATGCTCTTTGCGCAAATAATCCTGTTTGCCTTGGCCAACACCATGCTCACCTGTGCAGGTGCCGCCCATCGCGATAGCACGTTCAGATAGGCGCTTGATGAAACCATCAATAATTTGACGCATCTCATCATCTTTGGGGTCACTTAAGGGCATGCAGTGGAAATTACCATCCCCGACATGGCCAACAATCGGCGATATAATGCCGTTTTCCTCAATATCGCGGTAGGTTTCTTCTACACATTCTGCCAGCCTTGATATGGGTACACACACGTCTGTTGAAACGCCCACAGAACCGGGGGCGTAGGCGAGCGACGCATAATAAGCATCATGCCGGGCTTTCCACAGCTTTTTCCGTGCCGCCTCATCGCTGGTCCACTGGAATTCATAATCAGTATATTCTTCGGCAATTGAGGCAAACATCTCAGCCTGTTCTGCAACACCAGCTTCCGAGCCATGAAATTCAATCAATAACAGGGGCGTTTCTGGCAAATCCAGTCCCGAATATTGATTACAGGCCCGGACCTGAACCACATCTAACAATTCGATGCGCGCCACTGGAATCCCATATTGAATCACATTAATTACTGCATTGCACGCGCTTTCTACCGAAGGGAAAGAACAAGTGCCCCCTGCAATAACCTCAGGGATACCATAAAGCTTTAAGGTGATTTCGGTGATAATGCCCAACGTGCCTTCTGAGCCTACTAAAAGCCGCGTTAAATCATAGCCAGCCGATGATTTTTTAGCCCGACTTCCAGTGCGGACCACCCGCCCATCTGGAAGTACCGCTTCTAGGGCCAGAACATTATCCTTCATAGTGCCATAGCGTACCGCATTTGTGCCAGAGGCTCTGGTTGCCGCCATGCCGCCAAGAGAGGCATTTGCCCCTGGATCAATAGGAAAAAACAAGCCCGTATCACGCAGATATTCGTTTAAAGCCTCGCGCGTCACACCGGGCTGGATAATGACGTCTAAATCTTCATTATTTACTTCTAGTACTTGGTCTAACCCATTCATATCAATGCAAACACCGCCGTGAGGTGCGTTGACATGCCCTTCGAGGGAAGAGCCAATACCAAAGGCGATAACAGGGCAATCATTTTCATAACAGATGCGCACAGTCTCGGACACATCTTGGGTATTTTTGGCGAACATTACCGCATCTGGTAATTGCTGGGGAATGCGCGTGGTCGTGTGGCTATGATGCGAGCGTACCGCCTCACTAGTAGAGACTTGCTCTCCGAACCGTTCTTTTAGCTGGATGATCGCATTATTTATTTTATTTTTTTCAAACATAAGGAGCTAACCTGTCATATTGAGCCGAACCACCTCTGGGATTTTAGTATAGGAAAAACCCTTTAAACAGCAAGCCACAATGCGTTATCAGCAAAACTTACACCTTATTTGTGGAGCCTTCTGCCCGCAGGAAGTCAAAATCCACCCCATCTGGGGCTTGCAAAACACTGGTATGAAATAAATGTGCATAACCGCGCTTCGCATCGCTAGTCTTAAACGGCATTACTTTGGCCCTCGCTTCTAGCTCTGCTTCTGATAAATCCACCTCAAGCGCGCGCTTTTCCACATTAAGTGAAATGATATCACCTGTCTTAACATAGGCGAGCGCACCACCAATTGCCGCCTCTGGGGCTGCATGTAGAACAATAGTGCCAGCAGCAGTCCCGCTCATCCGGCCATCAGATATACGCACCATATCTTTAACCCCCTGACGGGCAAGCTTACGCGGGATCGGTATAAGACCTGCCTCTGGCATGCCAGGCGCACCCTTCGGTCCAATATTGCGTAACACTAAAACATCTTCTGGTGTGACTTCTAAATCAGGGCTATCTATGCGTGCGGCTAAATCCTCCATATCTTCAAAAACCACAGCCTTGCCTGTATGCACAAGCAGATCTGGACTAGCAGCTGCCACCTTAATGATTGCGCCATCCGGTGCCAGATTCCCATATAGAACAGCCAGCCCTCCCTCACCAAATAGTGGGTCTTGGGGGGTGCGCACAATATTCTGCGGCCAATCTGTATTAAAGCTAGCTAGTTCTGTGCCAAGTGTTTTGCCAGATACAGTTACCGCATCCTTATCAATTAACGGGCCAAGCGCATCTAATATACGCACTAAGCCGCCTGCATCATGCAAATCTTCCATATAACCGCTGCCAGAAGGCTTTAAATCAACCAATACAGGGGTTTGCCGTGCCATATTATCAAGTCTTTCAAGCGATACATCATGTCCCGAACGCCCCGCAATAGCCGCTAGATGGATGATGGCATTGGTAGACCCGCCAACAGCTAGCAAGACGCGCAAAGCATTATCAAAGGCTGCTTGTGATAGAAACGCAGATGGTTTCACCCCTTTTTTGGCAATATCTGCAGCCAGTACACCAGTTTTTTCGGCTACCCTGCGCCTATCAGCTGAAACTGCAGGGGCGGTTGCACCATCTAAGGGCATCAGCCCCATTGCCCCGGCCAGCAGCGCCATTGTGCTTGCCGTGCCCATCACCCCGCAAGTGCCAATAGTGGGAACAAGCGCATTATTGGCTTCTGCTATTGCACCTTCATCCAAATTGCCAGCCCGGTAATCTGCCCATAAACGCCTGCAATCTGTGCAAGCCCCAACCCTTTGGCCACGAAAACTGCCTGTACTCATAGGACCAGTGACCAGCTGGACAAACGGAACATCAGCGCTTATTGCGCCCATTAATTGTGCAGGCACTGTTTTATCACAGCCGCCTACCAGAACCACACTATCCAGCGGCAATGCACGTAACATCTCCTCTGTATCCATCGACATCAAATTGCGTAAGTACATAGAGGTTGGGTAAGAAAAGGCCTCGTGCAAGCTAATTGTTGGAAAGGCCATTGGCAATGCACCAGAAGCTTCAATGCCTGCTTTGACGCGCTCAATCAACTCATCTGCATTACCATGACAGGGATTAAAATCACTCCCAGTATTGATAATGCCTACAACCGGGCGTCCAAGTGCTTCATCGCCATAACCTGCCCCCTTGATAAAACTCTTGCGCAAAAATAGGGCAAATTCATCATCACCATATTTTGTTAGGCCTTTGCGCATACCTTGCGCCGGTGTTTTGTCTTTAGATGATGTCATGTGAATTGCCCCGAAACTGACCCTGTCATTAATCCAAAAGAGAATTTGTTCTTTAATTCTAGCGCGATATCTTTATTTCTCAAGCGCTCTGTTAGCTAGATAAACTGGCAATAGACCCGCACAAACAATTAGCAAGGCAGGGATTGCGGCCACCTCTAGCATTTCATCTTTGGCAAATTGATAAGTGTATGTAGCAAAAGTCTCAAACGAGAAGGGTCGCAATAGCAAGGTCATTGGCAATTCTTTCATAACATCCACAAAGACCAGTAAGCCGCCTGCAATAATAGAATTACGCAGAAGTGGCAGAATGACTTTCCCAATAATAACCGGAAAGCGATAGCCCATAATCAAACCAGATTCCATCATATGAGGCGGCATACGGCGTATTCCAGAAACAATTGAGCCATAACCAACAGCATGAAACCGCACCATCAGCCCAAATAGGAGTACAGCGAAGCCGCCCGCCATTAATGGGGCTGAAAACATCGAGATAGAGGCGCGGTCAATATAGCCTGCAACCGCCAACACGCCTATCGCTAGAATGGTACCGGGAAAGGCATAGCCTGCCGCTGCTGCCCCAGCTAAAACTTGGCCACTGCGCGCCGAGCGATAATGCGCCAGCAACGCAGCAAATAAAGCCAAAACAATAACCAAAATAGCAGCAATAAGAGCTAGTCCAAAAGATTGCTGTAGAAGCGAGAGGATGTCGGCCGGAGCCTGCACGCCGCCGCCGCGCACAACAAAATTCAACAAAATCGTAACTGGCAGAGCAAATCCGATTATTATGGGCAAGATACAGATAGCGCCGCAAAGCATCTGATAACGCGGCAATAAATATTTCCGCGGCACCCCTACCCGTCCAAAGCCACTATTTTGAAAAGATCGGCGCGACCGAGCAAAAATTTCCATCATTAAAAGCAGGCCAATAAGAACGAAAGCACAAAGGGCAAGCTGAGCAGCAGCTGGTTTGCTGTTCATGCCTATCCAAACGTTAAAAATACCAAGTGTAAGGGTTTCCAGTGCAAAATATTCTACAGTGCCAAAATCAGAAACCACCTCCATTAAAACCAGCGAAAGTCCTGCAATAATAGCTGGTCGTGCCAACGGCAAACCAACATGCCAAAACAGATTTTGGCCAGATATTTCTGCAATTTCAAAAAGATTAGCAGAAGTTTGCCGAAAAGAAGTGCGTGCCAACAGATAAATATAAGGATAAAGGACACTTGCCATAATCAGCATCGCGCCGCCAAAAGAACGTATTTCTGGAAACCAGTAATCCCGCGCTGTTTGCCAGCCAAAAAAGGCACGAAGATGGCTTTGCACTGGGCCAGCATATTCAAAAAAATCAGTGTAGCTATAAGCAATAATATATGCCGGCATTGCCGCAGGCAGAACCAATAACCATTCGAACCAGCGCCGGCCCACAAATTCATAACGACTAACTAGCCATGCGGTGGACACCCCGAACATCACCGCTAATATCCCAACACCCGTCATCAGCAAAATGGTGTTCTGGACATAGCGGCCAAGCACAGTTTGCAGTAAATGCGGCATCAGGTCGTCCGTAGGGCCAGTGGCCACAATAGCTATCGCAACAACCGGTGCAAGTAAGATAAGACAAACCAACAGCAATAGCGGATGCACGGCAATTTGATGGCGCAAATGGCGCATAGTATGAGCTTTATTCAAAGCCGGTTTTTCAAATGACAGAGCCGCCATTTTAGTTTGCGCTCCCCCTTATAAAAAAGCCAAGAATAGTAAGAACTCCGATAATAGCTGGCTCAAACACCTGATAACTCCTTTTGATTTAACAGGAATTGTAATTATGTAAACAATAATCATTCGCAACTAGATATTTGCGATACGGTATTTTCACTAGTGGAAAAGTTAGACCAATTAAATCGAGCTTTTGCCGTTTTTTTTTAATAAATTATTTTCCTTATCAGCATCATTTATGGCAGATTAAGGCAGTATAGATTAAAATTATTGGGGGTATGGAACATGGGAATAGACATAGAAATCAATGATATTCTGATTGCTGGTGTTCTGGCTTGTCTAGTTATGGACACGTTTCAGCGCTTGTTATTTCTAATCCTTAATATTCCACCTTCTAACTGGGGTATGGTGGGTCGCTGGACCGCCTATACGGTAACACGCGGCAAAGTCATCAATCCAGAAATTGATACGCTTCCAGCAATATCTGGGGAAACCTCGCTTGGTTGGCTTGTGCATTATCTGGTAGGTGTCGGTTATGCGCTTGTTTACCTTGTGATGCGAGAGGCTGGCTGGCTAGATAACAGCTTTTATAGCGGTGCTATTTTTGGCATTGCTTCTGTTGCGGTGCCATGGTTTTTCTTTTTGCCGGCGATGGGTAAAGGCATAATGGCCCGGCTAACAGATAATCCGCGCCTAGTATGTTTTCTTGCCCTTCTTAATCATTTTGTATTTGGTCTGGGGATGGCGTTTGGCTTTCAGATTGTTGCCCAAGTTCCAGCCAGCTAGAAACACTTACAAATCTTTTAGAAGTTCAAACAAACGGCTTTTTATCACTTCCAACTGAAGGCGAAGCTGTTTGTTTTCTAACTTTAGGGCTGATAGCTCTTCGGTTGGGGGCTCATCTGTCTTATTTGGGTGCATGCCAGAGACAGTCAGGTCTGCTTTACACTGATTATACTGGCTAATGGATTGTGCATCATTGCCCGTTAGCGCGCAAAGATGGGCAGTGGCAGCTCGACTTGCCCCTATTATAATGCCCAAACATACTAGAAATAAGAAAAACTGCCGCACACCCATAATCTGACACCCTCAAAAAAAGCTTACCACTTAAGACCTGGTCTAATAATATTAGCCTATCATGCTGACTTGGCAGATGCCAGCAAGCGGCTTTATTAAAGACTTTTTAGAAAATTTTTTTAACTATACGTGCTAAATAACATGCAAGATTTGGGTAAAGAGCGCCGTTGCTGCCTTGCTCTGAGCTGCTTTTGTCATTTCCGCCCGCTCTGCCATTACCGCAGCTGATTTTTCCACATGGTCTATAGTCGCCTTCATAGCAGGATCGCTAGAGCTAAACGCTTCTCCCATACCTGAACGGGTCAGAATATCAATCGTCTCACGCACGCCAACAGCTGTCTCTGAAAGCGCCGAACGCTGTAATTCTAGCTGATGTGCGGCGTTATCTAAATGGGATAGCGCTTGTTGTTTACTGGGTATAGGCGCCTTGGTGTCTGCCGAGGTATCTGCCGAAATTTTTGCCTCGCTGCTCTTTAGGGGTATCCCTTCTTGACCAGCGATTTTATTAACCTCCCCCCAAAGCTTATTCATTTCGCTTTCGGTTTTTTGGCGCTCAGCGTCACGAACATCCGGTAGGGTCATTTTCCGGGCCATAGAACGGATTTGATTAACCAGAGTTAACAGCTCACCTGTTTGCTCTTCTGTCTCCTGAATAAGCGAGGTTGCACGCGAAGCATATTGAATAGCCATATGAAGCGATTTCATCTCTGCATCTAAAGACATGACGGCATCAGATATAAATACTTGCCCGGCTTGAGAGCGCGTCTGCATATGGGCAGACAACCTTTCCGGCAGGCGCATCAGCCGCGCATCGGGGCGTGCTACTGCCTCCTTTGGTGCGGACGAGGCTGTAATCGCTGCATCTGGTTGTACTGGTGGCGTTTTCATTTCACGTTATTTCTAGATTTCGTCAATTACTAAATTTTTCTCTACAGACCCGTGAACGACACAAATACGCTGTGTTTTAGAAAAAAAATGAAAAAAAAGTATAATTTTTATAAGCCGCTGAAATTACGAGCTTAAAATTATAAAAATAAGTAGGAATTTTACTATTTTGAGGTGTTAAGTATACGAAAAAAACCAAGCGCCAGCATTCCACCCAATAGCTGTGCAAGGATAAAAAAACCTGTATCGCCAAAATGAATGCCGGAAAAGCTGTCAGTTAAGGTGCGTGCTATCGTGACTGCCGGGTTGGCAAAGCTGGTTGAGGCGGTAAACCAATAAGCAGCTGTGATATAGAGTGCCACCAACATTGCAACCGCATCAGGCTTGTAGCGAACCCCTAGCAGAATTGTCAGCACAAGACCAAAGGTTGCAACCATTTCTGAGATATATTGAAACATGCCAGAACGCAGATTTTCAGATAGTTGCAAAAGGGGCGTTTCAAACATCAAATGCGCTAGAAACGTACCGCAAATACCGCCAATAACTTGTACACAAATATAAGCAGTTAGCATGTCTTTATTCAGCTCACCCTTTAAGGCCATCGCGACGCTAACCGCTGGGTTAAAATGCGCACCAGAAATAGAGCCAAAAATATTGATAAGGACATATAATATTGCGCCTGTTGCAAGCGTATTGCCAAGCAAAGCGATAGCATCATTACCGCCAGACAAACGGGCCGCCATAATGCCTGAGCCGACAACTGTTGCCACCAGTAATAACGTGCCCATAAATTCGCAAATCAGCTTTTGGCGCATCAATATCATCTCCCTTTGATACTATTACTGAATTGCACTAGACCCGAGATATAAGTCAATTTTATTTAGTTTTTATGACAAACAAGGCCAGCTCTGGCAAAAAAAATAGTACTAGTTAAAACAATACCAAAAAAAACTTTCTCCCTCCAGCATTGCCAAGCTTAGCTTTATTTATACTTCTACCAGCCAGTAGAATTAATAATCCGTTGAGCAGCAGGGCTTAATCTTGCTATTTCAGCCAAAGAAAGCTTATCCATCTTAAAGCTACCCCAAGACGCCACCTCTTCACTTGGCGCACTTGCTGGATTAACAGGATATTCATAATTTATCTCGGTATAAAGGCGCTGGGCCTCAGCTGAGGTTAACCAAGCAAGAAATGCTTTTGCACGTTCTTTATTTTTGGAAGTTTTCAAAATTCCTCCAGCAGAAATATTTACGTGTTGACCCCGCCCTTCCTGATTAAAAAAGACCAGATCGATACTGTCAGCCCAAGCACGTTGTCCAGGCTCTTTTTTATTAAATTTCATCTTCCCGTAATAATAGGTATTCATCAGCGCTACATCACATTCACCAGCATAAATAGCCTTTGCTTGTGCGCGATCATTACCTTGAGGGCGGCGTGCCAAATTGGCCACCAAACCTTCTGCCCATGCCTTAGTACCTTCTTCGCCATGATGGGCGATAAGCGAGGCGAGAAGCGCACGATTATAGACATGGCTGCCTTTACGGGTACATACCCTGCCCTGCCATTCTAGTTCTGCAAGCTGTTCAATATTTTTCAAACTGTCTTTAGCCACCCGCTCTTTTGATATTGCTAGGATACGTGCCCGCAAGGAAAGTGCTGTCCAGCTATCATCTTTAGCGCGTAGATGAGCTGGTACATTGCCAGCAATAACAGGTGAGTTTAATGGCGCTAGCAAGCCAGAATCGGCAAGCTCTTTTACGCGGCTAATATCCACAGTAATCACCATATCTGCCTGCGCACTCGCCCCTTCGGCTTGCAGTCTCGCAACTAACCCTTTTGGGGCATAAACTGTTTTGAATTCTATGCCAGTTTCTTTTGTATAAGCCTCCAGCATAGGCGCCAGTAATGCAGGTTGGCGATAGGTGAAGATATTTATAGTTTCCGTTGCTAATACGGGTTGGCTAGCCAAAATTCCTAGCCCGTACACTGCTCCAAATATAAATAATGGAATTTTGCGCATCTGTGTTCTCTTACCCTCAAAATCTACTCAAGATGTAAATTAGTCCAACGAGCCAGAATGACTAACGTTTCAAACCTTCAACATTGATAATGATAATAGTTACCAATTGCAATAATATTTTCGAAAATTGAAATATTTAGGCAAATGACAGCCAGCACAGCCCTAAATTAATCCTCATGTTGATGCAGGTCTATTTCATTTTCTAGAGGTTGTCCGTCAAAAAAACCTTTAATATTGGCGAATACAGCAGCCAGTTTTTGTTCTAACGCGTCGCGTGTTCCAGCAGCGATATGCGGGGTTAAGATGCAGACAGGGTTTGATAATAATGGGTTATCATTCGATGGCGGCTCACCTTCAAAAACATCTAGCCCTGCACTTTGCAAATGTCCGCATCGCAAGGCTGCATCCAAGGCTACCTCATCGACCAAACCACCGCGCGCAGCATTAATCAAAATACTACCCGGCTTCATTTTATCTAATATATCCTTAGAGATAATATTATGTGTACTAGCCATTAACGGAAGATGCAGCGTGACAATATCTGATGTGGCAATCAGCGTGTTAAAATCAGTTTTAGTTATATTCAACCGCTTTTCGGTTGCATTATCCAATGTGACATTAGGATCGCAATACAGCCCCTTTGTGCCAAAGGGAAGAAGACGTTCTGCAACTTGGCTACCAATACGTCCCATGCCAATAATACCAACTGTGCGTCCCATTATTTCGCGTGAGCGGGTGCGCAAGGCATTTACAAGCCATTTGCCTTTTCGCAATTCAGCGTCTGCATGACTTAAATGTCGGCAGGCGGCTAGCATGAGCATTAGCGTATGTTCGGCCACACTAATGGTAGAGCCAGACAAGGTGATAGCAAGCTTAATATCCCTGTCGCGGATAGTCTGCCAATCGGTAGTATCGTGCCAGCCTACCCCCTGATGATGGACAAGCTGCAGTTTTTTTGCCGCCGCTAAATGTTGCCCAGTTAGACGATAAGAGGCAACAATAACCGCATCACAATCGGCAATGGCTGCGCATCGGGCCACATCATCATTGCTATCCATCAAAACAAGGTCAACTTCATCTCCTGCCATGCGGCGGACAACATCATAAATATCGTCTGGCGCATGACTAAGATACAGAACGCGTGGACGATTGCTTGAACCATTTCTTTGATTTTTACCTGACATGATATCTCTCTTTTTATGATCTTGTGAGTTGGTTTGGCCTATGAGACTAAGGCGCTTTTCTTTTACTCTTCATTCAAGCAGAAAAAAAACTGCCTTGAAAAGGGTTTCGATACATTTTGGCATTGATTTATAGCCCTTATCACAGGCATCGTTAAAAAAAACACGACAAGAAATTTAGAGAGAAATAGATATTCATGTTCGATTTTGACAGCTTTTATCACGATGATATCAAGACCGCGACAGGGCGCTGGACAGGCTTTCCAGCTTACAATTTTATTGGTGGACATAATGATTCCAGCATGGTGCCAGTAGAGGCATTGCGGGCTAGCGCTGATAGGGTGATGTCAGAACATGGCCGGCGTTTGGCAACCTATAATCTAGGTGATGGCCCGCTTGGCTTGCGTAGTTTACGTGAATTTATTGGGTGCGCGTTGGAAGCCCGTGCGGATATGCCAACCGATCCTGATAATATTTTACTGGTCTCCGGCTCTCTACAGGCGCTTGATCTGGTCAATGAGACGTCGCTGCGTCCGGGTGACATCGTGATTATGGAGGAGTCAACCTATGGCGGGGTTATTAGCCGGTTTCAGCATTTGAATGTTCATATTATTGGTATTCGTGTTGGCGCTGATGGGATGGATCTTGCGCATCTGGAAGAGGAACTAGAGGCATTGAAGGCGCAAGGCAAAGCTGCTCGCTATATCTACACGATACCTACTATCCACAATCCTACTGGAACCATTATGCCAACTGCAAACAGGCGGCAGTTGCTAGAACTCGCAAGCCGCTATAATGTGCCAATTTTTGAAGATGATTGTTATGCTGACCTCATTTTTGATGAGGTTCGCCCCCCTACTATTCGAAGCCTTGATGATAGTGGGCGTGTTATTTATTGCGGTTCTTTTTCCAAGACGATTGCCCCTGCACTTAGGGTTGGCTATCTCATTGCAGATTGGCCATTTTTATCCAGAGCGGCGAGCTATAAGACCGATGCTGGCTCTAGTGCACTCGAACAGTTGATTTTAGCAGATTTCTGCCCACAATCTTTTGATAGCCATGTAGAGCGCTTGAATAAGCATTTGCGTGCAAAATGTGATGCGATTTGTGAATCTCTGGATAAAAACTTTGGCACTACTGCACAATATCATCGGCCCAAGGGCGGTATTTTTATCTGGGTTACGCTGGATAAGAGCATAGATATCCTAAAGCTGACAGATGAAGCTGCCAAAGAGGGGGTTGCGATTAATGCTGGCCCTGAATGGTCACTTGGTGAGGAGGCCGGCTATCAGATGCGGCTGTGTTTTGGCTATCCAGAAGAAGATGTGATTACAAAAGGCATTACCAAACTTGCCGAAATTTGCCAGCGTCATTTTGGCCTGCCACAGCAGATCAATAATAAATGAGCTAGGCGCCTTTTTAAGAGCGATGATGTTCAGCAGCAGAAATGCTTGCGCTTTCAGGCTCACATTGCTCACCTGAACAACATTCAAAAATATTGGATTTGCAGATCATGCATTGCTCATGGCCATGAACAACAATTGTTTTTAGGGGACTATGGCAACGCGGACAGCAAGCTTCATGTGCATCTGCATGGGACAAAGTGATCTGCATTTAATAAAGCCTCCTTTTATGTTCAACCGCTTTTATTTTGGACGAGAGGTTATAGCGCTGTCTAAAGCATAATTCAGCAAGGCATAAAGAAATAAAAATTAAAGTACTTCCAGCAATTCCAGAATAAGTCGCTGGTTTTCATTTGCGGTGCCAAGCATACTTGATGAAGCTTGATTTAAAATGCTGTATTTAGCCAATAGCCCGCTGGTTCTGGCAAAATCAGCATCCATTATACGGCCATGTGCAGCTTCGAATTGCATTGTTAGTTGCGATATCGCCTCGATATTGAAATTGAAACGATTCTGAAGTGCGCCTAGATTGGCTTGTGCCAAAGCTAAATGTTGCAAAGCTTTATCTAGTTTTAAGATGGCTGCTAACGCGTTTTTTTGTGTACTAATATCTAGTCCCTCAAGTGCTAAATTATTGTCATCTGTCTTATCATTAATCACCTCCAGCCTCAGAAAATCTGTGAATTGCTCCAATCCTCCGGAATGGTGATATCTGATTTTCACTTCGAACTGAGGTGGCCCATTTTCGAAATCAATCTCGCCAATGCTTGCGATATCTCCTTGGGCATTAACCGAGAAATTCAAATGGTCATCCGCAATAGAATACGGCGAGGAAAGTATCTCAAAATAGCCATTATACTGGTCTGCTGCTGCATAGGCTTTAAGGTATGATTGCGCTTCAGGTACAATGAAAACCCGGCCAGATTCCAAAGCTGAAAAGTGGGAACGGCTCTCATTAAGGCTAGTTGGGTCAAGATTTAGCGTAATAGTTTCGATAAAATCGCGCTGATTATCTGCATCAAAGCGCACCTTTAAATTCAGAACCGG
>JADHLI010000011.1 GCA_016780775.1 Alphaproteobacteria bacterium | reverse complement strand
ACATTTACCGCCTGATTATCATGTTCAACAATAACGAGAATGCTCATCATATCACCTTTGCTTCGTTCTTTAATTTATCTACTAGCTCGGTTACAGAGGCAACCTTGATACCTGCCTGACGGGCTTCTGGCTCTTCTACCTTCAAGGTGGTCAGGCGTGGGGCTGTATCAACACCCAGGTCACCTGCGTCCAATGTATCAATAGGTTTTTTCTTGGCCTTCATAATGTTTGGCAGCGACGCATAGCGTGGCTCGTTTAGGCGCAGATCAACTGTGACCACGCATGGCATGGAAATGGTGATATGTTCTAACCCGCCATCTACTTCGCGAATAATCTTGGCTGTATCGCCTGCGATCTCAATCCCCGATGCGAAGGTACCTTGAGACCAGCCTAACAGGGCAGACAACATTTGTCCGGTCTGATTGCAATCCCCATCAATCGCCTGCTTTCCGCAAAGCACTAGACCTGGCGCTTCTTTATCTATAACGGCTTTCAAGAGCTTGGCCACCGCCAGCGGCTCTACATCCTGTCCAGCTTCGATATGGATGCCGCGATCAGCCCCCATAGCAAGGCCCGTGCGGATGGTTTCCTGTGATTGTGCTGGCCCGATAGATACCAGAACGATTTCTTCAGCACCGCCAGCTTCTTTGATACGCAAAGCCTGCTCAACCGCGATCTCATCAAACGGGTTCATCGCCATTTTAACATTTGCCAGCTCAACCCCGCTCTGGTCAGGCTTAACCCGGACTTTGACGTTATAATCAATGACCCGTTTTACTGGAACTAGGATTTTCATTACTTTTTTCCTTCCTGCTCTGTCATCTCTTCAACAGATAGCCTTCATATATTCACCTATGAAGGCTCATATTCAACCTCTTTTACACTCGGCCTATTGCTTAGGCCTTATCATTTTCTTGTGTACCACCAGGCACCCATAAAATATCACTCTTGCCTCCATCATTAGCATGACGCGCTAGCACGAACAACAAATCTGAGAGCCTGTTTATATATTGCATCGCATGTTCATTTGCCGGCTCTACAGTAGCAAGCTCCGTCATCTGACGTTCTGCCCGTCTAGCGACAGTTCTTGCCAGATGCAACCATGCAGCAAGCGGTGTTCCGCCTGGCAGAATGAAGCTGTTAAGGGAAGAGAGATTCTCATTAATCTCGTCAATTTCCTGCTCTAGGCGCGCAACTTGTGTCGCAGTGATCCGTAAAGCTGGTTTCATATCATCGACAGTGGCTAAATCTGCACCTAGGTCAAATAAATCATTCTGGATGCGCGCAAGCTGGCTATCCATAACAGCATTGGCTGTATCCGCACCACATTGAAGGCGTGCCATACCCAAAACTGAGTTTAGCTCATCTACCTCGCCATAGGCAGCAGGGCGTTTTGCATGTTTGGAAACACGGCCACCGCCAACAAGGCTGGTTTTTCCATCATCTCCGGTGCGGGTGTAAATTTTGTTTAGCTTGACCATAATATCCTGTTAATTCTTGTTATGAAGATTGGCGAAACCATAATAGCGATATGAATATCAACAGCACAGCAGCTTGGGCTATGATCCGGTAACGCATAATCTTGTTTGATTTACTTTTATTATATGCACCGCCTCGTCCCATTGTGATGATGCCCCAAAATAGAATGGCAGCGACACCGAGCAATCCTAAAACCATAAGAATTTCTGACCAGCCAGAGCCGGTTAGCACGGATGTCTGCAAATTAGAGGAATTCATCGCTTTTTCTCGTCTTCCAATTCAGGTTATCGTAACCCGGATTATCTAGAGGCTTTAATTTAAAATACGCACTGTTTTTACATAGCCTAAATATTATCAATAGCAATGTTGCGGCGACGAGTTGCCGCAACCAGCGTGTTACGCAGCAGGCAAGCAATGGTCATTGGTCCAACCCCCCCTGGTACGGGGGTGATTGCGCTTGCTATTTCGCTAGCACTATCAAAATGCACATCACCTGTTAGACGATATTTTCCCTCGCCGCGCTCTGGGGCAGGCACGCGGTTAATACCAACATCAATGACCACAGCGCCTTTTTTGATCCAGTCTCCTGTTACCATCTCTGGGCGGCCAACCGCAGCTATCAGAATATCTGCATGGCGGCACACATCCTCAAGGTCTTTGGTCCGGGAATGCGCAATAGTGACGGTAGCATTTGCATTCAGCAGAAGCTGGGCCATTGGCTTGCCAACAATGTTTGACCTGCCAAGCACAACAGCGCTTAACCCGCTTAGATCACCAAAATGATCCTGCAGCAGCATCAGACAGCCATAAGGAGTGCAAGGGACAAGGGCTTGCTGGCCAGTTGCCAGTAAACCGGCATTGACCACATGAAATCCGTCGACATCTTTTTGCGGCGCTATTGCCTGAATAACCGCCTTATCATCAATTTGGCTTGGTAGTGGCAATTGGACCAAAATACCGTCAATTTGATCATCTATATTCATTTGCTCGATAAGGGCCAGTAGCGCGTCTTGGCTTGTATCAGCAGGCAAGCGATGTTCAATAGAGCGCATGCCGCAGGTTTTAGTCCGCTCTGCCTTATTGCGCACATATACTTGACTGGCAGGGTCTTCACCAACCAGAACCACAGCAAGGCCGGGGGTAAAGTGATGCGCGTGTTTTAGCGTGGCTACCTGCTCAGAAATTTTTTCTACCAGCTGATTTGAAAAGGCCTTGCCATCTATGATTTGCGCGCTCATGCCGTTTATCCCTTCTTATTTAGCCATCGGTCACATTGGTTATGTAAAGATGGGCTTTCCCGCCTGTCTGTTTGCTGCCTATCGTAGATATTCAAACAGTAAATTCCGGCCAAACTGCAACACGAGCAGCACAATAATCGGGCTGATATCAATGCCGCCTAAATCTGGCAGGACAGATCGGATGCGCCCTAGTAAAGGTTCATGCAAACGCCCCAGCCCTTGCAAAACTACCCGAACAAAAGGTTGCCATGGATTAACAATCCGGAAGGCTACCAGCCAGCTAGCAATCACATAAGCCAGAAGCGTGAAAATATAGATATCAACAATGTTATCTATCAATATTAACAACGCATTCATCTCTCATCATTCCTTTTGAAATACATATCAGCCCATTGGTGCGCGTCTGCACCTTGATGCTAAGCATCGGCGAGAGAGTACTCTGGGTAATCTTTATTGACAATATAGAAGATAGGCTTTTGGAAAAAGGGATATATCCAAAAGAAGGAGGACTAGCCCAACGGACAATCATGCTGACCATTTAGGCGCGTATGGTTAATTAGAAAAATCTAATACCCCTATTCTTGGAATGTTAAGAATGGGAGTTTTAGATGTTTATCGTAGCAGATGCGCATCGGTGTTTTTGTATTTTCTCCATAATGCCATTATTTTTCTTCTCTGCCTGTATTGGCGGCGGCGGCGGTGGTGGCGGCGGTGGCGGCACTAATTTTGGCAGTGCTGGTAGCGAGTATGCAGCGCAGTCAGGCTTGGGTCATGTAGCGGCATCGGCGGCGTTAAATGCTGGCTATAGCGGGCGTAATATCCGCATCGGCATAGCTGATTCTGGTATTGATGGTCAGCATTCTGAATTTTCTGGCCGGTTAAATTCAGGTCATGACTGGCAGAGTAGCTCAGATGGGCGCATTGATTTGCATGGTCATGGTACCCATGTCGCGGCAATAGCTAGTGCGGCACAAGATGGCAATGGAATGCATGGGGTTGCCCCGAATAGCCAGCTTTATGCATACCGGATTTTGAATGCGTCTGGAAAATTTGGCAGCCAGACTGGTGAGAGTATGATCCCTAGTCTGGTCAGTGATGCCCGCCGAAAAAATGTCCATATTATTAATAATAGCTGGGGCTCTAGGACAGAAATCAATGATATCACCAAAAGCGAAATAGAAACAGAGTTACCCCGTGAGCTTGCGGCGTGGCAATCCGCGGTGAATAGCGACATGGTCATGGTTTGGGCAGCTGGAAATCAACGCGATAATGAGGTCAGTGTACGTGCAGGTTTGCCGCATTATTTCTCCTCTCTTCGCCCTGGGTGGCTAACGGTGGTTTCCTCTGGTGCGTCTGGGACAGAGCCGGTATATACCAACAGATGCGGGATTTCAGCGAATTGGTGTCTGGCGGCCCCAGGCGGCGGTGATGCACAGAACACCACAGGTATTTGGGCAGCAAATACAGGGGGCGGTTATGTGCGGCGCTCTGGTACTTCTATGTCAGCACCGCATGTATCTGGCGGGTTGGCTCTACTACTCGAAGCCTTTCCCTCGCTTAGCCCGCAAGCTGCAGCAGCGCGGCTTTTACAAACAGCTAGTTATGATGGGTTAGTGACGGCCGATGGCTGCACCCTTAGCCGGTGTGGAACAACACGAATGCAGAGTGTTTTTGGGCGTGGGCAAATGGATTTACAATCGGCATTAGCCCCTGTTTTAGGACTTACCCTTGCAACATCAACAGATATATTTGATGCCCAAGATAGTCAGTTATCGGCAGGTTCAGTTCTATATGGTCCGTTAAAAACAGCTCTTTCACGCCGCCCCATCATAGGTGCTGACAAGTTTGATGGCGCACATTTCACCCTTAATGGCGGCAACTTTGTTACCCCTGAGGCTGCTGCTTCTGCAGATATGATGGCAACAACTACGCCGCCCCAAAAGGCGCCTATGTGGGCGATATCTAGGCTGTTTGGCTGGCAACATAATCTGGTTAGGGATAATAATGGCGCGCTTGTGCATCAACATCCTGAGCGTCTATTTGATCTGTCTAGTGCCCCGTAGAAGGCTGTCTATATCATTGATAATTCTGGTGGCCAGGGGCGGACAAGCTCCTTTGGTTGGACGTTGCGCTATAGCTATGATGAGCCGCGAAGTTCTGCGTCTGTGCTATGGCGGCAAGAAGTTAAGGATACAAAAATATGGTTTGGACAGGTTGTAGATGACCAGAAGGGTGGCTGGTTGAATAGCGCGGGTGAAGGCGCCTTTGCTTTGGCGGGCGCGCAATCTGTTTGGCAATTTGCTGGACTTCATCAGAAAGCTGGCTATTTTCGCTTTCAGCTTGATGATTTACAAGGCAAAAGCTGGCTGAAATCTAGCTCTGGTTTGCTACGCGGTGGTCAGGTGAGTATGCAAAGTTGGCTAGTACAGCTTCATGCCGATATTTCCTCAAGCCATAGCCTTTCGGTATCTTATGGCCAGCCTTTACATGCTCGTAAAGGCAGGTTTGAGATTTATGATACAGCGGCAAAAGCTAGCCGCCAGATAGAGTTTGCTCATCAAAGCAAGGAATATCAACAACGTATCGCATGGCAATATAATGCCTCATCTGGGCTAGATATCTCAGTCTATTATTTGGATATTTCCCATCCCTCCTTTGAGCTTGCAAAAGCAGAACAACGGTTAGGTGCAGCGCTCCGGCTTAAATTCTAAATAGTGACAAAACTATCCAAAAGGATAGCACCCTAACCTTTAGTCTAATCGCCATTTAGCGTTTTCTTGGTAAACTTTTGCGGATGCGCCCTTATTTTCTGAAATGGTGCGCTCTTGCTTTACTGGCCTTTCTGGTCTTGATGGCATCACTGAGCTTTTCAGTGTCGGCGCAAAATACTCATGAAAGCCCTTCTGCTTATTCGCCGGCAGGTATTATGGCACTGGACCGCCAGATACGCGCAGCCCTTGCCCGTCAAGAGCCGCAAGAAGCGTGGGCATTAGCACGCCTGCATCTAGATTTCCAATATATGCCAGCAGAAATGTTATTGCAGATTGCCCAGCTTGCCCAATTCGCGCAATCCTCGGAACGCGCATTAGCGATTGTTCAGCGCGCTTTACAGAGTTTTCCAGAGCATCCTAGCCTGCATCATTACGGGTTGGTGCTTGCCCGCCAGCTTCATGCTTGTGACTTTGCAACTACTCAACAAGCCTATTACCAACGTCCCCATAAAATAGCGTGGCGTGCTGAGTTTAATCATTTCAGAGAGCTATGTATTAATCCAACCGCACACCTTGTTAAAAATATTCAGTTTCAAGTCTATCGCGGTACGCTACCCTATCATGGCGGCCGTACCGATATTGTTCGTGCCGCGCCCAATTCCTATTTGGCAAGCCTTTGTGCGTCCGAATATTTAATGCTTCTCTGCCCAGCCTCGCTTGAGTTTAAAATTACAGAAAGACCGCCTGACATAAACATATTTAAAACAGGTATTGAGGTGCGGAAAGCTAAGTTGGGCGGTAATAATATTCACACAGAATTAAAGCTGAATTGGCAACATTATCAAACACAAAAACTAGATGTCTTCGCCGATGATGTTGAGATTGGCATGCAATTTACATGGCCGGAGCGCCGGCAAAGGCAGCATCAGTTCGCCATCAATGCAGGCGCATATGCTAGCCAGCCGCCAGCCTCTCAATCTGCCTATCATACTCAGCGCGTGGGCGCTAATTTCACACAAACCAACCAGTTGGTGAACATAGGTTGGGGATCAGAGTTAAATAAAATACGCCCCGATAAATGGGGCTGGAAGGCTGCGATTAATCAGCATTTGCGCCCCAATGGCAGTCTCTCGACTTGGTCTATTAGCGAATTTCAAAGCTGGGATTTAGCGGCTGGTACCCTAATTTTTAGTTTGGGAAGCGAGTTTCTTGATTATCCGGCATCCGCACTGGCAGGAGATGCACGTGCACATAATTGGCAACTTGATTTTCAGCATCATTTTGCCGATGATTTTGCCGGTGATTTTGCCAATCAATTTGCCGGTGATTTTGCCAATCAATTTGAAGGCGGGCTTTTGCATAATATAGTGCTTAGTTATCGTGCAACCGTGCGCCTCAGCCTTACATTTGCTGAAGTTGGAACTTTTGGACGGCCCACTATTGGCCTAGAGCAGATTACTAGCCGTTCAGCTAATCCGGCAGATCATTTTAAAGATCAGCAATTTCTTTTTACGCTTTCCAAGAAATTTTAAATAAAACTCAACTTTCCAGACAAGAGTTTTTGATTGCTGCAACCATTAATATCTTTTTAAAGATGTTTATTTTAGTAAAATAACACTCATTAGATGTATAAAAAGCTCTGTTTATGTTGGAAAATAGCCAGTTATTGCCATTTAGAGAGGGAGTAAAATATGAAAATATTACTCGGATACGAAAATTCATTATGCCGTGATTTTATTAATGACCATCTCACCCATTTGGATGCAGATATTAGCCTGATTGTTGCAGGTACTTTGCGAGAATCTATGCAGATTGTTGCAGAAACGCCGCAACTGTCGGTCATTGCTCTAGATACAGAAATGCCAGACATGAACGGCGTTATTGGGCTTCGGCAAATGATTGCGCAATGTCCCGGGCAAGTTCCAGTAGCTCTCATTGGTTCTATGCGTCGAAGTAATGAGATACGAGATTATTTAACTGCTGGTGCAGCAGGATATCTAACCTATTCTCTTAGTGCGCAGGCATTATTGGCGGGTTTACGTATGATTAATGTCGGCGAGATTTATGTGCCAGCAGAAATATTGGCTCAAGATGATCAGGTTACACGAACAGGCCGGCATTGGCTAACAGGCAGAGAGCGGGATGTATTGAACGGACTATTATCTGGGCAATCTAACAAAGAAATTGCCCGTACCCACGGCTTGAGCGAAGTAACGATCAAGCATCACCTGAAAAGCCTTCGCTCAAAACTAGGGGCGCGTAATCGCACCCATGCTGTATGCCGGGCTATTGAGCTAGGGATTGCCGAGGAAACAGGACTGGCTATGTCCTATTCACCAGTATAGCAGAATGAGCGCTAGCAAACATCTGTTAAAAAAAGAGAGAGACTTTAGCTCCCTCTTTTTGGTGTTTATATTGCCAGTAATTTTAGCTTGCTCTGCTATAGGCTTTAGCTTGTGCGATTCTGACGATTTTCGATGAGGTCATCAACCACAGATGGGTCGGCAAGCGTTGATGTGTCACCCAATTCCGCATAATCATCCGCAGCAATTTTCCGTAAAATACGACGCATAATTTTTCCTGACCGTGTCTTTGGCAGGCCCGGAGCCCATTGCAATAAATCTGGGCTTGCAATCGGGCCTATCTCGCTGCGTACCCATTGCCGCAATTCTTTGTGCAAGGTTTCATCTGGGTTCTCACCAACATTCAAAGTAACATAGGCATAAATACCTTGACCTTTAATATCGTGCGGATAGCCCACAATCGCTGCTTCGGCAACACGTGGATGCGCAACCAGTGCAGATTCAATTTCGGCTGTACCCATGCGGTGGCCAGAAACATTTAGCACATCATCAACACGCCCAGTTATCCAATAATAGCCATCTTCATCGCGGCGTGCGCCGTCACCAGAAAAATAACGCCCCTCAAAGGTCGAAAAATAGGTATCAATAAAACGTTGATGATCGCCGTAAACACTGCGCATTTGGCCAGGCCATGATCGGTCAATACATAAATTGCCCTCACCAGCTCCTTCGATGATGTTATTGTCGCCATCGACCAATACCGGCTCAATGCCAAAAAAGGGCAGAGTTGCAGAGCCTGGCTTTGTTGTCGTTGCACCCGGTAGCGGGGTGATTAAAATCCCGCCTGTTTCTGTTTGCCACCAAGTATCCACAATCGGGCATCTTTCCTCGCCAATAACGTTATAATACCACATCCATGCTTCTGGATTAATCGGCTCGCCAACTGACCCTAACAGGCGTAGCGAGCTTTTATCCCATTTTTTAACTGGCGCGTCGCCTTCCCGCATCAGGGCGCGAATAGCTGTTGGTGCGGTATAAAAAATGGACACTTTATGTTTTTCGACAACTTGCCAGAAACGGCCTGAATCAGGATAGGTTGGCACCCCTTCAAACATGAGCGTGGTCGCCCCATTTGCTAGCGGCCCATATAAAATATAGCTATGGCCAGTGACCCAGCCCACATCCGCGGTACACCAATAAACATCCCCATCTTGGTAATCAAAAACATATTGATGGGTCATAGAGGCATAGACCATATAGCCGCCAGTAGTGTGCAACACGCCTTTAGGTTTGCCAGTAGAGCCAGAAGTATAAAGGATGAACATCGGGTCTTCTGCATTCATCTCTTCTGCTGGGCAGTCCGCAGAAGCCGCAGCAACCGCATCATGATACCAGATGTCGCGCCCTTCCTGCCATGCTACGCTCGCGCCAGTGCGCTGCACAACAAAACAGCTGGTGCAGTCTGGGCAGCTTTCCAGTGCTTTATCTGTATTTGCCTTTAGCGGTATTGCGCGTCCGCCGCGCACCCCTTCATCAGCCGTAATAACGCAGCTTGAGGCGCAATCTTGTATCCGTCCGGCTAGCGCATCTGGGGAAAAGCCGCCAAACACTACAGAATGGATGGCGCCAATGCGGGTACAAGCTAGCATCGCCACCGCAGCTTCTGGAACCATCGGCATATAGATGGTCACCCGGTCCCCTTTTTTGATGCCCCTATCTTTTAGCGCATTTGCAAAGCGGCATACTTGTTCATGCAGCTCTTTATAGGTGATATGCTTGGCGGTATCTGGGTCATCCCCTTCCCAGATAATGGCGGTCTGATCACCGCGGCTAGCCAGATGCCTGTCCAGACAATTAGCAGAGGCGTTTAGAGTGCCATCTTCAAACCATTTGATATGTACATCCGGCTTCTCATAACTAACATCCGAAATTTTGCTAAAGGGTTTGATCCAGTCGATACGCTTTGCGTGTTCTGCCCAAAAAGCATCGTTATCTGCCAGAGATCGCGCATAGCTTGCCTCATAGCCTTGTTTATCGATATGCGCGCTTGCGGCTAATTCTTTTGTTGGTGCAAACTCTTTATATTCGCTCATGGCTTAAAACTCCCCCCAAAGAATTTTTAAAAAAGCCAAACACAATGCCTAGCTTCTACTTTGGAATATTATTTTTTCTATTTTGCTCTATTATTTAAGGCAAAAATTTCTCCCCCTTTTGTAGCTAGGTTTGCTTAAATTGAAAAGAGGAGTTAAGCAGGCATCCAAGTTTTAAAAGGGCTGTTTGTGTTGAAATTCTGCTTCTAAATCCTCTGCTTCTTCTATGCTGTTAAGCGAAAGGATGCTTTTGATGATATCCAATGAGAAGCCTGCACGTGCCAGTTTGGCCATTTGTTTTTGGTAGAGTGTTTGTGCATCATCAGCATGTTTAGTATAGGGGCCTAGACGTTTTTTACGGATATGGATGAGGCCGGCTAGGTGTTCGGCATCGCTGCTCTCAGCACGGTGGGCTTTCAGGCTGTCGCTAGCGCTATCACGGTCAATGCCTGCTTGCTGCAATTTATTTAAAATCTGGCGTTCTGATTGCCCAGCCTTTCGCCCTGCTCGAATACGCATTTGGATAAAGGCATTATCATCGACATAACCAAATTTCTGGCAGTCGGCTATCACCGCTTCAATTGCCTGAGCAATCACTTTAGGCGGCACGCTCTCTAATTTACGGCCAGCAAATTTTTGCAGGACTTGGCGCAGACGCGCGGTTGTGCTGGCATACCGTCCCAGATAATGCATCGCCTTATTAGTCAGACGTTTTTTTATTTTTGCATCTGAGGGCGTTGTTTGCGTCATATAATCGCTGTACTCCTAGATCCATAATTTAGCAAAGTGCTGGTATGGCAAGTCGATATTCATAATGGCATATTGCGCGCTTAAATCCAATTTTTTGAACGCTGCTACAGCATTGTTTTTTTATTTGCTAGTAGCTTGCATAGCCTTGCTCTTGCGTTTTGGCGTTTACCCCTCTATCTCAGAGCAAGTAGAATACAAATCTCCTCCACCTATTTTCAATTTAGGCACGCTGCCATGTCTGCAAAACCAAACAGCCCTGTTGTACATAGCCCGTTCGTGGTGCGCCCGATTAGGGTGGGCGCGGTAAACTGGATTGGCATTCGCACACTCTACGTAAAAGAGGTGATGCGGTTTTTAAAGGTGCCGGTGCAAACACTCTTTGGCCCGGCCATGACAGCAACCTTGTTTATGATGGTCTTTGCTGTGGCGGTGGGTGAGCGGATATCGCTTGGTAATTTTGATAATTTTATTCAATTTTTGGCACCAGGTTTAATTATGATGGCCGTTTTACAAAATGCCTTTGCCAATACCTCATCCTCGCTGACAAGTGCCAAGGTACAGGGCAATATTGTCGATTTGCTGATGCCGCCATTGGGGCCAAACGAAATTATTTGCGCCTTGCTAGGTGGCACGCTCACCAGAGGGTTATTAACAGCACTGATTTGCGTGGTAACCTTCAGCTTTTTTTCGGCGATCATTCTGCCGCCACATTTTCTGATTGCGTGTGGGTTTTTAATTGCAGGCTCACTGGCAATGGGATTTGCGGGTGTTATTGCTGGTATCTCGGCGCGTAAATTTGATCAGCTTTCAGCGATAACCAGCTTTGTTATCCAGCCGCTAGCCTTTTTATCTGGCACTTTTTATTCTGTACAACGCTTGCCAGAACCGTTTGATCTGATTGCCCAGATAAATCCAGTTTTCATGGTTATAGATGGGTTTCGCTATGGTATGACAGGCGTAGCAGATGGGAATATACTAGTGAGCGCGGTGGTGCTGACTATCCTCAATATATTGCTCTTCATCTGTTGTTATATCATACTGGCGACAGGCTTCAGGCTGAAAAGTTAATTTCCAGTGGGGATTATTTTAAGTGAGCGAGAAACAAACTTCTTTGATGACAGCTGATGGAATATTGCCGGAAACCCAGCTTTTGGCGGCGGTTGAAAAGGGTCATATTCTTCCATCTGAACCTTTGCTTGATGGTCAGATACAACCCGCCAGTTTGGATCTGCGTCTTGGCCAGCGTGCGTGGCGTATTCAGGTCTCTTTTCTGCCCGGCCATACTCAGACAGTGATGGATAAAATTGAAAAATTTTCTATGTATGAGCTGGATTTAAGCGAAGGGGCGGTGCTGGAAACGGGCTGTGTTTATATCGTTGAGTTGATGGAATCTTTGGCGTTGCCGCAAGATATTAGTGCGTCTGCTAATCCGAAAAGCTCTACTGGCAGGCTGGATGTATTTACGCGTCTAATAACAGATGGTGCGGTTGAATTTGAGTCTGTCTCTGCAGGCTATAACGGCCCTCTTTATGCTGAAATATCGCCGCGTACCTTTTCGGTAATGGTACGCAAAGGCAGCCGTCTGTCCCAGCTTCGCCTGCGCCGTGGCCAACAAATACTGGATGATGCCGGTCACGCAGATTTGCAAGCGCGCCACCAGTTGGTTCGCTTTGATGATGAAACGATTGTCTCTATTCAAGATGGCATCGGGCTGTCAGTTAATCTAATGCCGCAACCAGAAACAGGCTTGGTTGGTTGGCGTGCGCGCAAACATGCCGGGCTGATAGATGTGGATAAACCGGCTAGCCAGCCAGCTGCACGTTTTTGGGAAGCGGTCACAGAAGCTGATCTTCAAAGAGGCGGGCTGGTGCTAAATCCGGATGAATTTTATATTCTGGCTAGCCAAGAATATGTGATTGTACCAGCCTCCCATGCCGCAGAAATGCGCGCCTATGATACGCGGGTTGGCGAGTTTCGCGCCCATTATGCTGGATTTTTTGATCCCGGCTTTGGCATGTCTGAAATTGGTGCCCAGCCTACCCGAGCTGTATTGGAAGTACGCTCGCATGATGTGCCCTTTCTCATTGAACAAGGACAGACAGTTTGCCGTCTTGTTTATGAGCCGATGTCTGCACCGCCAAAACAGCTTTACGGGGCTGCCGGTTCTGGTTCAAACTATCAGTCGCAAGGCCTCAAGCTTGCCAAGCATTTCATTTAAGCCAGCATAAGCGTTCTATCGCGCGGTAATACTTGACATTGCAAGGGGTTTTGCGCGATACAATGCGCCTTTCTCCTTTGTTTACGGAACCAGAAAATGAACACGGAAATGGATGCCAGACTAGCTGCGGTAATGCCGACCTATGGGCGCGCGGATATCTCGTTCGTGCGTGGCAAGGGCAGTTGGCTCTATACTCAGGATGACACAGCCTATCTTGATTGTGCGACTGGCATTGCCGTGAATGCGTTTGGACATGGCGATGCGCGTTTGGTTGATGCGTTAATTACGCAAGCTAGCAAACTGTGGCATACCTCCAATCTTTACCGCATTGATGAGCAGGAAAAACTGGCGCATCGGCTGGCTACCCATGCTGGCCTTGATCAGGCATTTTTTTGCAATTCCGGAGTTGAAGCAAATGAAGCGGCGGTAAAAATGGCGCGCCGTTTCCAATTTCGGCAAGGCTTTGAGAAACGGTTTAAAATACTCTGTGCAGGCGGCGCTTTCCATGGCCGGACGCTAGCAATGTTAGCCGCAACAGATAAGCCCCTATTCCGGGAAGGCTTCGGTCCTATGCCAGAGGGGTTCGTGCATGTGCCATTTGGCAACCTTAATCACTTGCGTGATGCGATGGATGAGGATGTGGCGGCGATTATGGTTGAACCTGTGCAAGGGGAAGGCGGCGCTATTGCTGCTCCGGAAGGCTATCTGGAAGGCGTGCGCAAAGCGGCAGATGATTTTGGTGCGCTGGTTATCGCTGATGAAGTGCAGACAGGAATGGGCAGGACAGGATATTTATTTGCCTATCAAAAAACCGGCATTCAGCCAGATTTGGTGGTACTAGCCAAAGGGCTTGGTGGCGGCTTTCCAGTTGGTGCGGTAATTGCGAGAAAAGCGGTTGGCGAGGCAATGGGCCCTGGAAGCCATGGGTCTACATTTGGCGGTAATCCTTTGGCGATGGCAGTTGCCAATGCGGTTTTGGATGGGCTGGAAGAAGAAGGGTTTTTAGAAGATGTGCGCCGCCGCGCCAACCTGCTGGATGCTAAGCTGAATAAGCTAGCTGATGATTATCCAGCCTTGATTATTGAGCGCCGAGGTGCTGGTTTTCTGCGTGGTCTTAAGCTGGCAGATAGTCTGGCTGTTGGCGATATGACGGCGGCTTTGCGGACTGAAAAGCTTTTATGTGTGCCAGCTGGGGAAAATGTGTTGCGATTATTGCCGCCGCTAACCCTGTCAGAGGCTGAGATTGAGCAGGCCTATGCAATTTTGGATAAGGTGTTTGCCGGGTTTGCATCATCTTAACCAAACCAGCCTCAGAATTAAGAGATAGCTTTTTTAGCGGAGTGCGCGATGCGCCATTTTATTGATTTAAAAGATTTTGATAGCGACCGGTTGGAAGCGATGCTGGCGAGTGCAGCAGAGATGAAATCGGGCAAAGACGTCAGCCAGCCTCTGGCGGGTAAATATATAGGCATGATCTTTGAGAAGCCTTCAACACGCACGCGCGTCTCGTTTGAGGTGGGTATCTCCCAGCTTGGTGGCACGCCAGTGGTATTATCAGCAAGTGACTTGCAGCTTGGACGTGGTGAGAGTGTTGCGGATACTGGGCGTGTGCTATCGCGCTATCTAGATGGGGTGATGATAAGAGCGTTGCAGCATGAAACCGTTACCGAACTCGCTGAGAATGCAGATATTCCGGTGATAAATGGGCTAACCAACCTTTCTCACCCCTGCCAGATTATGGCGGATCTGCAAACCATCATTGAATGTCATGGCAGTTTGAAGGGTGCAAAAGTTTGCTGGCTTGGCGATGGTAATAATGTTGCTAATAGCTGGATTGAGGCGGCGGCTTTGTTCGGGTTCGAATTGCGGCTTGCAGGCCCAGAGGCCTATCGCCCACCTGCAGCCTTGCTAGCTTGGGCGCGCGCGAGGGGTGCTGAAATTATTTTGACCGAAGACCCTGTTGCCGCCGCTCATGATGCCAGTGTGATAGCAACAGATGTATGGGTTTCAATGGGAGATGATGCAGGATCGCGGGAGCGCGATTTGCTGCCCTTCCAAGTGACCACTGCGCTTATGGATAAGGCTCAGCCTGATGCAATTTTTATGCATTGCCTGCCCGCGGTTAGAGGTCAGGAAGTGACAGCAGAGGTTATAGATGGCCCACAATCAGTAGTATTTGATGAGGCTGAAAACAGATTACATGCCCAGAAAGCGATTATGGCGCATATCCTTAGCGAGAATTTTTAACGCATAATCAAGCGTTGTGAAAAAGAGTGTATCATGTCTGTTGAAACAAATCTCGAAATGCCATTTTCTGAAACTCCTGAAGGGTTTGTTCAGCCCTTCTATTTAACAGGGGAGCGCGATGGCAATAAAACGCCATTGGTACGTGGACGTTTTGCCAGATTAACTAGCCCGTGCCAGTCTATTCTGGGACGGCATGATTATCCAGCTTCCATAAATGAGCTTTGTGCCGAAGCGATGAGCCTTGCTGCCTGTCTTTCTACTACTTTGAAATTTGATGGTGTCTTTACTTTGCAAGCTAGGGGTGACGGGGTTGTGCGCACCCTATTTGCTGACGTTACTTCTGCTGGTGCGATGCGTTCTTATGCAGCCTTTGATACAGAAAAGGCAAAAGAATTTGAGCCAACTGGCCCTGCGATACTGCCGCGTCTGATGGGCGGTGGCTATATGGCCTTTACTGTAGATCAGGATGCCGCTCATGGCGATGAAGCCCGCCGCTATCAGGGTATTGTCGAGCTGGAAGGTAGCCATTTAGGCGACTGTGCCGTCAGCTGGTTTAAAAATTCAGAACAGCTGGCAGCACAAGTAATAACCGCCGCTACCAAGACAGATGATGGTTGGCATAGTGCGGCACTGTTCTTGCAGCAAGTCGCTGGTGAGGGCGGACATGATACGCGCCTGAGCGAAGATGAGCTAGCAGATGAGTGGCATACTGCGATGGTGATGATGTCTTCTGCAACCAGAGAAGAGCTTTTAAGCCCATCTCTTGGCGTGCCAGATTTACTGTTTCGGCTGTTTCATGCACAGAATGTGCATTTGCAAGCACCGCGCCCGATAACTGATACTTGCCGCTGTTCTGCTGAAAAAGTGGAGCAGGTTTTGAGCGGACTAGATGCGGAGCAGCTGCGCGATATGAGCGATGAGAATGGCCAGCTTCATGTTTCTTGTGAATTTTGCAAAATAAACCGTTCCTATTCTATGGCAGATTACTTGTCTGCTTAATCTTGACGCCCTTCAAAAAAATCACACAAAGATGGAAGATGTAGTTTTTGCTTCATTTTTTGCCACACTGCGTTATCATTAAGCACAGTATGTGACAAAGCGGCCAGATTTGAGGAAAGGTGTCCTAGATGACGCATAAATTGTTCAGGTTTTCCAAATCATTACCTATTGTCCTGCTGGTAGCTCTTTTGGGTCTCAGCAGCTGCGCAACATCTACTAAACAGACCATCCTACCTGAATATGAGACTGCTGGCTTTCAATCCTTGCGCCTAGATGCACGGGTTCTGAATATCAGCGAAGAATGGGTGATGCCGATGGAGCCGCCCTATATTGAGCATACTTTGTCCCCCAATTTATCGAGCATGCTAGTGGATTGGGCAACACGGGTGCTGGTTCCAGTAGGGGGCTCTGGCGAAGTGGTTTTGAATATAACACAAGCGAGCGTAAAAATGACTGCCCTGCCGCGAAGCGAAAGGCTGGTTGATCTGTTTAGCGATAAACAAGAATTTATGGTTCGCGCTGATATCAAAGCCAAGCTTTTATGGATACAGCCTGTTGGCGGTAAGCAGGTTATTATTGATCTGAGTGCTACAGCCTCTAACACAGTCAAAGAAACCGCTACACCAAATGAACGTGACCTTATTATCCGTGAGGTAATGATAAATACGATTGACTTGATTGATGAGCAGGCAGCGAGCGAAATCAAGGCGAATAAAGATTTAAACCGCTCTTAGCGTCGCCAAAATACCGGATTTAAAATAACCAGAACCGTAAATAGCTCTAATCGGCCAAGAAGCATGCCAAAGCACATTGCCCATTTGGCTGCTGCTGGAAGGCTACTAAAGTCGCCAGCAGGACCGATAACATTGCCCAGTCCTGGCCCTACATTTGAAATGGATGTTGCTGCACCAGACAGAGCTGTTTCAAAATCCAGCCCAAACATGCCTAGCAGTAACGCCAGCACTACAAAACACAGAATATATAGATAGAAAAAGCCCATCACAGCATCCATGACGTTCTCTGGCACGGGGCGCTTATTGTAATAGGCCAGCACCACTGCATGTGGGCGCAATAGACGGGCAAGCTGAACTTTTATGGTGGCAGCTAAAACTTGCAGGCGGAACATTTTAATCCCGCAGGTGGTAGAGCCCGCACAACCGCCAATAAACATACAAATTAGCAAAATTGTTGTGGCGGAGCTCCCCCAAAGTGCGAAATTAGCTGTACCATATCCGGTGCCGGTAATCACCGATACCGCATTAAAAGCAGATAGCCGCAAAGCTGAAGGCCAACTCTCACCATTTTGATGCAAATTAAAGGTAATAGCAGCAATTACCAGCATAATAAGAAAGATGAACCAGCGCACTTGTGGGTCCTCAGACAGGGCTTTCCAGCCGCCTCTTGTAAGGGATAGATAATGCACAAAAGGCAGGCTGCCTGTGATCATGCCGGCAATAACAATCAGCTCAATGGCCTGCGAATCAAACGCGCCAATCGATGCTGTTTTAGTAGAATAGCCGCCAGTAGCCAGCGTAGTCATCGCATGGGCTAGCGCATCAAAGCCAGGCATACCAGCAAGGGTTAACATAAACGTCCATAACAGGGTTAAGCCTGTGTAAACCGCAAAAATGCCGCCTGCTAATTGGGTGGCACGCGGAATAACCTTATCTGCTGCTTCAAAAGATTCAGTTTTAAATAGCTGCATACCACCAACAGACAGCATCGGTAAAACCGCTAGTGCCATCACAATAATACCAACCCCGCCTAGCCATTGCAGCAAGGCACGCCAGATAAGCACGCCTTTCGAGGCGGCCTCAATAGAAGGCAGGATGGTCGAGCCTGTTGTGGTGATGCCAGACATGGATTCAAAAACCGCATCAGCAACACTCAAAGACAGAGAAGAAAAATAAAGAGGAAGCGCGCCAAATAACGCAATGGATACCCATGCCCCATTCGTTAGCAAAAAGGCTTCTTTTAGTCCTAAATCGCCAGTATTTGTATGTCGGTTCGCAAGCCAAAGAGACCCGCCAATGAAGCTGGTCATCAATGCCGCACCGCCGAAAGCCTGCCAATTCGGATTCCCATAATACAGATCGATGCCCATCGGTATTAGCATCGTGCAGGCTAACAGACCAAGGAGTAGGCCTAATATATTTAAAACAGGAGTTGCCTGCATGAATGCGCTGCAGCCTCAATCGTTTATCGCTAGCCAGCTGTCTGGCCATTTTTGGCCATCTGCGGCAATACTGTCCTGATTTATAGGCTGAGAAAGGCTAGTCTGTCCAGTTTTCAAAAACCACAGACATCTCTTATCCCTAGCGCAGATTGATCTGCTGATAAAAACGTTCGCGTAAATCAGCCTGTTCTTTGAACACGCCGGTAAAGCGGGTGGTTACCATCGAAACATCTGCTTTTTTAACGCCTCTGGTTGTCATGCACTGATGCTGGGCATCTACCAATATTGCCACACCAAGCGGTTTCAGCGCATTTTGAATAGCACTCGCTACCTGCGCGGTCATGGTTTCTTGTGTCTGCAGGCGGCGTCCAAAACTATCCAGAACACGCGCCAGCTTTGAGATGCCAACCACGCGACGGTCTGGCAGATAAGCGATATGCGCCTTGCCCAGAATTGGCACCATATGATGCTCGCAATGAGACTGCAGCGAAATATCACGCAACATGACCATGTCATCATAGCCATCCACTTCTTCAAAGGTGCGCGCTAACATCTCTTCTGGATTATCCTCATAGCCAGAGAAAAACTCTTCATAAGCGCGGGCAACGCGGGCCGGCGTATCAATAAGTCCTTCGCGGCTAGGGTCATCACCTGCCCATTTCAGCAGCGTTTCTACCGCCGCTTCCGCTTCTGCGCGTGAAGGTTTGGTGAGCGATGTGCGCTCATTAGAATTTAACTTATCTTCTTCATGCGCATTATCATAAGGTGTCATAGCCTGGTACCGATCCTAGTTATTATCTCAAATACAATTTCATGTCTTCCATGTGGTGATAGCTTTCGCGCATGGCTTATTGCGCGCCACCTCAACAGCCTTCTATACGCTTGGCTTGACTTAAGAGATCATGCTAGCAAAGCAAGATAGCCATCTAAACAGCGCATTACGCTTTAGTTGTCCCGCTTAAGTCTTGACAGAAATATCGATGAAAGCCTAGCCTAGAATGACGTTTTTTGCGGGTGTAGCTCAGTTGGTAGAGCGCAAGCTTCCCAAGCTTGAGGTCGCGGGTTCGAACCCCGTCGCCCGCTCCATTTTCCCAAATATAGCCTTATTTAAATTTTTGTTTGATTTTAGGGATGTTGGCCTACGGCAAGGCCAGTAAGATGCGTTTTTGCATCTTGAACGCCGAATACCAAGCCAGCATTTTCACCTTTAGGGCCAAAAATCCCGCCACGAACAGCCAGCGCCTCTATCTCTAACTGGCGCCCATCAATGCTAATTTCTGCATTACTGCCTTTTTGGAACTGAAGCTGGTTTTTTTGGGTGAACATTAGGGATGTGGAAAGGCTGAAATCTGGGCTGTTTAGGCTGAATTGCGCTTGGCTTTTGGCAATATCAAGTACCAGCTTGCCAGTTCCGCTGCCGGTCGTGTTCTGACATCCCGTACATCGCCAATTGGCTTGCATTTCATAGCCAAAGGCCGTGCTTGTGGGTAAGTTTCCGCTAGGATGACCCCAGAGAAAATATTTACCCGTAGCCACTTCATCTATATTTTTATTCAACAGAGTAGTTGCGGCCTCCCCGCCTTTAATCCATGCCCCACTTACATAATCTTTTTGGCCAGCCAGCTGATTAAATTCAGTAAGGGCCGGTTGTTTAGCTAGAAAATTGCGTAAAGCTGTCTGGCCTGAATAGCTGGTAATAACAGGGTTATCTGTGTCTATCGCAAAGCCGGTGTAAAGCTTGCTACCATTGGTCTCAAAACCAGAGAAGAGCTGTTCAGTTTTGCGATCAGCCTCTTGTAAATCAAAATTCACGCTGGGAACTTGTGAGGTTCCGCTACCTACACACCCAAAAAGAAACAATCCTGTTATTCCATAAATGGTTAGCCAAACATAAGGGCGCACAAAAACATTCCTTCTTGAGGGATAATCATATCCTAGCTTTATTCTTGAAAATCCTACCAACTTGCGCGGCTTGCTAGCTATCACCTAGACGAATAGCTAGCCTGTGCAAAGGATTGACCAGAAAGGCCAACCTGCTTTCACCTTGTTAAAAATTTGAGCAATTCTCCTCATGCAGTAGCACAAGAGCGATAAGATACTTGAAATTCACACCAATAAGCGGTATCACGCGGCACAAAAGATTTTTGCCAGTTATTTTATCGTGACAACAAACGCTTCACTTTAACCCTTACTCTATCACGCGCCTGAGCTGATTTATGCGTAACCGCATTATGACGTTGGGTTCGTGTCTTTAACGATGAGGGCGGCATATGACGCTGCATCTTCGCATTTTTACGGGGACAGCAGTTAACAGAGATTAGGTATGAAATAGGAGCCAGTCCCAAATGACCACTACTACACTTTCAGATAAGAAAATTGCAATCATGGTTGCCAATGGTTTTGATGAAGCCCGTTTTGTTGAGGTTCAGAAAATGCTGCTGGCGATTAACGCGCGTTTGAAAGTAATCGCACCTGGTCCTGGACTGGTGCATGGCCGTAACGGCGACCAAGCTGGCATGTCCTATCCAGTAGATGCCCAGCTATCAGAAACGCTTGCGGTTGATTATGATGGTCTGGTTATTCCATCTGGGGATCAGCATGTATCCGTGCTTTCTGAAGAGTTGCATGCTTCTCGTATTATCCGCGCATTTATGCGTGAAAAGATGCCGGTTATGGTACAAGGCAATGCGCTGGATTTAATAGCCGAAATTGATAACAATATTGACGCAGAAGGCCTGAAATCAGCAGGCGGTTCAGAAAATCATGGGAATTTGCTATGGATTGCAGATGATTTTCCTATGGGAGAAGCAGCCCGAAAATTTGTTGCTAATTGTCTTGCGGCAGTTTCTGAATCAGCAGAAGATGGCGGGGATAGCGCGGCCGCTTAAGGGCGGGCTTTAACCTGAAAATATCCTAAATTTAGGTGTTTTTTAAACTCGTTTAGGTACTTTTTTAAATTTGATAGGTGCTGAATAATGGAAAAAATACCTTCTCCTTGCATCAGCATTTGCCAAATGGATCCGGTAAAAGAGGTCTGTATAGGCTGTTACCGCACGCGCAAAGAAATTGCCCAATGGCCGACCATGAATGGGGAGGCACAGCACCAGCTGCTTGGGGAATTGAAACAGCGTCGTGCCGAGCAGACGGGCATCTCTGCCAGATCAAATGCCAGATCAAATGCCAGAACAAATACTGGAACAAATACTGGGTCAAATATTGGGCAAAATGGCAAACAAAGCACCAACTAGGGTAGTGCGCTAAATTGCGGATTTTTCGCAAGGTCGGTGGCTGAATCGCTAGAAAGGCTGAAAAAAGAAAAAGTAATGAAAACAACCTTAGAAGAATTAGCTGCTGCGCGCGAAGTTATGCTGGCAGATGGCGCAACCGGCACAAACCTCTTTAAAGCAGGTCTTGAGACGGGCTATCCACCTGAATTGTGGAATGTTGAACGCGCCGATACGATTACCGCCCTTTATCAAGAATTTGTTGATGCTGGCAGTGATGTGATCTTAACCAATTCTTTTGGTGGCACTTCATTTAGGCTGAAATTACATGCAAGTGAAACGCGGGTTCATGAGCTCAATCTGGCTGCTGCCCGCCTTGCAAGGCAGGTCGCAGATAAAGCTGACCGTCCAGTGCTGGTGGCTGGATCTATAGGCCCTATAGGGGAGCTGTTTTCACCGCTGGGCATGCTAACACCAGAAGCCGCAGAAGCGGCCTTTACAGAACAGGCAGAAGCGCTGGCACAAGGCGGTGTAGACATTATTTGGATTGAAACCATGTCGGCACTTGAAGAAGTACGCGCGGCCACGATTGCTGCACAAAAGACTGGACTGCCGGTTATGGCCACGATGACTTTTGATACTGCTGGACGCTCCATGATGGGGATTAAGCCAACAGATTATAAAGATTTTGCTGCTGAGATTGGGTTGCAGGGGTTTGGCGCTAATTGCGGTATCGGGCCTGCTGAATTAATTGATTCCATTTCCCATTTTGATGCGCTAAATCAAAGCTCTTTTGTGATCGCTAAAGGCAATTGCGGTATTCCAGCTTATATAGATGGTGAAATACACTATCACGGCACGCCTGAGCTAATGGCTGAATATGCGCTAATTGCACGTGACTTGGGCGCGCATATTATTGGCGGGTGTTGTGGTACTAGCTCTGAGCATCTGCAAGCAATGCGCACCGCCTTGGATACAACACCAAAAGGCAGTCCGCCACCTGCTGAAGATATTGCAAATCGGCTTGGTATCGCTTGGCGAGACTTAGCGGATGCCCGGTCTTCTGATGCCCGGTCTTCTGATGCTAGTGAGGGGCGTGTGCGCCGCCGCCGTCGCACAGCTAAAACGCGGTGATTTTTACATAAAATTATCCAGACTTGAAGTTTCATGATTTTGGTGCATACTGCCGCCTGTTATACGCTGGCTAGCTTATGTTTTTAAGGAGTTCACCTGATGCATGTTTATCGAACCCATGATTGTGGCGCGTTGAGCCATGCGGATATCGGAAAAGAAGTAAAACTCTCTGGCTGGGTGCATCGCAAACGCGATCATGGCGGGGTGGTTTTCATCGATTTGCGTGATCATTATGGGTTAACGCAATGTGTGGTGGACAGTACCGATAAAGCTTTCAGCGCGGCCGAACAATTGCGCAATGAATCTGTTATTACCATAACAGGGGCGGTACGTGCCAGAAGCGAAGAGACCGTTAATAAAGCGCTATCCACTGGTGAGATTGAGGTGCAAATCGCAGAGCTGGAGCTGCAATCTGCGGCAGATACGCTGCCCTTGCAGGTGAATTCAGACGAGGATTCAGGCGAGGAGGTGCGTTTGCGCTATCGTTATCTGGACCTGCGTCGCCAGCGTCCACATGCGAATATCCTGTTGCGTGCAAAGATAATCCAATCTATTCGCCAGCGCATGGTTGGGCTTGGCTTTACCGAGTTTCAGACGCCTATTCTTACAGCTTCTTCGCCTGAAGGTGCGCGTGATTTCCTTGTGCCAGCTAGGCTACATCCAGGTAAATTTTATGCCCTGCCTCAAGCGCCGCAGCAGTTTAAGCAACTGATCATGGTCTCTGGCTTTGATAAATATTTTCAAATTGCTCCTTGTTTCCGTGATGAAGATAGCCGTGCTGACCGCAGCCCTGGCGAGTTCTATCAGCTTGATCTGGAAATGAGCTTTGTTGAACAGGCAGATGTGTTTGCTGCTGTGGAACCAGTGGTAAAAGGCGTTTTTGAAGAGTTCGCCGACAAAGAGGTTGACCCAGATTTCGTGCATATCCCGTTTGATGAGGCGATGTTAAAATATGGCAGTGATAAGCCTGATCTGCGCATTCCGCTGGAAATTTGTGATGTTACAGATATTTTCCGTGGCTCTGACTTTTCTATTTTCGCGAAAAACATTGAAAAAGGGGCAGTAGTGCGCGCTGTGCCCGGGCCAAAATGTGGAAGCCGTGCTATCGCTGACCGTATGAATAGCTGGGCGCAAGGTGAAGGCGCGCCGGGTATGGGCTATATTATCTATGGTGAGGGTGAAGCTAGGGGGCCCGTAGCTAAAGCGCTGGGTGCAGATAAATCTGACGAAGTAAAACAGCGCCTTGGTGTGGGTGATGGTGATGCCGTATTTTTTGCCTGCGCGCCTGCGTCTGAGGCAGCAAATCTTGCTGGCAAAGCACGGGTGCGAATCGGAACAGAGCAGGGGCTTATAGATGAAAACCTGTTCAAATTCTGTTGGATTGTTGATTTTCCAATGTATGAGTTGGATGAAAAGACAGGTAAGATTGAGTTTTCGCATAACCCGTTTTCAATGCCGCAAGGCGGTATGGACGCATTAAATAATCAAGACCCGCTCACCATCAAGGCATGGCAGTATGATTTGGTCTGTAATGGGGTCGAGCTTTCTAGCGGGGCGATTAGAAACCATTTGCCAGAGGTTATGTACCGTGCCTTTGAAATCGCTGGATATGACGCTAATGTGGTGGATGAACAATTTGCCGGCATGATCAGCGCCTTTAAGTTTGGGGCACCGCCACATGGCGGCATAGCGCCCGGTATTGACCGGATGGTGATGCTGATAGCTGATGAGCCTAATATTCGTGAAGTTATCTTGTTCCCGATGAACGGCAAGGCTGAAGATTTGATGATGAATGCGCCATCTGAGGTGGATGAAGCGGCTCTTCGCGAATTGCATATCCGCAAGCAATTACCCAAATCCTAAAACAGGTGAAATTCAAAGCCCCTAGGAAATTCAAAGCCCCTAGTAAGTATCTAGCGGCTTAGTCTGTGCACGCTTAGTAATGTTGCTGCCAGAAGGGCAACAGCCCCTGTTTGGTGCATTGCTCCTGCCCAAACGGGCACGCCTAGCAACAGGGTAATTAGCCCTAGGGCGAACTGCAAAAAGATTATCGCGCCAAGCATCATCGCTAAATGGCGGTGACCTTGACGATATAATTTGGCGACCACACCGATAACAGCGATAACCGCAAGCACCGCTAACCAGCGATGATGAAATTGTGCAGAGGCTGGATTTTCAAAGGCATCCCATACCCCTTCTTCACCATACTCATACGGAACAAGCCCGTCCCCCATCAGTGGGTATTCATTATATAAAAGTCCAGCATCCATGCCAGCTACAAAAGCGCCGGCTAAAATGGTTATCGCTACAAGCAATAAGGTTGCTAGATTATGTCCTTTTGGCCAGCGGGTGTGTCCATAAGCTAAATTAGCTGCTGTCCAGATAAGGCCAGAAAAAATAATCAGCGCCACACTTAAATGACTGGCAAGGCGATATTGCGAGACAGTTGGGTCATCCACCAGCCCAGAGGTGACCATCCACCAGCCAACCACACCTTGAAAGCCGCCCAGAAATAATAGCCCGACCAAAGGAAGCTTATAGCCGGCCGGGATGCGCCCGCGCAGCCAGAAATAAACCAGAGGGATGAAAAAACAAAACCCCAGCAGTCGCCCCCAAAGCCGGTGGAAATACTCCCAGAAGAAAATCCATTTAAACCCGGCCATATCCATATCAGAATTGATTTCCTGAAATTCAGGAGAGGCTTGATAGAGGGTAAAAACCCGTTGCCATTCATCCCCACTAAGAGGCGGCAAGGTGCCCATTATTGGCCGCCATTCCACCATTGACAGCCCACTGCCTGTTAGCCGTGTCACACCGCCAATTACGACCATGAGCGCAACCATAATGGCCATAAAAGCCAGCCAGCGTATGATGGCAGTGTGGTCAGAACTTAGAGGCAGTGATGATGGGTTAGGGGTCATAATAACAAGCAATCTATTTAAAACGAGTGTTCTGTCTCTTAATAAGTAACTATTGCCTTCATTCAGATAAAGGTTGGCCTGAAAAAGAAAAGGAAAAATAGCGTAAAGGCGTTAATTTGCCGCATCAGCCCGTCTATATATTTACGCTGTTTGGTTGGATAGGCAGATATTTTTTCATTTTTTACAGCAGATACCTTGACAGGAACGACGAAACATCCCACCTAATGCGCAAGGTGTTTGGCACTCCGTTAATTTGAGTGCCAGAGACGAGGAACGAAACTTTATCAAACTTACTTTTTGGAGGCTATGGCATGAAATTTCGGCCGCTTCATGATCGCGTTCTAGTACAGCGCGAAGAATCAGAAGAGAAAACCGCAGGCGGGATTATTATCCCTGATACTGCCAAGGAAAAGCCTATGCAGGGCAAGGTAATTTCTGTTGGCTCAGGCGCACGTGATGAGCAGGGCAAACTGACACCGCTGGATGTAAAAGAAGGCGATACCATTTTGTTTGGCAAATGGTCAGGAACAGAAATTAAGCTGGATGGCACAGATTATCTGATTATGAAAGAATCAGACATCATGGGCATTATTGGCTAATTACGCTGTTAAAAATAGATAAAATTTACCGAAACGAAGGAAAATAAAATGGCTGCTAAAGATGTAAAATTTGGCTCAGATGCCAGAGCACGCATGATGGAAGGGGTGGATACCCTAGCCAACGCTGTGAAGGTGACACTGGGTCCGAAAGGCCGCAACGTAGTTCTAGATAAAGCGTTTGGCGCACCAAGAATCACCAAAGATGGTGTGACAGTTGCAAAAGACATTGAGCTATCTGACAAGTTCCAAAATATGGGCGCACAGATGGTTCGTGAAGTTGCATCAAAAGCAAATGACACAGCTGGCGACGGTACCACTACAGCGACCGTTTTGGCACAAGCTATTGCACAAGAAGGTGCAAAGGCTGTGGCTGCTGGCATGAACCCAATGGATCTGAAGCGCGGAATTGACCGTGCTGTTGAAGCCGTTGTCAAATCACTGGAAGCTCAGTCACAGAAAATTACAACTTCTGATGAAGTGGCACAGGTCGGCACTATCTCTGCTAATGGCGAAAGCGATATTGGCAAGATGATCGCAGAAGCGATGGAAAAAGTTGGCAATGAAGGTGTTATCACTGTTGAAGAAGCAAAGAGCCTAGAAACCGAATTAGATGTTGTTGAAGGCATGCAGTTTGATCGCGGTTATCTGTCTCCTTATTTTGTTACCGACGCAGAAAAAATGCGGGCAACCCTAGAAGACCCATATATCCTGTTGCATGAAAAGAAGTTGTCAAACCTTCAGGACATGCTGCCGATTTTGGAAAAAGTCGTACAGTCTGGCCGCCCATTGCTGATAATCGCTGAAGATATTGAAGGCGAAGCTTTGGCAACATTGGTGGTTAACCGTCTGCGTGGTGGTCTGAAAGTTGCTGCTGTGAAGGCACCTGGTTTTGGTGATCGCCGCAAAGCGATGCTTGAAGATATCGCTATCCTAACAAACGGCACCGTTATTTCTGAAGAAATTGGTATCAAGCTGGATACAGTGACTTTGGAAATGCTGGGTACAGCCAAGCGTGTGGAAATCACCAAAGAAGATACCACTATCGTTGATGGTGCTGGTAGCAAGGATGATATCGAAGCACGGTGCAACCAAATTCGTGCACAAGCTGAGGAAACAAGCTCAGACTATGACAAGGAAAAGCTGCATGAGCGTCTAGCAAAGCTTGCTGGCGGTGTTGCGGTTATCCGTGTGGGCGGTGCAACTGAAGTCGAAGTTAAAGAGCGTAAAGACCGTGTGGATGATGCAATGCATGCTACTCGCGCTGCGGTTCAGGAAGGTATTGTTCCTGGTGGTGGCTCTGCTCTGGTTAAGTCGATTGCCAGCCTAGATAAGCTAGAATCTGAAAATAATGATCAGAGCGTTGGCGTGAATATCATCCGTCAGGCACTACAGGCACCTGCACGTCAGATTGCATCAAATGCTGGTGCAGAAGGCGCTGTCGTAGTTGGCAAGCTGATGGAAAGCACAGATGCCAAGATTGGCTATAACGCTCAGACAAATGAGTTCACAGACCTTATCAAGGCCGGCGTTATCGACCCGACGAAGGTTGTGCGTTCTGCGCTGCAAAATGCGGCTTCTGTAGCTGGCTTGCTGATTACCACCGAAGCAATGGTATCAGAAAAAGATGAGCCAAGATCAGCAGCCCCAGCAGCCTCTGATATGGGCGGCATGGGCGGCATGGGTGGTATGGGCGGATTCTAATTCCCCCTCTATCCAACGATACATAAAATCAGGCGGCCTTTTCAAACAAGGCCGCCTTTTTTATCAATCAATTTTTGAAATCAAAGTTAAGATAGGTGTCTGTTTTTTCTATAGCTAGTTCTTAACTGGCTAGTGCTTAACTGGCTGGGGGATCTTAATTATCTCTCACTTTTTAGGAAATTGCGGCTTTGGGTGATGGCGTCGACAAGGCCGGTTCGGACAATTTCTACATCGCTTGGAAAGGCGGAGGTTAGCCTTGTTGGAAGGCGGCTATCTAGCATCACAAAAACCCCCTTATCATCAGCGCGGCGAATCAGCCGGCCAAAGGCTTGACGCAGGCGCATCCGCGTCATTCTGTCTGTCCAGGCATCGCGTCCTTGCCATTTTGCTCGTGCCTTGAACAGCATATCAGGGCGTGGCCATGGCACCCGGTCATAGATAATCATCCGCAACGCCTCCCCTGGTACATCTACCCCGTCCCTTACCGCATCTGTGCCCACCAGACAGGAATGGCTATCCTCTCTGAACAGCTGCAACAGGGTCTGTAGGCTCATCCTATCCATATGTTGGGCATGTAGTGGAATCCCCGCTAAACGCAGCTTTGCCTCTAATTCAGGATAGGTGCTTTTCAGCCTTGCGATAGAGGTAAATAGCCCTAGCGCGCCGCCTCCTGCAGCCTTCATTAGTTCTGCCATTGCATTGGCAACAGCTTGATAGCGCTCACGGCCGATATCATTAACAACAAAAACCCGAGCTTGGTTTTGATAATCAAAGGGCGATTTATGCGCTGAGACAAGCGCAGGGTGTGGCAGATGCGCAGCCCCTGAGATAAGCCGTGCAGAATGCCATTCTTCTTCCTCGCTGTGTGCTTCTTCTAATTGATTATCGCGCAAAGTCGCTGAGGTTACAGCCACCCCATGGGCAGGCGCTAACACTGTTTCGCTGAAGGGGATCATTGGATCTAGCCAATGTCGATGCTGGCCAACATCAACATCTCCCACATCACTTCTGGTCACTTCAATCCAGTCGATAAAGCCATCGCGGCTTTCATGTTGCAAATCATTTAACATCATTTGCCAAGCGGCCAGTGGACCAGTCGCTCGGCGCATTAGCCCCCGATGCGCCCCTTCTAAACGGTTGCGCGTCTGGCTATCCAGCGTATCCGTTTTCTCATCTAGAATATCTTGCAGGTGTTTTGCCAGCTTAGTCAGGGGCGCACTAAGATCGATAAGCACATTTTTCAGCTTTTGTGCATTTTCTTGCATATCCTGCGTGGCGGGATATAGCTCTACTTGCAGATTGTAAAGGCTATGCGGGTCACTAGCACGCTGGTAAACGGCATTTCGTACAGAACAGAAAAATTGCTCTGCTGCATTGGCTGGCGCATTTTCAGAAATTCGTTTTTTCCACCCTGTGCCAGGCAGCAGGCGTGCCATCTCAGTAGCTGCATCAAGAGCGGCTAAGGCTTCTTCGCTATCTGCTACCAGCTCGCCAAGGCGCTTTTGCAATCCTCTTGCGCGCCCACGCCGGCCATCCTCACTGCCACGTAGCCATAATCGCATTTCCGCTGTTTCATAGGCGGTTAGGCCAGCGCTAAAGGCGCTATCGGCTGCGTCAAAAATATGATGGCCTTCATCAAAAATATATCGGGAGGGCCGGTTATTGTCACTGGCCTGTCCCGATGTTGCCCCCATAGCGGCATTAATCATTACCAGCGCATGATTAGCTATCACGATATCTGCATGGCGAGAGGTGCGGATAGATTTTTCAACAAAGCATTTATGATAATGGGTACAGGCAGAATGAATACATTCCCCCCGCCTGTCTGCCAGTCCGCGCGTCAGGCGTGTGCCGATAAGGTCAACCAGCCACGACGGAAAGCTGTTTCCGGTTAGATCCCCATCCGTAGTGGCACTTGCCCATCTGGCCATCAGTCCAAGCCCAGTGGCATCTGCTGGTGCGCCAGGCATCCGGCCAAGCGCATCTTCCAGATTAAGCAGGCATAGATAATTCTCGCGCCCCTTTCGGACCACTACTTTTTTTTCAGCCTGCTTGCGGTCTGGATAGAGCCGACTAAGCTCATCAGCAATTTGATGTTGCAGCGTACGGGTGTAGGTGGAAATCCATACAGCCGCATCATTGCGTTCTGCCCATAAACTTGCAGGGGCCAGATAGCCAAGCGTTTTACCTGTGCCCGTCCCAGCTTCTGCAAGCAGCAAAAATGGGGTAGGTCCACTATCAGGGCTGGCAAAGATAGAAGCGGCAGCAGCAGCATAATCAGATTGACTGCTGCGCACCTCGGAATGGTTGCCTAGCATTTCAGATAAGCGCGTTCTGGCCGCATCTGGCATCACTGGCTGAATGCCTGGCGATGCACGATACCCACTATCTGAAATTTCAGGAATATCGCTCCAGATGGCAGCATTACGACCATCAGGCGGCCCGTCCTTAGCCGAATGAACGCCAAGTTGCAGCAAAATGGGCGCTGACCAACGCCAGCCTCCCCGCCGCATCATTTCGGCAATTGCGGCAAGTTTGGCTCGTGTCTCTTCTGGTATCTCGGCCAATTCATCCAGAAGCTGGGTAGCGGCCCTTGCAATCGCCAACACCTTATCTTCAGCGCTGCTGGGCTGGGCAAACCCTAGCCGGCTAGCAAGCCCAGCAGGGGTAGGTGAGATAACTTGAGCAGGGCGGATAAAGGCGAAAAGTTCCAGCACATCTAGCGCCTTATCAAGGCTTTGCCCCAAACGGGTTTCAGTCCATTTTTTATGGCAAACCACCAGCATACCAGAAGCGATTAAGCTATCAATTTCAGCTGGCATGGGACGGATAATTTCGCCCTCGGCGCTGACGCAGACAACACCAGAATTATCTGGCCATAAAAAACTACTTTTTGAAAAATCAGGCGGAACAGTCATGCCGCCCACTATAGACTAGTGCGCCCTTTATTGCCTAGTAGCTATCATAGGTGTGTTTGTGCCTCGATAAGCGCCCTAAGAGTAAGGTCAGCAAAGACTTGACCCATCCTCGCCAGCATCTTATCACCTTGAAACAACATTTGCCTTTGGTTTGCCCAGCTTGTCTGTCTTTTTATGAGGTGGTTTTGGGGGCCAGAAGATTTAAGGAACAGAGCGTAAAATGACCGCAAATAATTCCGCTATTTCACCTGCCGCCGCTGAAGGTGCTAAGGCATGGCCCTTTGCCGAAGCCCGTGCGTTACAGACACGTTTGGCAAAAATGCCGGAAGATGACACTAGCCGTCCTGTGCTGTTTGAAACAGGATATGGCCCTTCTGGCCTGCCGCATATTGGAACCTTTGCAGAGGTTGTGCGCACCTCTATGATACGCCGCGCTTTTGAGGTGCTGACGGGCCGGCCAACGCGCCTTATCTGTTTCTCGGACGATATGGATGGTTTGCGGAAAATCCCCGATAACGTTCCAAATCAAGAATTGCTAGAGCCGCATTTACAAAAGCCGCTAACAGATGTACCAGACCCGTTTGGCACCCATGATAGTTTTGGGGCGCATAATAATGCCCGCCTACAAAGCTTTTTGGATAGTTTCGGCTTTGAATATGAATTTATCAGCGCAACAGATATGTATAAATCTGGCGCGTTTGATCCAGCCTTGCTGCATCTATTGAATAATTATCAGGCAGTCACAGATGTTATTCTGCCAACTTTGGGTGCAGAGCGACAAGCTACCTACAGCCCGTTCCTGCCAATATGCCCAGATACCGGTGAGGTGTTGCAAGCCAAAGTTATCAAGACAGATACACAAAACGGCATGATTACCTATATTGACCCGCGCAATGATGCCGAGATAAGCGTGCCGGTCACAGGCGGTGGGTGCAAACTGCAATGGAAGGCAGATTGGGCCATGCGCTGGTATGCGCTAGGTGTTGACTATGAGATGAGTGGCAAGGATTTGATAGATTCTGTTACGCTATCTTCTAAAATTGTACGCGTTTTGAAGGGCACTCCGCCTGCTGGTTTTTCCTATGAGCTATTTTTAGATCAAAATGGTGAGAAGATATCAAAATCCAAAGGTAATGGCTTATCGGTAGAAGACTGGCTAGCTTATGGTAGTCCTGAATCGCTGGCCTTGTTTATGTATGGCCAGCCAAAGCGCGCAAAACGGTTCTATTTTGATGTAATTCCGAAAGCAGTAGACGAGTATTTTACCCATCTCAGCAAATTGTCCGAACAAAGCCCGGAAGAAGGGCTGGAAAATCCGGCATGGCACATCAATCAGCAAGAAAAAGATGCCAGAGATGGGATGTTAGGCACAGATATGCCTGTCAGCTTTTCCTTATTGCTCAACCTAGCCGCTGTTTGTTCAGCAGAAACCGCAGAAGAGCTATGGGGATATATTCAAAGCTATGCGCCAGATACTACCAAAGCAAGCCATCCTCATCTAGACCGGCTAGCGGGTTATGCCGTGCGCTTTTATCAGGACCGGGTGCGTCCAGATAAACAATATCGCGCCGCTTCTGCAGAAGAAAAAACCGCTATCACTGCTTTGCGTGCTGCGCTGGCTGGCTTGCCAGAAGATGCAGATGCAAGTGATGTTCAGAGTGTTGTTTATGCCACAGGTAAAGAGCGGTATGAGAATTTACGGGACTGGTTTAAATGCTTGTATGAAACCATGCTTGGTCAGGAACAAGGTCCACGTATGGGTAGCTTTTTCAGGCTTTATGGCCTGTCTAAATCTATCGCGTTATGTGATGCGGTTTTGGCTGATGAATTGGCAGATAATTAAGCAATAAAGAAGGATATCATGTGGCAATTAGCGGCTAAATGGACGCAAAAACTCCCTGCTGAGATGGCGCATGATACAGCTGTATTTGCCCTTTCCCATGGATTTGCACCAATCGCAGACCAGATTTTGCTACCGGTTCAGGCAGCAGGGCTTGCTTTTGATAACCCGCTAGGCCTAGCTGCTGGCTTTGATAAAAATGCAGTCGCAAGCCAAGGAGCTATTCGGCTAGGGTTTGGCTTTACTGAGGTGGGTACCATTACCCCGCTGCCGCAAGCTGGCAATCCCAAGCCGCGTTTGTTCCGATTACCTGAAGATGGCGCGGTCATCAACCGATATGGATTTAATTCCAAGGGCATGCGGGTTGCCCGAAATAATTTACGAAAAATTGAGCATCGCCGCGGTATCATCGGGGTGAATATAGGCGCTAATAAAGAGGCAAAGGATAGGGTGGCAGATTACTATAAAGCTGCCCATTACCTGAGTGCTGAAGCTGATTATCTGACTGTTAATATATCCTCGCCCAACACGCCAGGTTTGCGCGACTTGCAACATGAAGCCCATATCAAGGCCGTGCTAGAGGCCGCAATTAAGGGGCGTGATGAGGCGATAGCGCATGCAGATGCCCGCCCAGCTGTGTTTGTGAAACTGGCACCCGATATGGAAACAGATGATCTGTTTGCAGCTATGGATGCTAGCGCCCAGGCAGGGGTAGCTGGATTTATTCTCACCAATACAACAATTACGCGCCCAGACAGCCTGAATAGCATTTATCGCGATGAGGCAGGCGGGCTTTCTGGACAACCTCTAGCACGGCGTGCCCTAGAAGTGCTTAGCGATGCAGCAGGTCATTTGAAGCGCAGCGGTGCGCCTGATTTGGTGCTGATAGGGGCTGGCGGTATCAGTACTGCTGAACATGCCTATGCCCGTATTCTGGCAGGGGCAGATTTACTGCAGCTTTATACCGCGCTAGCCTTAAACGGGCCTTATGTTGTAGCCGAAATTTTGCGCCAACTTAAGGCGCTGGTGATAGCAGACGGGGCAAGCGCTGTATCTGAGATAAAAGGGGTGTTTGCCTCCCCAGAGAAGGCGCTTTTGCATGCTGCGCATATTGCGAGAATTGCTGCAAAGAAGTCAGGAAACAATTAAAATTATCCAATTTTGGGCTGTGCAGCATGTTGCCCTCGCCTGTTTCATCATGGAAATGATTGCTGAGCGTGCGATAGTAAATCAGGGCAAAAAGACGGATGGAGCTAGCTAATTTTAGCTCTCCCTTGCGTTGATCCAGCTCTGCGCATAGCAAGGAAAACTTAATTGTTTCTAAAGATAAAATAGCGTCAATGGACTGCCAAACATAGGCTTCAAGCTGCACGGATGTGCGCCTATCAGGAAGTTTAACATTTCGCTTGATGAGGGTGTCTGCTTGTAAGTTCATAACCTTATATTAACAAGAAGAAGTTAAATTTAAGTAAATAGAGTTGAGATTAATTTTTTCTAAAAGGCAGGGAGATAAGAAGTAAAGCTAAGCTCTATAATTTGCCAGCTTTGCGGGCTATTTTATGATGTTAGATGATTCAATTGCTTGACCTGTTAGCCTTTAGGCAGTATAAACCCGACTGATATTTTAAAAATTTGCACAATCGGCGGCATGGTCGCCACGAGGGATACAATGTCAAAGCGTTGTCAAATTACTGGTAAAGGTGTGATGTCAGGCAATAATGTTAGCCATGCAAACAACCGCACCCGCCGTAAATTCCTGCCAAACTTGCAGCGTACGAGCATGAGCTCAGAAATCTTGGGTCGCAATGTTAGCTTGCGCATTTCAACAAGTGCTATTCGGACTGTCGAAAAGCATGGCGGTCTGGATGCCTTTTTATTGCAGGCACGCAATGCAGAGCTTGCTGATGATGCGCGCGCTCTAAAGCGTGAAATATTGGCCGCACAATCTGCTTAAATCTGGCTGAAGCTATTGATAAAAATCCCCCGCTATTTTAAGCGGGGTTTTTTATGTTCTGAATTTAAATGAAAGAGCAAGAAGCCTAGCGTTTAAAGCGCGCCATAGTTGTTTTCTTCTTATCCTCATCAAACAGATCTGCAAGCTCAGCCATTACCGTGCCGCCAAGCTGGTCTACATCTGTAATGGTTACTGCGCGTTTATAATAACGGGTCACATCATGGCCGATGCCAATGGCGAGTAACTGCACTGGCGAGCGGGTCTCGATCATGGTGATGACATGACGCAGATGCTTTTCAAGGTAATTGCCGCTATTTGAGGATAGGGTCGAATCATCTACAGGGGCGCCATCAGATATCACCATCATAATTTTTCTGTCTTCATGGCGGCCAATGAGCCTATCATGCGCCCAGATAAGCGCTTCACCATCGATATTTTCTTTCAAAATACCTTCACGTAGCATCAATCCGAGCGATTTGCGTGCGCGGCGCATAGGCTGGTCAGCAGATTTATAAATAACATGGCGTAAATCATTTAGCCGGCCAGGCATAGCCGGCTTTCCAGCAGACTGCCAAGCTTCCCGCGATAACCCGCCTTTCCATGCTTTGGTAGTAAAGCCTAAGATTTCCACCTTCACTCCACACCGCTCAAGCGTTCTAGCTAGAATATCGGCGGTAACCGCAGCAATGGTGATAGGCCGCCCACGCATGGAACCAGAATTATCTAAAAGCAGCGTGACAATCGTATCTTTGAATTTTGTGTCTTGTTCTTGTTTATAGGAAAGTGCGCTATAGGGCTGGGTTACCACCCGGTGTAATTTGCCGGCATCCAGCATGCCTTCTTCTAAATCAAACTCCCAAGTGCGGTTTTGGAAGGCCATCAATTTTCGTTGCAGGCGGTTAGCGAGCTTACCGATCATCTGGTTCAGATTTTCAAGGTGCCTGTCTAACATACCGCGCAAGCGCTCAAGCTCGGCTGGGTCACATAAATCTGCTGCTTCAACAACCTCATCAAATTCGGTCGTGAAAATTTTATAAGGGTTTTCATTTTGCTGGAATTTATAGGGCGATTCGCCGGCCTCACCGCCGGGACTTTCACCATCTGTCATGCCATCCATATCCGCGTCCGATTCCATATCGGCAGCTTCTTCAGATGCCATGCCAGCAGCATCCCCGTCTTGTTCTAGAGACTGGCCATCATCATCTGTGCTGTCATCTTCACCGGTCGCGGACTGAGCCTCATCTGATTGGCCATCATCATTATTATCCTGATTGCCATCATCATCGGCATCATCGCCATCTTCGTTATTTTCTGCGGTGTCGCCTAGTTCAGATTGCAATACGGTGATCAGCCTTTTAGACAGGTCGGCAAATTGTTGCTGGTCTGTTTCAGCCGAGCGCATTTCTTCTAAAAGGTCGCCTGCTCGTGATTGTATCCAAGGCCGCCATAAATCCATCACCATTGCGGTGGATGCAGGCGGGGTGTCCCCTGTTAGGGCTTCGCGTACGACTAACCGAACCGCCTCGACCACGGCGCTGTCATCACCTGATTCGGGCGCGCCAATAGGCATATTGTTATAGCGTGTGTCCAATTTGGCCGACAAGTTATTGCGCACACCAGCCATCTGGTTGGCACCAACTGCCTCTACGCGTGCTTGCTCAGCCGCTTCAAAAATAGCTTTTGCTGCAGGCGCACTTGGACAGAGTTTGCGATGTGTTTTCTCATTATGATGGGCAAGCCATAATCCAGCTGAATCAGCTGCCCCGCGGCTATCACTGCGGGCGCTGCGGCTACGCTCACGCGGCAAGGCAGGCAGTCTGATTTCGGTCTTGCCAATGTGGGTATCTTGGCCAGCATAGCGCACTTGACGTTCCACCCCGCCAGCTAGCGCCCGCATGGCTGCTGCATTAGCTTTTAGAAAATCGGACTGGTCGTCTGGTTTGCTCACTTCAGATACTTTCTGCTTTGCTAGAGGGAGGCGTTTTTCTAGTGCGTTTTCTGGTGCGTCTTTTAGGATGCTTTTTGCGCGGCAGAAGGCGCCTCTGGCAGGTCAATGCCGAATACACGCTGATAATATTCAGCAATAGTTGGCCGTTCTATTTCATCGCACTTATTAAGGAACGTCAGCCGGAAAGCCAGCGTGATATCGTCAAAGATTAGCGCATTTTCTGCCCAAGTTAGCACCGTACGCGGCGACATCAGTGTGGATAGATCGCCTGCCATAAACCCTTTACGTGTCATATCAGCCATGCGCACCATCTGGTCAATCTGCTTTTTACCAGCATCATTTTGATAAGCTTTTTGCTTGGCAAGGATGATATTCACCTCATCTTCATGCGGCAGGTAATTCAGGGTAGTAACAATAGACCATCTGTCCATCTGTCCCTGATTTATCTGCTGGGTGCCGTGATACAGACCTGTAGTATCCCCTAAGCCAACGGTATTTGCGGTGGCAAACAAGCGGAAATGTTTGTGCGGGGTGATCACCCGGCTAGTATCTAGCAATGTTAATTTGCCATCTACTTCTAAAACTCTCTGGATAACAAACATCACATCTGCGCGGCCAGCATCATATTCATCAAATACCAACGCTACCGGATTTTGCAATGCCCATGGCAAGATGCCTTCTTTAAACTCGGTCACCTGTTTGCCGTCTTTTAAAACAATAGCATCTTTGCCAACCAAATCGATCCGGCTAACATGACTATCCAGATTGATACGCAGGCAAGGCCAGTTCAGGCGCGCAGCAACTTGTTCAATATGGGTTGATTTTCCAGTGCCATGATAGCCTTGTACCATTACCCGCCGATTATGCGAGAAGCCAGCCAGAATAGCGATGGTGGTATCATGGTCAAACTGATAGTCGGCGTCGATAGCAGGCACATATTGCGAACTTGTTGAAAAAGCAGGCACTTTCATATCAATATCTAGGCCAAATACCTCGCGCACATTTACCTCAATATCAGGCTCGTTTAACGGGTGCGCTGTTTGTCCATGGGTCGTTTCAGCAGACATTAATCATTCTCCGGAGACATCATTATTTTTTTAAGAAATAGCCTTTATCAGCCACAGCTAGGAAAGGCAATCAAGAAGCTATATTATTCGCTTCGATCGGTTAGTGGTGTTTAAATCTTTTCCTTCATAGCGTTTTTACGCAAAACAGAATAGGCGAGATTGATTTCCTTTAGTTTTTCCTCAGCCTTAGGGTCAGTTTTATTATGATCTGGATGCAGGGATTTCGCCAGTTCATTATAGCGTTTTTTTACCTTCGACATTTCGGTGTCCGGTGATAGGTCAAATAGGGCCCAAGCATGTTTCTCTTCTGTGCTTAATCCCATCATTGCTGGATCTGGGCTATTGGTTTCAGCATCAAAAAAACCAAACTTATCCTCAAAAGGCTGGGAGGTAGATGCTGCCGCAGAGGGGCCAGTACCAAATTTCCAACTTGGGCGCTCCCACGTTGTGGCGCGTCTAATTTCTTCTTCCAGAGCATCCCCTTCAATGCCATCATAATAGTTCCAGCTACTATTATAATGACGAACATGCTCTAGGCAGAACCAAATATAGCTTCGTAATTCGGAACGGTTGCGCGGTGCTGGGTGCGGGGCATCTGCACCACAGCCTGCTGCCATGCATAAACGGGTGCCGTCTCCGGCAAGCGCTTGGTCGCCGTCTTTGAGCTTCAGAGGCCCCTTCATTTGGCGTTTTGTTCTCATAGGCCTAGACTATAGGGTTCAGAGATGTGAATACAAGTTTCTGTTACGGTGATTTTTTTGTATTTTATCTGGTAGTAGAAGCTTAATCCTTATCCATTAGAATGAGAATGGCGGTATGTAAATGTCAGAAACTGGTGAAAATAGCGTAAAACAGGCGATAGAAATGCGCCTGCAAGAAAACCTTAATCCACATTTTTTGGAAGTTGAAGATGTAAGCTGGCAGCATGCCGGCCATGCAGGCGCACGCCCGGGCGGACAAAGCCATTTTGAAGTGACTATCGCATCAAGCAGCCTTACTAAGCTTAGCCGCGTCGCAGCGCACCGCGCCGTAAATCAAGCGCTGACAGAGTTGCTAGCTGGGCCCATCCATGCTTTGCAAATTACTATTCGCCGCGATTAATCAATTTGTTGTATCTTCAGCGTAAGCGATGCAACTATTGGTCAGCGAGGGAAGCGGTGTGCGAATTTGCTGGTTCTGGTCAGCGCCAGTTGCGCGGCGTTGGCGTGCTTTTTCTCCATACAGTGTCTGAAAAGCGGTCGTTGCCATCTGCCCCATTAATTCAGTGATATGGGTACAGCCTTTTGGCCCGCCTATCGCGTTTTGAACCTTTCGCTTCCAGCCCGGCCCAATGGTCAGCCCGACCAAACCACTGATATTTTCAGCCCCCTTTGGGCAGATATGATATGGGCCATGTAAAGTTACTGCCTCTGCTGCAACCACATTCATCTGAAAATCAATAGTAATGCGCACTTGCATATGATGGATAGGGTGACCAGCCTCAATCGTGCCATGTGTAGCAGAGGGAAAATCATAATCTTTGGTATCGATAAGCTCACCTTCTATATCCAGCAGGCCATCTTCTCTGGCAAAGCCGCGGCAGGATATCCGGCGCAAATGGCGTGCTTCTCTTTTAGCAGGGGCAGACAGGCTCATTTTTAGCTCCATTACAGCAAGGGGGGGCAAATATTCTTAGCTTATCAATCTTTTTTGTTAAATCAGGGTTTGTTAGATTCGAGCTTGTTAGATTCGGGCTTATTAGATTTGGGCGGCGCCTCTTACACAGGCTCAGACAGCCATAAACGGATAGAGGTTAGCTGATTACCAGCTCGGTTACGTATCCGAAAACGTAACCCATGAAACCTAAACTCCTGACCAATAGCCGGAATATGGCGGCTTTCATAAATGATTAACCCAGCGAGGGTTGCAGCTTTTTCATCTGGCAGTTCTAAAGACAGGATACGATTTAGATCGCGCAGGGTCACCGAGCCATCAACAATGAAAGAGCCATCTGCTTGCGGTTTTACTTCTGGCAGGCCTTCATCATGTTCATCATCAATCTCGCCAACAATCTCTTCCAAAATATCTTCTAGCGTAACGATACCGCGCAAATCGCCATATTCGTCAATAACAATCGCGAAATGTTCCCGTCTTTTGCGAAAGGCCTGAAGCTGGGCAAAAAGCTGGGTGGTTTCTGGCACAAAATAAGGCTCGGTAGCGATGTCGGTAATAGATAGGCCGGAAATATCACGGCTGCTATTCTCTTCAATAGCCCGCAAGAGCGCCTTAACATGCAAGACGCCAACAATATTTTCAGGCTTGCCTGCATAAACAGGGTGGCGGGTATGCGGAGATTTCAATACAAACCGCAAAATATCTTCTGGGTCATCATCAGCATTAATAGCGGTTACTGACGCGCGGTGGGTCATAATTTCTTCAACCGAAATTTCACCTAAATCTAAAACAGATGATAGCATCGCCCCGGTTTCGCGCCCTTCTGCATCCGTATCTTGGTTATGCAGGTCGATCAGGCCGCGCAATTCTTCCTCGCGCGAGTTATCTGCCAAATTATCTGGGCGCATCAATTTTATCACCAATAGATTTAACAGCCAGGTTAGCGGTGTTAGCAGCCAGACTACAATCTGAACCGGTAGGGCGATGCGCAAAGATAGCTTATCCGCATGGTTTAGGGCATAGCTTTTTGGCAACACTTCGGCAAACAGCACAATAATGGTAGTCATCACAAGCGTTGCGATAGCCACACCGCCATCCCCTATCAGGGCAATGGCCGCTGATGTTGCCAGCGCAGATGCCATAATATTTACAGCATTATTGCCAATTAAAATGGTGCTAATAAGCTGCTCTCTTTTGGTTTGCAGCGCTTCTACACGTTCAGCTTGGCGATTGCCTTTTCGTTTTACCAGTTGGCGCATACGCGCTTCTGAGGCTGCGGTCAGGGCAGTTTCCGCGCCTGAGAAGAAAGCAGATATGATAATCAATATAATGATAACAGCGATCAGGCCCGTTAGTGATAGCCACATTATCGACAGCTCTCCAAAAAGTCGCGCAAAGCATGCTCGTCAACTTCATGTTCGACGAATGCGTTGCCAATAGAATTTACCAAAATAAATGTCAGTTTCCCATCTCTTACTTTTTTATCTTTGCGCATATGGGTAATCATCTGGTCATCTGACATATTGGCAATAACAGGCAGGTCAGCAAGTGCAGCTGGCAGGCCTAACCCGCTTAAATGGGCTGCTACCCGCATTTCGTCCTGACCAGAACATAGCCCTAAATGCCGCGAAAAGCCAAAAGCAAGCCGCAATCCGCACGCAACTGCCTCACCATGTAATAACCGGCCATCATACCCTGCCTCAGCTTCTAGTGCATGCGCAAAAGTATGCCCTAGATTCAGCAAAGCTCTTTGAGCGTGTTCTTTTTCATCACGCGCCACAATATCAGCTTTTGCCTGACAGGAGATTCGCACAGCTTCTGCTAGCTTGCCCGGATCGCCTGCTAATAGCGCACCAGCATTTACCTCCAGCCAGTCAAAGAAATCTGCATCCCCTAACAGCCCATATTTTACCACTTCTGCATACCCTGCTTTTAACTCGCGCAAAGGCAGGCTGGAAAGCATCTCAATATCGGCAAGAACTAGCTTGGGCTGATAAAAGGCACCGACCAGATTTTTGCCAGCGGATGTGTTAATGCCTGTTTTGCCGCCAACAGAGCTATCTACTTGTGCAAGCAGGCTGGTTGGAACTTGAATAAAATCGATACCCCTTAGCAAGCTTGACGCTACAAATCCTGCCAGATCGCCGACTACCCCGCCACCAAGCGCGACAATTAACGTCCGGCGGTCAATATTCAGAGCCAGAATTTCATTAATAAGCTTTTGATAGTATGTAAAAGATTTACTGGCCTCGCCCGCCGGAACAAGTGCGCTATGCAGCATGCGCACATGCGGGCTCAAGGCCGTCTCTACCGCTTCTAGATGCAATTCTGCTACCTGCTCATCAGAGATGATAATCACTTGCCGATTTTCGATAATGGGGCGGATATCCTCAAATGCGTCCGCAAACAGATTGCTGCCGATCAGGATATCATAGCTGTTCTCTTGCAGCCCGATATGAATTTTATGAATTGTGTCAGACATTATCAAAACCTAATTCATCTGGCAGAAGCGGGCAATAGGCGGTGGATATGGCCAGTATCAACCAGCAATCCCAATAATTTTTTCATTGCCGTTCGATGGGATTGTTTACCTGTTCGCAAATATAAATCAGCTTCAGCATAGTCTGGTGCGCGCCGCTCGCGCAATTCAGTCAGAATTTCTAGCGGGTCACCTGTGGTCAATAGGGGGCGCGAAGCTGGATTGCCAATCCGGGATAATAGGGTCTCGGGGCTCGAATCAATCCAGATGCTGGCCGCGCTCGCCTTTATAGCTGCGCGTGTTTCCTTGTTACAAAAGGCGCCGCCGCCCGTCGATAGAATACACGCATCGCCCTCTAATGCGCTCATAATAACCCTGCGCTCCATCTCTCTGAAGCGTGCTTCGCCTGCTAGCTCAAAAATTTCAGCAATCGTGATGCCTGCTTCTTCTTCGACCAGCGCATCACTATCAATAAAGGGAAGGGATAGCGCAACACTCAACCGCTTACCAAGTGCGGATTTTCCAGATCCCATTAACCCAACCAGGACTAAAGACTTTGGCGTCAGGCACGCATAGTCACCATCAATATCAGAGCGGAATTTTTTAATAAGAGAAGCGGAGAAAGACATCATGCAAAAGCTATTAGAGATACCCGCGCCATTTCATGCGCAGCAATGATTTTATCTATATCTGATTTATGCGCATTGGTTAAGAGGTCAAAATTATGAAAAAGGGAGAGTGAGAAGCAATATAACCGATATTTGCCCTATTTTTTAGCCGTTTTCCGCCTTATCCCTGCCATATTTTTACAATATCAAAAAATGGAGGTTCGGTTTTAATTTTAAAAGTGCAGTACAATAGTTGTGGATAATTGTAGGAAGGCTAGCCAACACTGCATCTGATTTGCCAAAATGCTTTGCCTATGGCAAGACAGGTGGGAAAAGCGTTATAATTGAGGCCAGAATGAATGGCAGGGGCTAATAAAAAAAGCCTGTATAGACGAAGGTGAGGTAGAATGAGCGCGATGAAAGTCACAATGCTGATTATCGTTATTTTGGGCGTGGCAGGAGCCGTTTTTCTAGCGAACTGGCATATTCCTGCGCCAACAAAAATCGTGACAAAGGTTGTGCCAAATGAAACGTTTGTTCAATAACCAAATTTTATCGCTGCCTTTGCCTGCCTTGTCCCGGTTGCCCGCGATTTGTGTTGCTGGGTTGGTGATGGCCGCCTGTCTTGGTGAAGCACAGGCGCAAGGGCGCGCTGATACCCCTATTAATTTGATGACGCTTGGAAACTCTACCACAGCGAATGAAAGCCTCACGGATGCTGAACAAAGCGATGATAATTTCAGCGCTTCTGCTGAGATAGGCGCGCATACCAATGCTAGCACAGATAACACTATCTTAGCGCCGTCAAATGATGGCTTGGAAACAGATCCGGGCGCAGCGGAAATTGCCCAAAATGCCGCAGAAGAGGCCGTTTTGCGCCCCACAGATGTTAGCCCATCAAATAATGGCAAGGGCAATAATTTGGCGGGCAATGTCGCACAGGAGGGTGATACCGCAACACCAATACTGAGCCTGAACAGAGCCTCCACGCGCAGCGATTTGCCAGCCACCTCTATCGGCCGACGTTCAGTATCTAAAATCAGCCTTGCTTCTGTTGGTCTAAAAAGGCCAGCAACCTTGTCGCCTGATTTAAACGCGCTTATCTGGTCAGATTCAGATGCGGAGCAGGCCTTATATTTGCTGCGCAATGTTCCTGCTTTAGGCAGTGCGCCAATTTTGAACAAGCTGGTTTTCGAAATTATGTCGATCGCTACGGTTCCGCCAAAGGGGGCTGGGTCTGTAGCAGAAGAGCTAGTCTCTGCTCGCCTGAACTGGCTGGCGGCAGCTGGGCAATCAGATGCGCTTGCAGAGATTGTGCGCATGTTGCCAGAAGATGATAGATGGGCAGATTGGAAGCGCTGGCAGGTGGAATATGACCTGATCCGCCAAGCTGATGCCACCGCCTGCCGCGATGCAGAAAAAAAAGCGCAAAGCACGCTAGATGATTTCTGGCATCAATCACGGATTATTTGCGCGCTTTTGGCCGGCGATGCAAATAAAGCACGCTTTGCGGCTGATATTCTGAAGGCAAGTGGCGGCGAGGATGCTAACTTTTTTCAATTGGTAGATAAGTTGCTAGGCCGCACAGATACACTTTCTCTGGATTTAACCACACTTGATAGTGTTGATCTGGTGCTGATGGATGCAGCACGAGAGCAAATCTCGCTTGCTGCTTTTGAGCAAATTCCGCTTTCGATGATACAAGCTGCCTCTAACTTTAGGTATTTGGCTGCAGACGCTGCATTAAAAACCAGTTTTATGTTGTTTGAACGTGGCTTGCAGGAACGTGCGGCAACCGAACAGATTTGGCGTGCCCTGCTGGAGGCGCCTATGCCTACTGAAGCGGCGTTGGCAACTCTTGATGGTCTGGACGCAGGTGGTTACACAGACGCCCAGCATGATGCGCTTGCCAGCGCGTCGTTATGGGTTAGCCTTGCGTTGCGCAATGAGGCAGATAGCAGCAAAGCTGAAGGCCAGCTTATCCAACGCGCTTTTCAAACAGAGATGCGCTCTGGGCGGCCAGAGCTATTGGCAGATGTCTATGCTAGCTTGGTTAGGCAGCGTTTCAGTAAGGCAGATAATATCAGCACAGAATTGCAAAAAGATTTTGCCCTTCTGCTTACCCTTTCTGGCGCGCAAGAGCCATTGCCAGATGCGCTTAATGCACAAGCTGAATTTGCTGCTAGCATACAGGCTATTCTGGCAGCGGCTAATGGTGCGGCATGGCAGGCACAAAGCCTTGATGACGCAAATGCTTGGGCATTATTGCCGATCTTGCGCGCTCAGCAATCAGCAAGGCCAAAAAATAGTTGGTCATTTATCCTAGCTGAAGCTGAAGGCTTGCCAGAAAAGAGTACCGGCCTTGTCTATCACCGGCTCTCGCCGCCACATCTGCTAGCATTAGGTGAGCTGGCTGAGGCAGGAAATATTGCTGAAACAGCTTTGCTGGCTTCAATGTTGGTACAGCCGGTTGCGCTTGGGTGGATAGATCCTGATGATAGTGCGCAAATTATCGAAGCCTTGCATAAGGTTGGTTTGCCTGAAGTGGCGGGTCAGTTTGCTGGCGAGGTGGTGAAAGCGCATCTTCTGCGGCGCAATTTCACACCTGTTTCTTAAAAGAGCGTCTAAAATAGGGTGTGAAGCTATAAAAAGAGGGCGGTGATGACAGAATTGGCGCCAGAAGAGGCACGTCTTATCAAACGCTTCCTGCAGGCGCAGGCAGCCGAAAAGGCAGCGGCAACTAATACCCTTCTGGCTTATGAGAGAGACCTTTCTAAGATTTCTGAAGGCCTTGATATTAGCTTTGTTGATGCAAGCGCTGACAATCTGCGGCAATTGCTAAAAGCTTGGGAGGCAGAAAAGCTGGCTTCGCGTTCGAGAGCGCGCCGTTTAAGCACGCTTCGTCAATTTATGAGCTGGTTGGTTGGAGATGGATATCGCTCTGATAATCCAGCCCAATTTATTGATGCGCCAAAATTGCCAGAAAGCCTGCCGAAAAGTTTAAGTGAGGAAGAGATAGCAAAATTGCTGACAGCAACCGCAAAGCTAGAGGTGCCAGATAATCTGCGTATGGCTGCCGCGCTGGAGCTGTTATATGCAGGTGGCTTGCGTATCTCAGAGCTATTAGCCCTTAAAACTCAGGACATATCGTTATCGAAAACAGCTCTGATGATAACAGGTAAAGGTGGCAAAGAAAGGCTGGTGCCGGTTACTGATTTTGCCTTGAAATTATGTGCAGATTGGCTGGAATGGCGGGATGGCGATGGTCCGGTAACTCATTCTGACCAGCTCTTTGCTAGCCGTGAGAAGGAGATTACCCGCCAGTCTTTTAGCTTGCTTTTGAAAAAAATTGCTGGGCTAGCTGGCATTGATAATGCGCGTGTAAGTCCGCATAAACTGCGCCATTCATTTGCTACACATATGCTGAATAGGGGGGCTGATTTGCGCACATTGCAAGCGCTTCTTGGACATGCTGACATCACTACTACACAGATTTATACGCGCACCCGCCCAGATAGGCTAAAAGGGCTAGTAGGTGCAGCGCACCCGCTTGCGAAAAATAGGGAAAACGAGTAAAACGAGACGATAGAAAGAATAAAATACCGCTTTTGTTAAGATTTTTATTTTGATGGTAATTTTGCATGCGCCACTTTTTGGATTTTGAAAAACCGATAGCTGCTCTTGAGGGCAAGCTCGAAGAATTGCGTCATTTGGGCGGTGATTCTGGTATGAATATCGCTGAGGAGATTGGCAAATTACAATCACGCATCGATAAAGAACTTGCCCAGACCTATAAAAAGCTTGGGCCATGGGAAAAAGTACAGGTAGCACGCCATCCTGAACGCCCAAAAATGGTTCAAATTATCAAACATATTTTTGACGAATTTATAGAACTTTCTGGCGATAGAGCCTATGCAGAAGACTATGCTATTATTGGCGGCATGGCCCGATTTCGTGGGCGGCCAGTCGTCATTTTAGGCACAGAAAAAGGCAGTACGACTGAACAGCGGGTAAAGCGTAATTTTGGCATGGTGCGCCCAGAAGGTTACCGCAAAGCTATCCGTTTGATGGCACTTGCCAATCAATTTAATTTACCCGTCATAAGTTTTGTTGACACCGCAGGGGCTTATCCTGGACGCGGGGCTGAAGAGCGCGGTCAAGCAGAAGCTATTGCACGCGCTATACAATCCTGTTTGGGGCTAAAAACACCGCTTATTTCTGCCATTGTTGGTGAAGGTGGTTCTGGCGGGGCGATTGCGCTGGCAGCTGGCAACCGAGTGGTTATGTTTGAACATGCGGTTTATTCAGTGATCTCGCCAGAGGGATGTGCATCTATTCTTTGGCGTAGCGGAGATAAGGCGCAAACAGCTGCAGAGGCGCTTCGGCTAACCGCGCATGATATGCATGAGCTTGGCGTAATAGATCAGATTGTTGAAGAGCCACTTGGCGGCGCGCATCGCAACATAGATACGGCCTTACAGAATTTAGCTGCCGCCATTGAAAGCCAGCTAGAAACTTTATCGGTTATGGACGCAGAAGCGCTGATAAAAGACCGGCAGGAAAAATATCTGAATATGGGCGATAAGGCGCTGATTTAAAGGGGGGCTCTGCCTAGCCAAGACCCTGTCTTTAGGAATAGTTTGGAGCATGCTGCAAATTGCGAATTCTCTGGCGTGCGATAACCACCTCATCTAAATCCAGAACTGCCGTCACAAACCCTTCTTCCATGGTGCCAGCATCTGCTAGTACTTCCCCCCACGGATTTACAATCAACGAATGGCCATAAGTCTCCCGCCCATCATCATGGGCACCAATTTGTGCTGATGCCAACACAAAACAGCCTGTTTCAATAGCGCGTGCGCGCTGTAAAACATGCCAATGCGCTTGCCCAGAAGGGCGGGTAAAAGCAGCGGGGATGGTGATAACCTCAGCACCCTGCTGTGCCAATTTTCGATATAAGCCAGCAAAACGAACATCATAACAAATGCTTAATCCGAAATGCGCTTTGCTGGTCTGTACGTCCACCATATTAGTGCCAGGGCGGAAATGATCAGATTCGCGGTAACTTTTGCCATCTCCAACATCAGCATCAAACATATGGATTTTATCATAGCGGGCAGCGATTTCACCATCTTGTGTGATCAAAAAGCTTCGATTTGCGGCGCGATTATCTTCTGGATTATTGGGGTCTGCTGCCATCATTAGCGAGCCAGCTGAGACGATGATGTGGTGTTTTCGGGCTAGATTTGTAAGCAAGGCCAATGAGCGGCTATCTGCTTCATCTTCTGCATGTTTTCTCAAAGAAGGTTTATTTGCGGCCAGAAAATTTGCGCATTCGGGCAAGCAGATAATCTCTGCACCAGCTTTAGCAGCGCCAGTGACAAGCGCCTCAACGATAGGCAGGGTTTCATCTTGTGTGCCTCTGGCCGTATATTGCAGAACAGCCGCTTTTGTAATGCGCGCATGTGACACCCTAAATACACCCCCTAGTTTAGCTGAACTTCCTTTAGGTCTAGTTATTGGTTCTTGTTATTAATTCTCGGCCTTTTATGTTTGGCTTTTTTATTGTTCTGTGCCTGCCAGCAATGTATCTAATGCGCCTTTTTTATCCAAGCCATATAGCTCGTCATAACCGCCAATACCGATATCATCAATAAAAATTTGTGGTACGGTGCGCCGCCCCTCAGCACGGGCCAGCATTTCTTCACGCTTCTCTTTATTATCACTAACATCAATTTCATTGAAGCTAACACCGCGTGATTTCAGCAGCCGCTTTGCCAACGCACAATAGCTGCAAAACATGCTTGTATAGATATCAATTTGGGGGCTGGTCATCACATAACCTTTATCGTTATTCTCAATATTTCATCTGATATGGACAGCAGGCTTAAAGAAAACAAGAGGGGTGTTTGTTTCGCCCCGAATATCCTTCCTAGACAACACGTGCAAAAACCAGCGCAGATACCTCGCCAGCTCCGGCTGCCAGCAATGTTTGCGCACAGCTATTTATCGTAGCCCCTGTGGTCATCACATCATCAATCAGCAGGATATGTTTATCTGCTATCAGAAATTTACGAGCAGGGGCGGCAAGGCGAAAGGCATGGCGCACATTATTCTCGCGCTTGTCTTTTGACAGGCCGGCCATAGATGGGGTGGCTTTTATGCGCACAAGAAGTTGCGGGGCAAAATCTATTTCTGTTTTGGTATGTATAACAAGCCAGCGCGCCAGTTCAGCAGACTGATTATAGCGGCGCCTCAAAAAGCGAGTGCGATGCAGTGGCACAGGTATGACTATATCAGCGTCTGTGGCTAGCGCTTTAAAGTGGGGTGCCATCATGCTCGCCATTATCGGTGCTATATCCAGCCTATCTGCATGTTTAAAGGGCAGAATAAGCCCTTTGGATGCATCATCATAGCAATAGCTGCTGCGAATTGGGCGGGCACTAAAAGGTTTTATAAGGCAGGGGGCACAGACGCTATGCAGGACGGCATAAGCTAGAGGGCGGCCGCAAGCCTGACAATGGGGCGCGGTGATAGGGCGCAACCCGTGCCAGCAATTTGGGCAAAGGCCTGTACCTTTCACAAAAGACTGGCAAAGTGGACAGGTCTGCGGCAAGACAAGACTGAAAAGCTGGTTAAGTTTAGCGCGCCATAGGTATGCGGATGGAACAGGCATTTGTATTCTCCTGTGCATCATTCTATATCTGGTCAGGTAAATTAAACGTTAAGAGCGTTATGAAAATTAAACAGATGAGCATTGTCAGAAGTGCTACGGCAACGAAAAAAAGGGTTTTAGATGCCAGAACAACCGCCACATATTTTTAATCACCAGCTTTGGATTGCCCAAAGAGATAGGGCAGCAGCAGGTTTTGGCGGGTTTGAATTTCTGAAAAAATTAGCTGCAGAAAGGTTGGCGGAACGCTTGCAAATCGTCCGGCGTGATTTCATCGATATTCTGGATTTTGGGTGCCATACTGGTCAGATGGGTCGCGCCCTACAAAGCGTGCTTGAGCATAAGACGCCCTATCATTTAACGATAAGTGACCATAGTACTGCCTTTTTAAATTTGGCGGCCCAGTTTACGCCTGTAAACGCTGTGGCTGTTAAGAGTGTGCTTTGTGAGGGCGAGCATTTGCCGGTTGCCCCGCAAAGCTGCGATCTGATCCTCTCTGCCCTCTATCTGCATTGGATGAATGATTTGCCGGGTCTGCTTGCACAAATGCGGCTCGCCTTGAGGCCAGATGGCTTGGCTTTTGTTAATCTGTTGGGTGGGCGTAGTTTGAGCGAATTGCGCGCTTGTCTTAGCGAAGCAGAGAACGAGATATCAGGCGGGGTAAGCCCGCGCTGTATGCCGATGGCTGATATTCGCGATATGGGCGGGCTATTACAACGTGCTGGCTTTGCCCTGCCTGTCGCAGATGCAGAATTATTGACCATCACCTATCCAAATATGTTCAAGCTTATGGCTGATATCCGCGGCATGGGCGGCCAGAACGCCCTGTTTGGCAAGCTACCGCATTTCACTCGCCGCCAGATTTTTATCCGTGCAGCGGAAATTTATCACGATAGATTCGTAAATGAAGAAGGCCAGATAACTGCCAGTATTGAGCTGATAACCCTAACCGGTTGGGCACCTGATGCTAGCCAGCCACGCCCACTTGCCAGAGGCAGTGCAACCACCTCTTTCGATGCCGCTTTTGCAGGCTCTAGTGATAAGGTCTAGTGAGGTTTCAGGGGAGGAGTAAATCCTGTAAGACTGCTATAAATTCAACATTTGCAGGCGGCATTTGATAGTCGCGCAAGCGCTGTGGGCGTACCCATGCTAGCTGCCCGCCCTCCAGGGCTTCTGGCGCGTTTTGCCAGCGCCGGCAGATATATAATAGCAAAATCAGATGGAAATTTTCGTAAGCATGTGAGGCAAAGCTAATTGGTGCCAGACAGCTATCTTTTGTCTCCACCCCTAGCTCTTCTCTTATTTCTCTTATCAGTGCAGCTTCTGGGGTCTCCCCTTGCTCGATTTTTCCGCCCGGAAACTCCCAATAGCCTGCAAATTCTTTGCCCTCTGGGCGCTGGGCTAGCAATATGCGGCTATCTTTATCAACCAGCGCGATAGCCGGCACGATAAGGGTGGGTTTATTAGACACAAGGACAAGCTTTCTTTTGTTTTAGCTTCTGTAATCGCCATTGATAGTGATATAGCCATGCGTAAGATCGCATGTCCAGATAGTTGCTGTGCCGCTGCCAAGGCCAATATCAATGCCGATATCCACTTCAGGCCCTTGCATATGCAAGGCAATCGGGCGCTCATCAAACGCCTCCACAGCCGCGCCATTTTCGGCAACCAGATAGCCACCTATCTTAATTTGTAGTTTATCGCGGTCAGCTTCTGCCCCTGATTTACCAACGGCCATCACAATCCGGCCCCAATTAGCATCCTCGCCAGCAATAGCGGTTTTCACTAGGGGTGAGTTACCAACGGCCAGCCCAATTTTTTTTGCCTCTGCTGCGTCTTTCGCGCCCGTTACATGAATGGTCACAAATTTCTGTGCCCCTTCCCCGTCGCGCACAATTTGCTGGGCTAAATCTGTCATTACTGCTATTAGCCCATCAAAAAAAGCAGCAGCCTCACTACTATCTGGGTCGGTTATCTGCGTAATATCAGCATGCCCAGTAGCCACCAGATAAACACTGTCAGATGTGGAAGTATCGCTATCAACGGTAATGGCATTGAAGCTCTTGTCGCTGGCTCTGGCCAATAGGGTTTGTAAACAATTTTGTGAAATAGCGGCGTCTGTGCCGATATAGGCCAGCATGGTCGCCATATCTGGGGCGATCATGCCAGAACCTTTGGCAATGCCATTGATAGTAACCGTCTGGCCAGAGACAGAAACTTTAGTTGTTGCGCCTTTAGCAAAGGTATCTGTGGTGCGGATAGCTTCTGCCGCCTCTTTCCAGCTGCTATGTCCAAGCTGGTTGAGTATTTTATCTTTCATCTTCAGGATAAAATCTGCCTCCAGCACCTCGCCTATCACGCCAGTAGAGGCAATGAGCAGACCCTCAGGCGCGATATTCAGCGCGCTAGCAAATATATCCCGGTAAGCCATTATGGCTTGTTCGCCCCGCATGCCCGTAAACGCATTTGCGTTGCCAGCATTTGTAATGACCGCGCGCGCCGCGCCGCTAGCAATGCCATGGCGTGAGAGATGGACAGGTGCAGAGGCCGTTTTGCTCGTGGTAAAACACCCCGCAAAGACAGACCCTTCATCTGCCAGCATCAGCATAAGGTCATCACGCCCCTGATATTTCATAGCCGTGGCTGCTGTGCCAAAAGACAGCCCATTTATCACCGGCATTATCGGAAAGCTACTCGGCGCTAGAGGAGAGAGTTCAGCCATTAGCAGTGTCTTGCTCTATTGTGTTGACGCGGCTTGGGCTTCTAGCCGGATATCGGCAAAGGTGCGGCGCTCTAGCTTAGCATCCACGCGCAAGCTATCCAGCAATCGGCCTAGATTCTGGGAAATCAAATTTTGGCGCAGTTGCGGTGCTAGCTCTTCAATGGTTGGCGCATCGGCAATGCGCTTATCTTCCACAAGGATGATATGCCAGCCAAACTGAGTTTGAACCGGTGTTTGTGTATAGCTACCGGCGTCAAGTGCAAAGGCAGCCATTTCAAAAGCTGGTACCATAGCCCCACGCGGAAAATAGCCTAAATCGCCGCCATTTGGTCCACTTGGACCCGTTGATTTCGTCTGTGCAAGCTTTGCAAAATCTGCGCCCCCATCTAGGTCTGCGATTACGGCCTCGGCTTCGGCTTTTTCCTTGACCAGAATATGGCGTGCGCGCACTTCATGGCGAGATTGCTCATCCGCAACAAAGGTATCATAAGCTTGGCGCACCGCCTCATCTGAGACCGATTTACGCAACTCATTATTTATCCAAGCTTCGGCTAGTACGCGCTGGGCAGCGATGCTCATCTGTTCAATAACTTCGGCATCTTCGGTCAGGCCGTCTTCATTTCCGGCTGCTGCGGCAAGACGCGAATCCACAATATCATCCACCAGCCGGTCAAAATAGGTTTCCAGCGGTTGTTGGCGCACTTCTGCGGGCAGTTTTTCGACCAGACGCATGACCTCATCTAGATAAATCGCTTCACCATTTAATTTCGCAACCAGAATTCTTTCCTGCGCAACAACAGATGTAATTGGGCTTGCAAAAACTAGCCCACCTGCAATTAGCAATGCAGGTAAAAAGGCTATTGCAGTTTTTCTTAAAGATAGGAATTTCATGTTTTATCCTCTTTTAGATAAGGTCTCTTCATGTCCAGCTTGAGAGAGGCTGCGGTCAAAAATAAAATCCCGATAGGTGTAACGCTTCATCATCACGGCTATCGCAATATCCTTTGTTGCTAGCATATCCACGCAGCCTACATCAATAAGGGCTAGCGGGTTTTTTCATCCAATTTCGCGCAAGGCAGTTACGTATTTTCGAATATAGACGCTGTTTATCACATTTTGGGGCGGAACGCTCTCCTGCTTTGACCTTTTCACCCCTTGCTTTTATTTGACAAAAGCTAGGCGAATGCCTATCTGCAAGAGGTAGCTTTTCAACAGGCGTGCGTAGGATAAAACGCTGATGATATCAGCGCTGCTCTTAAAGGTATAAGAGCAAGGGAAGGAAGAAGATGTTTTCAGGATTAGCTAAAAGCCTGTTTGGGGATTCAAATAGCCGCGAGATTAAAAGGCTTGAAGCACAAATCGAAGGTGTAAATGCCTGTGAGGCTGAATTTACCGCGTTAAGCGATGATGCACTCAAAAATATGACGAATATATTTCGTGAGCGCTTACAAACAGGCGAGAGCGAAGATAAGCTTCTGCCAGAAGCCTTTGCAACGGTTCGTGAAGCTGCGCGCCGCACCCTTGGCCAGCGCCATTTTGACGTTCAGATGATAGGCGGTTTGGTGCTTCATCAAGGCGGCATTGCGGAAATGAAAACAGGTGAGGGTAAAACGCTGGTGGCAACATTAGCGGTATATCTGAACGCGTTATCGGGCAAAGGCGTGCATGTGGTTACGGTTAATGACTATCTGGCTAGCCGGGATGCTGGCTGGATGGGGCAGATATACGAATTTTTAGGGCTAACTGTCGGTTGTATTGTCTCTGGTTTGGACGATGGTGAGCGTCGTAAGGCCTATCAATGTGATGTCACCTACGGCACAAATAATGAATTTGGCTTTGATTATCTGCGTGATAATTTAAAATTTTCACTCGAAGATATGGTACAGCGCGATCATCATTTTGCGATTGTTGATGAGGTTGATTCTATCCTTATTGATGAAGCTAGAACGCCCCTTATTATTTCTGGTCCTGCAGAAACTTCTGTTGAACTTTACACGTCTGCCGATGGCCAAGTTGGCGCGCTGGTAAACGAAGATTATGAGTTAGATGAAAAGACCCGTTCTGTTACCTTTACCGAAGCCGGTATCCAGCATGCAGAACAATTATTGATGGATGCAGGCTTGATGTCTGAGGGCAGCTTGTATGATATTGCCAATGTCAGCTTGCTGCATCATATGACACAGGCTTTGCGTGCGCATAAATTATTTCAGCGTGACACCCATTATATGGTTCGCCAAGGACAGGTGGTCATCATTGATGAATTTACAGGCCGCGCGATGGATGGGCGGCGCTATTCGGATGGATTGCATCAGGCCATAGAAGCTAAGGAAAAAGTAGAGATACAGGCAGAGAATCAGACACTCGCATCTGTTACATACCAAAATTATTTTCGCCTTTATGACAAGCTAGCCGGCATGACCGGAACGGCCCTTACAGAAGCGGGGGAGTTTTCAGAAATTTATAAGCTGGAAGTTACCGCCATCCCAACCAACCGAATTATTTCCAGAATCGATTCAGATGATGAGGTGTATCGTACCTCCAAAGAGCGTGATGAAGCGGTCATCTCCCAGATTGAAACCTGCCAGAAAAATGGCCAGCCTGTATTGGCCGGTACGGTGAGCATCGAGAAGTCGGAGTTGTTATCAAACGCCCTAAAGACGCGCAAGATTGAGCATAAGGTACTTAATGCCCGCTTCCATGAAGAAGAGGCAAAAATTATTGCCCTAGCTGGCGTGCCCGGCGCAGTTACCATTGCCACCAACATGGCAGGGCGGGGAACCGATATTCAGCTTGGCGGTAATTATGAAATGCGTGTCGCTGAAGAAGCAACAGATACAGAAGGCAAAATTGATGACAAGAAGGCGGCTAAGATTGCTGCTGAAATTGAAAGCCTCAAGGAAAAAGCGCTAGCGGCTGGTGGGCTATATGTGATGGGAACCGAGCGCCATGAAAGCCGCCGCATTGACAACCAGTTGCGTGGGCGAACTGGGCGGCAAGGTGATCCAGGTGCCTCCAAATTCTTTTTATCACTAGAAGATGACCTGATGCGGATATTTGGTTCAGAACGGCTGGACGGAATGCTGCAGAAGCTTGGCCTTGAAGAAGGTGAAGCGGTTATCCACCCCTGGATTAACAAAGCTGTTGAAAAAGCGCAGTCCAAGGTAGAGGCTCATAATTTCGAAATTCGTAAGCAATTGTTGAAATATGATGATGTGATGAATGATCAGCGCCAAGTGGTGTTTGCCCAGCGGCGTGAGATCATGCATGACCAAGATGTCAGTGATACCGTGCGCGAAATGCGCTATGATACGATTGACCAGATTGTAGCAGACGCCATACCAGCAGGCAGTTTTGCTGAGCAGTGGGATGCTGAACAATTACAATCAGCTTCACAACAGGTGTTGGGGCTAGAAGTGCCTGGCGCGGATTGGGTGGCTGAAGATGGTATTGCAGACGAGGAAATAACTGAGCGGTTACAAAATCTATCAGATAGCTATATGGCAGAAAAAGCTGTGCGCTTCGGCCCAGATCTAATGCGCATGGCAGAAAAATCCCTGCTTCTGCAAGTTTTGGATCAGCAGTGGAAGGAACATTTGTTGCAGCTGGAGCAATTGCGTCAGGGTATTAATCTGCGTGCCTATGCCCAGAAAGACCCTCTCAATGAATATAAGCGTGAAGCCTTTGCAATGTTTGAGAGCATGCTTGGCTCAATGCGGCGCACCGTTACGCTTGCGCTATCGCATGTGGAGGTGGCCCCGCCAGCCCAGCAGGCGCCGCAAACAGATGCATCTGCCGGTGCTGCGGCCATGCCAGCAGACGGAAAAATACCACGTAACGCGCCTTGTCCATGTGGCTCTGGGCGTAAATATAAACATTGCCATGGCAAGGCGTAATTAAGCGCTTCTGTGACTGCTAGGCCACTACAAGACTACTAAAAGACTGGTATAAGGCTAACAACAGAAATGAAGAAATTTGCCCTTATTTGTGAGAATGAGCACGAATTCGAAGGCTGGTTTGTGAGCTCTGATGCAGTGTTATTGCAAAGCGAAAAAGGGCTTATTGACTGTCCTTATTGTAGCAGTGTGAAGGTTACAAAGCAGCTTGCCGCCCCTAATCTTTCCACACCGAAGACCAAAGCGCGGCAACAGCCTGATATAGCGAAGGTAGCAGGCGCACAAGAGACGCCAACACCCATCGCTACTGCCGCCCCAACACAAGGACAAGCGCCAGCACCAGCACCGGCACCAGTACCTGCTATGCCCGCCGCCATGCCATCTGGCCAAGCGGCGGCGGCATATCATTCCGCCCTTCGTCAGGCTGTGCGGCAATTGCGCAAAACCATCGAAACAGATTTTACAAATGTTGGTGAGAATTTTGCTGAAAAAGCGCGCGAAATTCATTATGGCGAAGCAGAGGAAGCCAATATTTATGGCACCTGCACAAAAGAGGAAACAGAACAGCTGCTGGATGAGGGTGTTGAGATTATGCCCTTGCCTGACCTGCCGCCTGAACATTAAATCTGGACATTAAATCTGAGCATTAAACCTGAGCATCGAGCCAGAGCATTACGCCAGAACATTGCGCCAGAGTAGTTGGACTAGAGTAGTTGGCCTGATATCCCGTAATTAATGGCTGTAACTGCTGCAAACTTGAACCCCCCTTTAAGGTCAGGAACAAAGCCAGTTACATCATCAATGAGAATACCGCTTGCTGCACATTCATTTTGCAAAGTTTGTGGAGAGACAAATTGGTTAAATTGATGCGTGCCAGCAGGGACAATACGCACTATATATTCAGCGGCAAATTTAGCCAGCAATAACGCTGGCAAGCTTTTATTGATGGTGGTTATAGCGACAATCCCATCTGGTTTTAGCATTGCTGCCATTGCCGCAATAAAGGCAGGTCTGTCTGTGACATGCTCGATGACTTCTGATGCATAGATAAAGTCAAAACGGGCACGGTTTTTTGCCTCCCTTGTCATGTCCTCAGAACTTGTCAACAGATAGTCAATATCTAGGTTTTGCTGCTCTGCATGCGCCTTTGCCGCCATAATCGCCCCTTCGGAGGCATCAATGCCGGTGACCTTTGCGCCTAATCGGGCGATCGGCTCTGCGAGTAATCCGCCGCCACAGCCAATATCAAGAATTTCAATGTTATCAAGTCGCCCTGATGATTGTAATAACCCAGCCTGTCGCGCGCATTTCAACAGATAATCTACCCGTATAGGGGTAAATTGATGAAGAGGTCGCATCGCCCCGCGCGGGTCCCACCATTCAGCAGCTAGCGCATCAAAGCGGGCTATATCTTCTGTATCAATGGTTGAGCGCTTATCAGCTATTTTTTTCGCGTCTTTAGGGGCTTTGATGTGTTTTTGCACAAGTATCATCCTGCGGCGTTGATTAAGATGTCCTTTTACAATAATAGCTTTTGTTGTATCAGGGGAAACATATTTGGTGTGTTTTTTACAAGATAGGTTTTTTAAAACCTGCCTCATGCTAGGCACAGCTATATATAATAATGCGTAAAATTCAGGAATAAAGACGTATAATGGGACGTATAGTTCAAAAATTTGGCGGCACTTCGGTTGCGGATCTGGACAGGATCAGAGCCGTAGCACAGCGCGTAAAACAAGAGGTCGATGCCGGTCATCAGGTGGCGGTAGTGGTTTCGGCTATGGCAGGTACAACAAACCAGCTCGTAGCCTGGGCACGCGATATTGGCCCTATTCATGATGCCCGGGAATATGACACGATTGTTGCCTCAGGTGAGCAGATAACAGTTGGTTTGCTGGCAATTGCTTTGCAAAATATTGGTATTGATGCGCGCTCTTGGCTGGGCTGGCAGATCCCCTTTCACACAGATGAGGTCCATAGTGCAGCTCGGATTGAACATATTGATACCGCCGCTATTGCCGAGCGCCTAGATCAAGGGCAAGTTGTGGTTGCTGCAGGCTTTCAAGGGATAAGCCCAGAAGGACGTATCACCACATTAGGGCGAGGCGGCTCTGATACATCAGCTGTAGCGCTAGCGGCTGCGCTGGAAGCAAACCGCTGTGATATCTACACCGATGTTGATGGTGTTTATACAACCGACCCTCGCATTATGCCGAAAGCCAGAAAGCTTAATCATGTTACCTTTGAAGAGATGCTGGAAATGGCCTCTGCGGGTGCGAAAGTTTTGGAAACACGCTCGGTTGCGATGGCCATGCGCCATAATGTGAATTTACAAGTGCGCTCTAGCTTTACAAGTGATGAAGGCACAATGGTTGTTGATGAGGACAATGACATGGAAAAACAGAAAATTAGCGGTATTGCTTATAGCCGTGATGAAGCCAAAGTAACGCTGGTCGGCCTGCCAGATAAGCCGGGAATTGCCGCGACTATTTTTGAAAAGCTGGCTGAAAATCATATCAATGTTGATATGATTGTGCAAAGTGCATCCCCAGATAAAAGCCGCACAGATATCACCTTTTCGGTTGGTGCGCTGAATGCGGACAAAGCAGTCGCATGCCTGAAAACAATCGAAGCAGATCTAGAATATAAAGATATTGTATCTGACCCAGATGTAGCAAAGGTGTCGATTATTGGTACTGCGATGCGCTCTCAGCCTGGTATTGCTAAAACGATGTTTTCAGTATTAGCCGAAAAAGGCATTAACCTTCACGTAATTTCTACCTCCGAGATTAAAATATCGGTTTTGATCGATGCAGATTACACCGAACTTGCGGTGCGTAGCCTGCATGATGCCTTTGGGCTAGAAGAGGCATAAACCAGCTTAAAAACGCTTAACCAAATGGAAATTAAAGAATAAAACACGAATTTGGGGTATTTTTTCACTTTTTTCTAGAATTTTTAGGGTTTTTGCGGTATGCGAAATACAAGGAGAGTGTGCGCTGAAGATTTTTAGGTTCAAGAGATGACAAGCGACAGCGTTCGGAACGATGAAGCGGTAGCAGATGATGAAATAGGCACAATTTTACGCGAGGCACGCGTAGAAGCAGGGTTTTCTTTGGTCGAAATCGCGGAAATGACCCGCATCACCAAAAGTCATATTACCGCACTTGAAAACAATGATTTTAACAAATTGCCGGGAATGGCTTATATTCCGGGATTTATTCGGAATTATTGTAAAGTGGTGCATATCGACCCGAAACCCCTTATTGCAGCTTACAAGCAAACGACCAATCCTGAGCGCGACAAACCTGTATATAAGTTTCCAGTGCAAGCACTAGTGCCAAAAATGGCAGGGAGCATGGTTGCCATGTTCGTGGTTGTTGCAGGATTAGCGGGCTATATTGGCTGGAATTTCATGCAAGAAGATACAAGCCCAATAGCCCAGACAGCTAGCTTAGATGACAGCCGCCTCAATGATGTAATGCGGTTTGACCAAACCGAAGCGGTAGAGCCTGAAATCCTAAATCCTGAACCCGCACCTACCGCCGCTATTTCTGAAATCCAGCCTGAATTAAAAAAGCAACGTTCTGAAGAAACAGCCCCTGCTAGCATAGAAACGGCAGATGTGGCACCCGAAGTTGAGGCAACAGCTACCCCCGCTGCACAGAAGGTTCAGGCAACTAACCAGCCGGGCGGCATCCTGAAAATTGAGGAAGATACAGCTCCGGCAGGACAAGCTCAGCAGACAGCCGCATTAGAGCTGTCTGATACAGACCAACCAGTAACACCAGCTTCTGTGAATGTTGATGAAGCACCCTTATCACAAAATTCTGAGACCAATTTGCGCGGCGGGGCAGCTCAGGCTTTGCAACGCAATCCCATGTCTGAAATTGTTATTTCAGCTTCCTCAACCTCTTGGGTAGAAATCGCGAAAGCTAATGGGGAGATTGTGGTCAGCAAATTACTGCGCAAAGGCGATAAATTTGTGGCAACAGCGGATACAAACTTATTTCTAAGCACAGGTAATGCTGGCGGTATCAACCTGACAATGGGCGGCCAGCAGGCTTTGAGAATTGGTAAAACTGGCGAAATTGTGCGCGACTTCGCCCTCACTCGTGACAGCCTATCTCTTATCAGAGATAATTCGCAATTTTGAAGTGATATCTTCAGGGCAAACTTAGCCCTCCTGTCAAATACTGAGCAAAACCAGCTATTTTTATTTATTTCATTGGCGGAATAAGCCAGGTTTGATGCAACGGCTCTGGTCAAAACACGATGAAGCGATTAAAACCGAACTATATATGTTCAGGTTTCAAGGCTGAAGAAGGAAAGCGGTAATGAATGCGCAGGCATTAAGACCCTACCGGCAGATAGGCAGACGTAAATGCCGGAAGATCTATGTAGGTTCTGTGCCGGTTGGCGGCGATGCACCCATTTCAGTGCAAACTATGACCAACACGCTAACCACAGATATTAAGGCAACATTGGCACAAATCGAAAGCGCGGCTCAGGCTGGCGCGGATATCGTGCGGGTGTCTTGCCCTGATGAAGATAGCTCTGCTGCGTTAAAAGAAATCTGTAAATTTAGTCCTGTGCCGATTGTTGCAGACATTCATTTTCATTATCGGCGCGCATTGGAAGCTGCGGATGCAGGTGCAGCCTGTTTGCGGATCAATCCTGGTAATATTGGCAATCAAGAGCGGGTAGCTGAGGTTGTGCGCGCGGCACGGGATAATGGCTGTTCTATGCGCATTGGGGTAAATGGCGGCTCCTTGGAAAAGCATTTACTTGAGAAATATGCTGAGCCTTGCCCAGAAGCGTTGGTGGAATCAGCTTTAGAACATGCTCGTCATTTGCAAGATTTAGACTTCCATGAATTTAAAATCTCGGTAAAGGCTTCAGACGTGTTTTTAGCTGTTGCCGCTTATCAGCAACTATCCGAAGCTATTGATTGCCCCTTGCATATAGGTATTACCGAGGCTGGAGGGCTACGTGCTGGAACGGTGAAATCAGCTATCGGGCTTGGCAACCTTCTTTGGGCCGGTATTGGCGATACTATCCGTGTTTCGCTATCTGCTGACCCAGCTGAAGAGGTGCGTGTTGCTTATGAGATGCTAAAGTCGTTGGGGCTAAGGCGTCGCGGTGTAACTGTTATTTCTTGCCCTTCTTGTGCGCGCCAACAGTTTGATGTGATTGCGACTGTACAGGAAATTGAAGAACGGTTGGAGCATATCAACAAGCCCCTGACGGTTTCAATAATTGGCTGTGTGGTTAATGGGCCTGGCGAGGCACGCGAAACAGATATTGGCATTACTGGCGGCGGTAAGGATAATCATCAGGTATATATATCTGGGCTAGCGCATCATCGCTTGACGAATGAGGATATTGTCGAGCATGTGGTGCGTCTGGTAGAAGAGCATGTAGATAATATGCAGCCAGAAGATTTGGCGGTATAAATTAAAAATTTCTAGCACGCAGTAGCTGCAAACTTCTGATTTCAGGAATAGTGACGATGGAGACCATTCAGCCAGTTCGCGGCACCAGCGATTTGCTTCCCGCCGAAAAGGCCAGACATAATCATGTCATAGATAGCGCCAAACAAGGTGCGGCTCAGTTTGGCTATGCCGAAATAGCCACGCCAATTTTTGAGTTTACAGATGTGTTTAGTCGCCCACTTGGCGCAAGCTCTGATGTCGTTGCCAAAGAAACTTACAGCTTTGAAGATAGGGGTGGTACCGGCCTTACCTTGCGCCCCGAAGGTACTGCATCTGCTATGCGGGCTATTATATCGAACGGGCTCACACAAACCTTGCCGCAACGCTGGTTTTATGCCGGACCCATGTTTAGATATGAGCGTCCGCAAAAAGGCCGAATGCGCCAATTTCACCAAATAGGGTGCGAGCTGATAGGCCAAGCAGGCGCGCTTGGCGATGCAGAGATTATTGCCTGTGGTGTGCATATCCTGAAATCGCTTGGCGTGTTGGAGCGGACAAGCCTGCATCTAAACACACTTGGCGATAGTGAGAGCCGGGATAGCTATCGTGCTGTCCTTATCCGCTATCTTGAGGGATATCGAAAGTCGTTATCAGAAGATAGCCAGCGCCGTTTAGATACGAACCCTTTGCGTATACTTGATTCCAAATCTGAGACAGATAAAGAAATCTTGCAAGATGCTCCGCGGCTGAAAACACATCTAACCAGCGAAGCAGAGGCGCATTTTGATGCGGTTAAACAAGCCCTTGATGCGGCGTCAATTGCATGGGTGGAAGACCCGTTTTTGGTCAGGGGACTTGATTATTATAGCCATACAGCATTTGAGTTTATCACTGATCAGCTGGGCGCACAGGGCACGGTACTAGGGGGCGGTCGCTATGATGGTTTATCGCAAACCCTAGGCGGTCCCCCCCTAGCCGGGGTTGGTTTTGCTGCTGGTGTTGAGCGGCTAGCCTTGCTTGGCGAGGATATGCCCGGCCAGCGCCCAGATCTGGCTCTACTCGCTGCAGAAAAAACAGCAGAGGCAGACCTCTTTGCGCTTGGGTGTTCGCTGCGTGATACGGGCTTTAGTGCGGTGAATTTATACACCGGAAATATGGGTAAAAAGATGAAGGCTGCAAGCAAGCTGGAGGCAAGATTTGCCATTATAGCCGGAGATGATGAGTTAGGGAGAGGGTCAGTTAGCGTGCGTAATATGCAAGATGGTGTGCAAACTGAGGTCAAAATATCTGCACTAGCTAGCTGGCTAGAAAATGTGCTGTCACGATAATTCTAAAAGAAGGGTTTTGGCCAAGATATGAGTATTGCTGCCAATATAAATAAAGTGCTTTCGCGGCGCGATGAAATTGAACAGAGGCTTTCTTCTGGGCAGATCGAAACAGATGAGCTAACAAAATTATCGCGTGAGCTTGCTGAGATTAGGCCTATTGCTGAGCAAGCGCACTATCTAAATGAATTACTAGATAATCTAGAGCAAGCAAGGCAGATACTTGCTGATGAGGAAGCTGATGCAGAACTTGCTGAAATGGCAAATACAGAAATTGAAGAGCTAAGCGAAAAGCAAGAAGAAGCAGAACATGCGCTGAAACTGCTATTATTGCCCAAAGATAGTGATGACTCGCGGAACGCAATTTTAGAAGTGCGGGCTGGGACAGGAGGCGATGAAGCAGCCCTTTTTGCCTCAGACCTATTTGCCATGTATCAGCGTTTTGCCGCTCAGCAGGGTTGGCGTTTCGAGGTAATGGAAATTTCTGAAACCGGCATTGGCGGCTATAAAGAAGCAACCGCAAATATCTCTGGTCAAGATGTATTTGCCCGGCTGAAATATGAGTCTGGGGTGCATCGTGTCCAGCGGGTTCCAGTAACAGAAGCTGGTGGTCGTATACATACTTCTGCTGCCACAGTGGCAGTGCTGCCCGAAGCTCAGGATGTTGATATCGACATTAATGAGAGTGATCTGCGCGTGGATGTGTTTCGTGCCTCTGGACCCGGCGGTCAGTCTGTCAACACTACTGATTCTGCGGTGCGGATTACGCATTTGCCTACTGGGATTATGGTCAGCCAGCAGGATGAGAAATCCCAACATAAAAATCGTGCCAAAGCGATGAAGATTTTGCGTGCTAGATTATATGATGCTGAGCGTGCGCGCCAACAAGCAGAACGGGCAGCGTCCAGAAAAGGGCAGGTTGGGTCTGGTGATCGCTCAGAGCGGATTCGCACCTATAATTTCCCGCAAGGAAGGGTTACTGATCACCGTATCAACCTGACCTTGTACAAGTTGGACAAGATATTAAATGGCGAAGCGCTGGATGAGGTGGTGGAAGCCCTTGCCTCTGAAGATCAAGCTGCGCGTCTTGCAGCTGGAGATAGTGAGGAATAGGCGATGACAAAGCCTGCCCGCTTGCTTCTCAGGGAGGTGAGCGCATCCCTTAATAGGCCAAGCAGGCTTGACGCTAGCTGGTTAGTTGGGCTGGCCTGTGGGCAAGATAGCCCGGTAATGAGTCACCAGCAAATATCACTAACAGATGCCCAAAAATCTAGACTGGCTAAGCTGATAGATGCCCGCAATGCTGGCTTGCCAATAAGCCGGATGCGGGGAAAGCGGGAGTTTTGGTCTTGTGATTTCTATCTCAATGCTGCCACCTTAGACCCGCGTCCAGATAGTGAGGTGCTGGTCGCCTCAGCGCTAGCATTTGCGCAAAATGAATACCATCATAATTCAGCTGTTAAGATTTTGGATTTGGGATGTGGTTCTGGCTGCTTGTTATTGGCGATGTTATCCGAATTACCAGACGCACATGGCTTGGGTATAGATACCGCAGCCTTAGCGGTTGCACAATCGCGGGCAAATGCGGCTGCGCTTGGCCATGCTGGGCGCGTTAATTTTCAAATGGGGTGCTGGGCTGAGGGGGTGCAAGGCCCGTTCGATATCATTTTATCAAACCCGCCTTATATCTGTGAGGGAGAGGATAGCCTTTCTGCAGAAGTGCGCTGCCATGACCCTGATTTAGCATTGTTTGCAGGTAATGATGGGTTATCTGCCTACCGTGTGTTAATCCCGCAACTTGGCGCTATTCTTGCAAAAAATGGACAGGCATTTTTGGAGGTGGGTTTTGGCCAGAGCCAGGCTGTTGCCCAAATTGCTGAAGATGCTGGTTTAGCGCTGGTTCGTATTGCAGAAGACCTTGCTGGCATTGAAAGATGTCTTGTTCTGGCAAAAAAGTGAAGTTTTTCCTTGCACTATTAGCGCTGGCATGTTCAAACAAAGAAAGGTAATCGGATTGACGCACTGCGCAACGGTTACAGATTTCCATCAAAATGACAAAACAATTTCAGCACAAGTTGAATTTGTGAATATGGATACTCGATGAGACATAATCAAGGTCAAAACTCCAAGCGTGCCAGAGGGCGAGGTCGCCGCAGTGGTGGGCATAATCAGGTTAATTTTAACCGTAACACAACGTTTGATTCAAATGGTCCAGAAGGACGATTGCGCGGTAACGCCCAGCAATTATTTGAAAAATATACAGCTCTGGCACATGATGCGAATGCAGCTGGTGAGCGTATATCTGCTGAGGCTTTTACCCAGTTCGCAGATCATTATTATCGCATTCACCAATCTATTCTGCAAACTGCAGAACAGCAGCGTAAAGCCCATGATGAGCGTCAGCAATCGCGGCGACGTGATCAAAATGGTGCCAGTGAAAATGCCAGTGAAAATGCCAGTGAAAATGCCAGTGAAAATGCCAGTGAAAATGCTGGCGAGAATGCCAGTGAGAATGCCAGTGAGAATGCCAGTGAGAATGCCAGTGAAAATGCCTCTCAAGCAGTAGGTGACACGCCGCCAGAGACGAAGGCTGATGAGCGTGCAGATGCAAGCACAAGCGAGGCTCTTTCAGACGAAGAAGCTGCTGCAGGTGTTAAAAAGATGGTTGCTGCAGGCCGGCCACGCAAACCGCGGGTCAGCAAAAAACCAAAAGAGGTTAAAGAAGACAGCGCTGAGGCCGATGAGCCATCAGATGATGCATCAGAAGCGGTCGCCTAGTTACAGATATATAAAAAACTGTAAAATATTAACTGGAAATCTAGCGGCTACAGGCCGCTATTTTTTCAAGGACACAGCTTTGCCTGTCTTGAGTGCGCCGTGATTACAGATACGCGCAAACATGCCTAAATCTGTATGTCCCCATGCGCGTTCCATCTCTGGTAGGTAATCGCGCTCACGGTGATGCGTTTGCGGATTAACCGATATCGCCCCGCATCGCCCAACAGGCTCAATCACTTCACATTCAACATGGCCAATCTTCAATATACGGCCAGCCCAGCTTTGTTCTATGAACGGTGTGTTTGTTTCAATAATCAAGTTCAAACGAAATCGGCTGGCAGCGCTGTCTGTTCTGGTCAGTTTGGCAAAGGCATCAAGTGTAGCGGTGCCGCCAAGGCTTATCCATGGGGCAGGGGTATCGCTATAGCCGCCAGCATCTAGGCGGCATAAAACAGGTGTGCTGGTAAATGCATCTGGCATTAGCTGATAAAGTGCTTCTGAGAGAGGCGCGCGGTCATCAGCTGGCGCACTAGCAATAGCAATCTTTTGCTCTTTATTATGCAGGCTAAGCGTCTGGCGGAGGGCATCGAAACGAAATTCAAGCCCAGCTAATCTGGCTTCTTTTAGGAGTTGCAGAAAGTGACGTTTAGGCAACCAGCCTTCTGGTAACTTATCATGGGTGGCTGGATGGCCTGTGGTTAGTGCATATTCGCGGTCATGCGGCAACAGGCTATCTGCGATGCAGTTAATCTCCTCTAGCCTCTCTCCTGCAAAACCTTTCACAGGAAAACGCCAAATTTCACGTAAGACCATATTCTGGTCTGTTTCAGATATAGATTTGTGCATGAAAGCCTGCAGGTTTTTTAATTACGCTAGAAAATTTAGCGCGACAGAAGCGCCTGTTGCAAACTAATACCAGCATAAAGAGGGGTGACGCTATTCCGCATTTTGGCTTCAACGCGCTCTACCTGTGTTTTGAAGGCTGGCATCAGCTCTGCAGGCACAGCATCGCCGGTAGGCAGTTTGACAGTCAATGGGTTTAGCCGGCGGTTATTCACTAGAATTTCGTAATGCAGATGCGGGCCTGTTGACCGGCCAGTAGAGCCAACATAGCCAATCACTTCGCCCTGCTGAACCTCGCGCCTATTGCGCATGCCGCCTGCAAAGCGCGAGAGATGCGCATAGGCTGTTTTATAGGTGGCGTTATGGCGGATGCGGATATAGCGGCCATAATTGCCGTTCCAGCCAACATATTCAATGTGGCCAGTGCCAGCTGCCAGTATAGGGGTGCCGGTTGGCACCGCAAAATCAAGGCCGCGATGCATAGCATTATAGCCTGTTGTGGGGTGCCGACGCATACCAAAGCCAGAACTTATCCGTGCGCCATTAACAGGTGTTCGCATTAACGTCCGCACCGCCGATTCGCCATTGCGATCATACCAGCCTTCCCGGCCATTTGGATGCACGAAACGATAGAACCCCATCTTCTTGCCAGATAGCACTATTCCTGCATATTGCAGGCTATCTGTAGATAGTATTTTGCCTGTTAGTTTATCCATCGCGGTGTCATAAACCAGTTCGAATTGATCGCCGGTTTGCACTTCGCGCTGAAAATCCACCGAAAAGCTCATCACGCGCACGAACTCATCTAGCACCTTTAGGGGTATGCGCACCTGCTGGGCAGCTTCATATAATGACAGGCTGATTTCATTGCCTGCATGCACTGAGCGTAATTCAACTGGGCGGATAGCCCGAAGTGACTGCCAGCCTTTAATCTCTGCATCAGCATGATCATCATGACGAATCACATAATGGTCTAAATATATATTTTTGAATGCGCCGTTTTTCTGGGCATCACGAGGCAGGTGCAGCTGCAATGCAATAGGCTGACCCTCAATATCTAGTGCGGCGGTAAAGCGGGTGCCAATTTGCAGGCGCCGCAAATCCACCTTACCTGATAGCGCCTGTGAAACCGAAGCGATATCCTGATTGCTAAATTTTGCTCTTTTAAGGATTTTGGCTAGCGTTTCACCACTAGAGAGAGTCAGATCAAATATCTGGCTAGTGCGTTTGCCTGCTTCGCGCAAAACCATCTGTTTGATGTCAGCAGTAGCGGCTGGCAACATATCTTCCATGCTTGGGCGTTTAGCTGGCCCTTTGATTCGCACAGCTATACCGTCAAGAGTTGAGGCATAATCTGGGCGCGAGCGAGGCAGGATGAGACGCCCATCATTGCCATCAAACGCATCAACAACCATATGCATAGGAACAATAGACGCTATTGCAGAAGTAGCTTTATCTACCAAAGTGGCAGGCGCAGATGCTTCTATCTTCACACTCGCGCTATTGGCAGCGTGGCTAGCAGTGGTGATAAAAGGGGCGGAAAAAATAGTGGCGCCACCCAAAAGAAGCATAGCTAAAGAGCGGCCAGCGCTGATTCGCTTATCAAAAATATGGCGCATGGTGCCAGCAGATGTCATTTGGGGGTTCTGAACTGATTCTTTCGCATTACCTAAATTAGCTTTAGGCAAATAGCTTAGAAACGAATTGAACTTTATATTGAAAGCGCCTTGCATTTCTTGACTTTTTTTATCCCTACGGCTTTGCGACTCGTAACCTAACCACATCATTACTAACCTTCGATTCATGCGTCAAACTTTTTTTGATATGCATAAACCGCACCAAAATTGGTCATTCACTGGCATTACCCACAGAAAATTGCTATAGTTTCTATCCAGCTTGTGCAGGACGCTATAGGGGTTTTTTGCATTCTCTAATACTGTGTTGGACGGGTTTGGGCAATCCGCTTATTGCGGGTTTGGCATTTTTGCTGATGTGGACGCTGATTTAGGCGTTGGTTTCTATAAAAAGCAAAATGCAAAATGAAGATTGTGTGAATCACCTGGTTTTTATATCCATGCTTTTCTGGCAAGGCGGTAAAAACAGTCCAAAAGAAGAAGCTGTTTAATCAGCGCTTCGAGCGGAAAGACACACAGAATATTCTGTGTGTATATATAGGTGTAATTTAATATCCTTTCGGCGAGCCAAATTGTTGGTTTCAACTGAAAAGATGGTAAATTAGAAAAAAATCACATTTTTTTCATTTTTGGGTTTGACACTGGGTGAAAGCCAGCATATAACCCCCAAACTCGCCACTCTTCAGCGGGCGAGATTGTCCGACATAATCAACGCTTTATATCTCTTGGGATGTTCTGCAACCATGTCGGAAGCGCTGTTTGAAATTGTTAGTCTGTTATGAAAGGGATTCGTGGGCGGCGATGTCATTGATATCGTCTTGTGTAAAAACAGTCCGCCTTAACGAAGACCTGAAATGAATCACTATTGAAATTGAATTTATTCAATTTCGCTTAGCTCATGGATTTTAAAACTTAAGGTAGGCACCTAACCGAAAGCTGGTTTTAACCAGCATTCAGGTCAATCTAACTTGAGAGTTTGATCCTGGCTCAGAACGAACGCTGGCGGCATGCTTAACACATGCAAGTCGAACGCTATTTTATAGAGTGGCGCACGGGTGAGTAACGCGTGGGAATCTGCCCATCTGCCTGGGATAACAGCTGGAAACGGCTGCTAATACCGGATACGCCCTTCGGGGGAAAGGTCCGCCGCAGATGGAGGAGCCCGCGTCTGATTAGCTTGTTGGTAGGGTAATGGCCTACCAAGGCAACGATCAGTAGCTGGTCTGAGAGGATGATCAGCCACACTGGGACTGAGACACGGCCCAGACTCCTACGGGAGGCAGCAGTGGGGAATATTGGACAATGGGGGCAACCCTGATCCAGCAATGCCGCGTGTGTGATGAAGG
>JADHLI010000031.1 GCA_016780775.1 Alphaproteobacteria bacterium | reverse complement strand
GTGGCGGGTTTCCGGGCGCGCAATCTGGCACACTGACTATGATGGCCGCAGGTCCTGAGGCCGCCCTTACTGCTAGTCGCCCAATAATGGAAGCTGTTTCATCTACCATTCATATTGTTGGGGATGCCGCCCCAAAGGGACAGATGATAAAGGCTTGTCTTCAATCTATTATTGGCTCCATTTTTTCTGCGACCTTTGAAGCCGCTTCGCTGGCCGCAAAGGCAGGCATTGATGGTGAAACCTTGTTCAAAGTGGTCTCTACTTCTGGAGCCGGATGCGGGGTGGCATGCACCGCACTTGAAAATATTATTGACCGTAAGTTTGCGGATACAGGCAGCCATATTTCAACCATGCATAAGGATTTAACGATTTGTCTATCGATGGCGCAGCAGCTTGGTGTGCCGCTACATACCGCTTCCACAGCGATGCAGTTATTCCACGCTGGAAAATCAAAATATCCAGATGGGGATAATTGGGCAGTAACCCGTGTGCTGGAGGAAATTGTTGGCGCTGAATTACATCGCTAGCCGATAGATGATGGAGACCATATTAAAAGGGGGTAGGGGTAAATGAAATTAGGGGTAATTTGTGATGGCATTAGCCGCGATTTTGAACATGCACTCAAAGTCATGGATGAATTTGGTTTGGAATACGCAGAATTGCAATTTATCTGGGATCATGAAATTGGGGATCATGATGCTAGCGATATGGCCAAGATTAAAGAGTTGCTAAAACAGTATCAGAAACCTGTTTCTTGTCTTTCTCGCCATATTTTTGCTGGTCTAACTACGGCGCATCGACCTGGCGATCCAGATCACACCCGCCATATGGAAGCGCTAAAGCGGGTAATAGATATGGCACATCAGCTTTCTTCGCCCTTAGTGCGTATTATGACCTCTAAAAAAGAGCAAATTTTATGGGGAATGAACGGCGCAGAGCAATGGAATGTTGCCAAAGGGGCATGGGATACATTGCCGCCACTTATCGCGCCAGCCATAGAGCTTGCCAGAGCAGAGGGTATAACGCTTGTGGTTGAAACGGGTAATGGTACGATGGTGAACTCCAACTATACAGCTGTGAAGCTGATAGACGCGCTTGATGCCAAAGATGTTTTAAAAGTTTTATGGGATCCAGCTAATAATTGCTGGTGTCATGAACGCGCATGGCCAGATGGGTTTGAAACTGTAAAGGATGGCTATCTGGGGCATGTTCACATTAAGGATGTTCAGGTTGACACCCCGAAAGCCACGTTGGAAGTTCGGCCTATGGGAGAAGGGCAATTAGCAGAAATGTTTGCCCCTATCGCACAGGGGCTAAGAGATATGCCTTATGATGGGGTTGTTTCTTTTGAGAGTGTTTATCATCCAGGCAATGGTAATTTTGAAGAAGGGTTTCGCGGCAATATTGAGCGTTTCAAGAGCCTTTTTGGGTAAGAATTTTTTTGTATAAGAATATTTTGGGTGAAGAAAATAGCGGTGTGAAAGGAATATAGAGCCATGCAAACGCTCTTTGATTTAACGGGTAAAACAGCGCTGATAACTGGCGCGTGGCGCGGTATCGGTTTTGCACTGGCAGGTGGACTGGCGGATGCAGGGGCTAACATTCTGATTAATGGGCGCGATGAGGATAAAACCGCCCGTGCAGTAGCTGCCCTTAGAGAGTCTGGCTACACCGCATCAGAGCTTGTTTTTGATGTCGCTGATAATGAAGCTACTATCGCGGCAATAGATGGCTATGAAGCCAGCCATGGCCCTATAGATATCATCATTAATAATGCTGGTATTCAGCACCGCTCTAGCTTGATGGAATTTGATGCGGCTGCATTTGATAGAGTGCTGGCAACCAACACACAAGGTGTTTTCCATGTCTCGCGTGCGGCGGCGCGGCATATGGCAAAACGCGGCCAGGGCAAAATTATCAATATTGCCTCTATCATGAGCAAGATGGCGCGCCATCATGTCAGCGCTTATATCACATCAAAGGCGGCTGTTGCTGGGCTAACAAGGGCGATGACATCAGAATGGGCAGAACAGGGCATTAATTGTAACGCGATAGGGCCTGGTTATATTTCTACAGAATTGACACAAAGCCTGTTTACAGATCAGGCCTTTAGCCAGTGGCTAACTGATAATACCCCGGCTGGGCGTTGGGGCGAGGTGCAAGACCTCATCGGCACCGCTATTTATTTGGCCGCCCCTGCCTCTGATTTTGTGCATGGCCAGATTATTTATGTGGATGGCGGGATGACCAGCACGGTCTAAACGCTATTTATTATTTAATCAGATGCTGGCATTCCGGGACAGGCGTTAACACAGAGCCTTTCTCAAAGAAATGCACCAGATTATCAACCGTCAGGTCGCCCATAGCTTGGCGCGTTTCAACTGTTGCTGAGCCAATATGCGGGGTTAGTACTACATTTGGCATATCAAATAGGGCTTCTGGTACCTGTGGTTCTTTTTCAAACACGTCCAAGCCTGCATAGCCAAGTGTACCTTTTTGCAAGGCGTCAACAAGAGCAGCCTCATCAACCACAGTCCCTCGTGCTACATTAACAAGACACCCGTCAGGGCCGAGGGCTTCCAATATTTCTTGATTAACGAGGTGCTTGGTTGCTGCTCCGCCTGGTGTAATAGCAATAAGGGCCTGAACATCGCGCGCCATATCATTGAGTTTTGCATAATAGCGATGCGGGCTATCACTGCGCTCCGAGCGGGCATGATAGGAAATCTCACAGCCGAAAGCTTCGAGCTTTTTTGCAATTGCTTGGCCAATGCGTCCATAACCCAAAATGCCCACCGACATGCCATCAATGGTGCGGTTTAGCGGGGCATTGCCCTTATTCACCCAATCCCCTGCCAGAATATAATTATGATTAACGATGAGTTGGCGGTAACAGGCCATGAGCAACATTACCGCAGTGGTAGCAACTTCATTGTTCAAAACGTTCGGTGTGTGGGTGACAAGAATGCCGCGGCTAGCAGCTTCGCCCACATCAATTGCATCATACCCAACCCCATAACAAGATATGACCTTCAGCTGGTTAAGCCCGGTCAGCAACGGCGCAGGAACACCATCATGTCCGGTGGTGGCAATCGCCTCAATAGCTTGCCCCTTGCCAGCGATAAAGCTGTCCATGTCTGTTATGTCACTGAAAGTATGACAGACAAAAGAAGCATCGAACGCGGCTGCCATGCGCGGCGTTATGTCACCAATAATTAGCAATTCAGGTTTCATTCTTGTCTCTACTTTCTTTTTTTGGATAGGCTTTAAAAGAGGTGATTTTCCTCTAGAGATTATTATGGCGGAGCAGCTCAAGATAAATTGCAGAATGGTCTGTATCTGCACCATCCATTTCATTTACCAAAGCCGTGTAACGCGCTTGAATTTGCTCAGTCAGGGGTAAGCTCAGGCTGTGATGGCCTGCTTCTTCTAGCGCATTATTAATATCTTTAAGCTGGAATTTAGTTAGCCCGCCGGGAGTGAAATTACCAGTCGTCATCCGCTCTCCATGCTGTTGCAGGATAACCGAATCAGCAAATCCGCCTTTTAGCGCATCGCGAATGGCAGCAGGGTCTGCCCCGCCTTTCTCAGCTAGCAACATCGCTTCGGCGACAACACCGATGGTAACCGCTACAATCGTCTGGTTTGCAAGTTTGGAAAGCTGACCAGAGCCATCTGGGCCCACACGAACCGCTCGCCCCATTGGTGCAAAAACAGCCTCAGCTTTTTCAAATACTTCTGGATTGCCGCCTACCATAATGGCCAATGTTGCGGCTTGTGCGCCTTTCGTGCCGCCAGATACTGGTGCGTCCAGATGGGTGCGGCCAGTTTTGCGCATTTCTTCTGCATGTTCGCGTGCTTCACTGGCTTTGATAGAGCTCATATCTATTAGGCAGGCGCCTTCTTTCATTTGCTGGGCAAGGCCTTGCGTGAAAAACATATCGCGCACGGTTGGCCCATCACTTAGCATGGTAATGACATAATCAGCCCCCTCAACTGCTTCGGCAGGGCTTTGGGCTATGCGCGCGCCATCCACGGCTAGCGCTTCTGCCTTGCTGATGGTGCGATTCCACGCGCTAAGGGAATATCCTGCTTTTAGTAGATTGCGCGCCATATAGTTGCCCATCAGGCCAATGCCCAGAAAGGCAATTTGCGGTTTATTATTCATCTTGGCGTAACTCCTCTAATTGGCAGGCTTAATAGGTTGCCCGGCCACCAGAAATATCAAAAACACTTGCTGTAGTGAAGCTATTTTCAGCACTTAATAGCCATGCCACCATCGAAGCTATCTCATCGGTTAAAACAAAGCGCCCACGCGGAATTTTAGATAACATATAATCAATATGCTGCTGGGTTATTTGCTCTAGAATACGGGTCTGTGCAGCTGCAGGGGTAATGCAATTTACGGCAATATCATGGGTTGCCATTTCCTTGCCAAGGGTTTTGGTCAGCCCGATAACCCCGGCCTTGGATGCAGAATACGCACCGGCATTAGGATTGCCTTCCTTACCTGCCACGGAGGCAACATTTACAATTCGCCCATAATTTTGCGCTTTCATTGTTGGCAATACCGCCTGATTGACATAAAAACTGCCATTTAGATTGATGTCGATAACCTGGCACCAATCTTGGGCAGTATAATCAACGGTTGGTACCGCCGGGCCAGCAATACCAGCAGAGTTTAGTAATTGGGTGATGTGGCTGTGATGTTCTAGACTAGCAGCCATGGCGGCCGCTACAGATTGCGGGTCAGAAATATCAACCTGAATAGCGGTGACAGGCTTATCAAAAGCAGACTTTGCTGCTTCTAACGCGTCGCTATCGCGGTCCCAGAGAATAATTTCTGCGCCATTTTCGGCTAGCCTTTGCGCACAAACAAGCCCGATACCCATTGCGCCGCCAGTAATAATGGCAACATCTTTTGACATATCATATTTGGCGTACATCTGCCCCTGCCTCCCTCTGCTGGATGATTGCTTTTTCCTTTTAGTCTTGACCAACTTGCTGGCGTTGTTTGCCTAGCCCGTCAATCCAGACATCCATTACATCGCCTTCACGCAAATAGACAGGCTCAGGCTTGATGCCCATACCAACGCCTGGCGGCGTACCAGTAGAGATGACATCACCTGGCTGCAAGGTCATTAACTGCGATAGATGTGAGATACATTCTGCCACACTAAAGATCATGGTTGAAGTATTGCCAGTTTGCATTCGTTTGCCATTTACATCCAAACTCATATCCAGATTTTGCGGGTCAGCAATTTCATCTGCAGTTACTAGCCATGGGCCGATAGGGCCGAAAGTGTCGCAAGACTTACCCTTTGTCCATTGGCCAGTTAGCTTAGCCTGAAAATGACGCTCAGACACATCATTGGATACAAAATAGCCTGCAACATAGTCTAGCGCTTCTTCTACAGACACATACTTACATGCCTGTCCGATAACCACGCCTAATTCCACTTCCCAGTCAGTGTGGGTAGAGCCGCGCGGCAACATCACCGTATCATTTGCGCCCACCACTGCAGAAGTTGCCTTCATGAACAAAATAGGATGCTCTGGGATATCAGAACCTGTCTCAGCAGCATGGTCAGAATAGTTCAAACCGATACACATAAATTTGCCAATGCCGCCAACACATGCACCTAACCTAGCTTCACTACTGACCACAGGCAGGCTAGATATATCTACAGCGCGGATAGCATCCAAGCCTGCAGGCGAAAGCACTGAGCCATTGATATCCTCTACATGGCTGGATAGATCGCGTATCTGCCCATCTGCATCTAGAATACCGGGTTTTTCTGCGCCTACAGCGCCAAATCTAACAAGTTTCATTTCCTACAACTCCTTTATTACTAGTGCCTAGTGCCTTGATCTTAGTGCCTTGATTCTAGTGCCTTGATCTTAGTGATTATCGCGAGGTATGCCTTTTGTGCGCGCGATAGAACGATAGTTAGGCGCGTCTCTTAGCACCATGCCTTCTGAGAAGGGCATTACCATTTCCCGGAAATATTGCTGCCATGGAGACTGGCTTTCTGGTGATGGATAACCGCCTGCCTCTTGCAGCTCTTTTTTGCGTGCTTCCATCTCTTCATCACTTATCAAGATGTCCGCTGTGAAATTATTCATATCAATGCGCAGCCTATCGCCTGAGCGCAATAGAGCAAGACCGCCGCCATCTGCTGCCTCAGGTGAGGCGTTCAAAATAGAAGGAGAGCCAGAGGTGCCAGACTGCCGACCATCACCAATACATGGTAGCTCTGAGACCCCTTGTTTAATCAGATAGGCAGGTGGGCGCATATTCACCACTTCAGCGCCACCAGGATAGCCTTTTGGCCCAGCCCCGCGCATAACTAAAATAGAATGTGCATCCATCTTTAAGCTTTCATCATCAATTTTATGATGAAAATCTTCTGGCCCATCAAAAACAAAAGCTGTGCCTTCAAAGGCGTTTGGATCATCAGGATTTGATAGATAGCGGCCTGAGAATTCACTGCTGATCACGCTAGTTTTCATAATGGCACTATCAAATAAATTGCCTTTTAAATTGATAAATCCTGCATCTATTTTTAGCGGGCTATCAACAGTCTTGATCACTTTATCATTCTTGATCTTTGCTGTTTCACAATTGCTGCCCATAGAAGCACCATTTGCAGTAATCGCACTTGGATGCGGCAGTAAATTATGACGCATCAATTCGGCAACCACAGCTGGAACGCCGCCAGCACGATGGTAATCTTCTCCTAAATATTCGCCAGCTGGCTGCAGATTTACAAGCAACGGAATTTTATGACCAATGGCCTGCCAGTCATCATTATTTAGGTTAACACCCAGATGCCGCGCCACAGCGTTTAGATGGATAGGTGCGTTGGTTGAACCACCAATAGCTGAGTTGATGACAATCGCATTCTCAAAGGCTTCACGAGTCATAATATCGGATGGTTTTAAGTCCTCCCAGACCATATCCACAATCCGTGCGCCCGTCTCATAAGATATCTGGCCTCGCTCACGATAAGGGGCAGGGATAGCTGCTGAACCAGGCAATTGCATACCAAGTGCTTCAGCTAGTGAATTCATGGTTGTCGCCGTGCCCATCGTGTTGCAATAGCCAGTAGAGGGGGTTGATGATGTGACCAGATCCAAAAAGCCATCATCATCGATCTCGCCTGCGGCCATCATTTGGCGTGCCTTCCAGACAATAGTACCAGAGCCAGTGCGCTCGCCATCATGCCAGCCATTCAGCATTGGCCCTACAGACAGCGCAATTGCCGGAATATCAACCGTGGAGGCCGCCATAAGCAAAGCCGGGGTGGTTTTGTCACAGCCGATCATTAGCACCACGCCATCAATTGGATAGCCATAGAGAGTTTCTACAAGGCTAAGATAAGCAAGGTTTCTGTCCAGCATCGCGGTGGGGCGTTTACCTGTTTCCTGAATCGGATGCACCGGAATTTCCATTGGCACCCCGCCTGCAGCAATAATGCCATCGCGCACCCGCTTTGCCAGCTCTAGGTGATGGCGGTTACAAGGGGATAGATCAGAGCCTGTTTGCGCGATACCAATAATGGGCTTGCCTGAACGCAGCTCATCGCGCGTTAGGCCGTAATTCAAATAGCGTTCTGTGTATAGCGCTGTCATTTCGGCATCATTGGGGTTGTTAAACCACATACGAGAGCGCAGTTGTTCGGGAGCAATTTTTTTATTGGTCATCTTTTAATCTTCCTACCTTATAATTCTATTTAGCCTTTAATCTCATTTGGCTTTTTTACTCTTATTCAGCTTAAAAAACAGAAGCACGCATATATCTTCTCCGATAGAGCGTTATCGCACCTTGTGGGTAACGATATTGGCAGATTTACACCATGATATCAGCAATCTGTCTTTATATTTTTTACGTTATTTTATTTTTCTTTTTGATTTCCTGTTCGCGTTCCTCAATATAATGACAGCATCACATCGAAAAAAACCAGTTAAAAATGATGTGGTAATAAATGATTGCTTAGAAATGTTTAGTAGGAGAAGAGGGATGCGAGTTCTGATTATGGGCGCGGCAGGGATGGTAGGCCAGAAACTGCTTAGCAGATTACAAAATGCAGATACAGGTCTTGGAAATATTTCTAAAATCTATCTGCATGATATGGTGCCCGCAAATACTGCATCCTGGTCTGGAGCAAGCGAAGTACTGGTCGGCAATATTGCTGAGGCCGCAGAAATGCAAAAGCTGGCAGACCTAAAGCCAGATGTTATTTTTCACCTAGCTTCTATTGTTTCTGGTGAAGCAGAGTTGGAATTTAGCAAAGGCTGGCAGGTCAATATGGCAGGTTCGTGGGCGTTTTTAGAATCGCTGCGCCAGCATCACGAAGATAGTGGCGGTACTTATGTGCCAAAAATCATTTTCACTTCTTCCATCGCTGTGTTTGGCCCGCCTTTCCCAGATAAAATTTCAGATGAGTTTTTATGCGCGCCGCAAACTTCCTATGGAGCGCAAAAAGCAATTGTTGAAATGCTGATAGCTGATTACAGTCGCAAAGGCTATATTGATGGTATTTCTATCCGTTTGCCAACTATCTGTGTGCGTCCGGGCAAGCCTAATCTGGCCGCATCATCCTTCTTCTCTGGCATTATCAGAGAACCCCTTAACGGCGTTGAAGCCATTTTGCCTGTTAGCGATGAGGTGCGTCATTGGCATGCCTCGCCGCGTTCAGCTGCGCGCTTTTTAACCCATGCCGCTTCGCTAGATTTATCTCAGCTTGGCAGTAGGCGCTCTTTGAACATGCCGGGCGTTTCCTGTACTGTTGCTGAGCAGATAGAAGCGTTGCGGAATGTGGCAGGTAGTGATGTCGTTGCCCTGATTAAACCGCAGCTAGAAGAGCGGATTGTAAAAATTGTTGCTGGCTGGCCACGCAATTTTGATACTGCACGCGCACACGCCCTAGGTTTTGAGAGTGAGGCTAGTTTTGAAGAGATCATCAAAATCTATCTAGAAGATGATTTACCCCAAACCTAGTCTGGCCTAAAATAAATTTAGCGGTAGTGTCTGTCTAATTTATGCGGTAACGCGCAAGCGTATCCTTGCGCACCTCTATGCCAAGGCCGGGGGCATCATTAATCTGCACAAAGCTGTCCTGCATCTGAATTGGGCAGCTGGTCAGCTCACGCCGGAACGGGTGAGAGGATTGGTCATATTCAAGAATAGGCTGGCGGGCAAATATCGCGTGATGTGTATTAGGCAGCGCAGCGATTAGGTGCAGTGAGGCGGCTTGTGCAATTGCGCTGCCCCAAACATGCGGGTTTATCTCCACACCTTTTGCTTGCGCAAGTGCAGTGATATGTCGTGCAGCGGTAAAGCCCCCGCAAGAACCAATATCGGGCTGAGCGATATCAACGCACGACGCCTCAAACAACGCATTAAATCCATATAAGCTATGCTCATTCTCCCCGCCTGCGAGTGCCATAGGCAAGCGGCGGCGCAATTCTGCATAGCCTTCATAATCTTCTGGCACTACTGGCTCTTCATACCAGCGAAGCTGCATATCGGCCAAAGCGTGACCCAAATATAGGGCCTCACTGCGGCCATAGGCGTGATTAGTGTCTACCATCAGCGTAATTTTAGCAGGGTCGATAGCCTTTTGAATTGCCTGCATCACACAGATGTCATCGCTGACCCCAAAGCCTAGCTTCACCTTCATATAGCGAAAGCCGTTTTCTGCATGCATCAGCGCCTCTTCTGCCAGACGATCGGCCTCGCCTTGCCCATGGATGCGGTAAAAACCAGTTGCGTAGGGCTCAACTTGGCGGCGATGCGCACCGCCTAATAATTGCCATACAGGCTGATTATAGGCTTGTCCGGCAATGTCCCACAACGCGATATCAATACCGCTTATCGCGGCCATAACCGCACCTTTGCGGCCGAAATCGCGCGAACGGTTATACATATCAAACCAATGTTTTTCAGTGCTTAATGGGTTGGCTCCTATCAGCATTGGTGCAAAGCAACTCTCGATGGCGGCAGCGGCAATTTGCGGGGCTTCCAGGCCCTGACAAAACGCCTCCCCCCAGCCAGTAAGACCTGTATCTGTTGTTATTTCTATCAATGTTGCTGAACGTGTCGAAACCCAGCCTTGTGAGAATGCAAAGGGTGTGTCTAGGGGAGAGGACAAGATATGCGCACGGATATTGGTAATTTTCATTAGTCGGTCTCATTAATTTAGGTTTTACAGTCAGGGACATGATTTGTTTTTAGTGTGGCGAAACTTCAGCCAAGAGGGAAGCCTGATTAGAGCCAAACAAGAATCATGGCCTTAAATGAGCAAAATAGGCAAAAAAAACGTTGTTGCAATAATATGCGCCCGCCCCACAAATACACCAGAATTTCTAAGCTTATGTCTAGTTAGGAGCAATTTATCAGCGTGATTTAATGCGTTTGTGAAAAAAAATGAATAATATTCAATATTGGAAGGTCAATTTTTTCTGGACATTTGCATCAATATCCCCTTCACTTCTTTTGTTAGCAAGGGGGGGGGAGTTTTGCTTTGCAAAGAAAATATTCATGCCCTCCTTATATTTAAACGTAACGGAGGAACGTGATGAAATTCACAAAATTAGCAATGGGCGCTGCAGTTGCTGCGAGTTTGCTTGCGGGTCCAGCTTTGGCTGGCTCGCACGGCGGTACAACAACGCTTCGCATTCAAACACATTATGCAGCCGACCATCCAACTGGTATGATTTATCAGGAATGGGTTGATGATGTTGAGACTATGTCAGACGGCTCTATCGACATTGAAATGTTCTGGGCATCTTCAGTTGTTGGCTCAGTGGAAACATTCGATGCCGCAGCCAATGGTATCCTAGACTGTGATATGACTGGTGGTTCTTACCAAACTGGTAAGAACCCAGCTTTCCAGTTTGTTGGGGATATCATGGGTGGTTATGACACACCATATCAGCAGTTAAGCTGGTTGTATTATGGTGGTGGTTATGATGCCGCACAGGAACTTTACAATGCTTATGGCATGCAGCTTATCGGCTGGTCAGTATATGGTCAGGAAAGCTTGTCATCATCAAAGCCTCTAAGAGGGTTTGAAGATCTGAAAGATTGGAAATTCCGTTCACCTCCAGGTCTAGAGACAGAAATTTTCGCTGGTCTTGGCGCCTCACCGATTGTGATGGATTTCACAGAAATCTTTACCGCATTGGAAACAGGCATCATTGATGGTGCGGATGCTTCTGGTCTGAACAATAATGTGGGTCTAGGTCTGTATGATCTGGTAAACCACGCAACTTACCCTGGCTTCCATTCAATGCCATCTGACCATTTGGCTTGTAACAAAGCTGTTTGGGACGGTCTGACAGAATCACAGCGCCGGATCATCGACACAGCAATGCAGAAAGTATCTCTGCATGCAGCACTTTCAAATGAAAAGAAGAACGCAGAAGCTGCTGCTATGCTGACAGCAAAAGGCGTGAAGCTGTATGACTGGTCAACTGAAGATCGTGCAATGTTCCGTAAGATTGCGCAAGAAGCTTGGAATGGCTGGGCTGCAAAGACACCAGAAGCCGCAGCGTTGGTTAAGAGCCACCGCGAATATCTAAGCCAGCTTGGTCTGACCTCAAACTAAGTCTTTGATGTCTAGCTAAGGCTACAAACAAAAGAGAGAGCAGAAAGTTTTTTGCTCTCTCCTTTTTAAAATACTGTTCAAAATAAATTTTTTAATCGAATTTAAAGTCACAAAAAAAAGAAAATATAATTTTCTAGACGAAGATTAGGGGTGGAATAATGAGCGACGACAGCGTTTGGCTAGGGCAGTTTCGCAAGCCAGTAAGACAGACAGCCATAATATCGGCATGCTTAACCTTGCTTGTTTTTGTTATCCTAGTCTTTAACAAGGCATTCTTGAATAGCGGTGTGGGCGTGCATGAGATGTTACGCCCCGAAGGTGGTATTTTGGCATGGACATTTATGAGCCTGCTAGCCTTCTCTTTGTTAATTAGCGGCATTTATCTCTCAGATAATAAGGGTGCTATTGAGCCTGAAAAATCTGGTTTTTTTGATATCGTCTCGCTGGTATCCTCGCGAATCGCCATGATGTCTATTATTTTCATCGAAATTGCGATGCTCTATGAAGTGATATCACGCTATGTATTTGCCCGCCCTACCCTTTGGGCAAATGAAGTGACGTTATGGATTGCGTCTATTCTGTTCTTGCTGGCAGGACTTTATGCGATGCAGCAGCGCAGTCATATTCGAATTTTCATTATTTATGAGATGTTTCCGCGCTGGGCAAAAAAGCTCGCTGATTCGGTCTCTGTACTGCTTATAACGATTTTTACATTCTGCCTTATCTGGGGCGCATTTGACGAGGCAGTAGATAAGTTTGAGCGGTTTGAGCGGTTTGGCACGGCATGGGATCCACCCATCCCGGCAACTGTAAAGCCGGCGATTCTGATTATCATTACGCTGGTATGTATTCAGGCAATTTCTAATCTGATTGCAGATTGGAACAAAGAAGATGTGAAACATACGCCTGCGGATGAGATTGATCAGACAGAGATTGAGAATATCCGCAAAACGCTTGAGGAGCGGACGTAAATGGTTGATGTAGGTACCCTTAGCCTTATCCTCTTGGGGGGGATGTTTGTATTATTGGCGATCGGCATGCCGCTTGGTTTTGCCTCAGCGTTTCTAGCTGTTGTCGCTTTGGTGTTAAAATTTGGCCCTGATCTAATGTTTATGGATTTTGGACGCGGGCCGTTTTCCGTGCTTAGTCAGGCTGTCTACAGGCAGATGACGAATTATGTTTTGATTTCGGTGCCCTTGTTTATTTTTATGGCAGCGTTACTAGAACGATCGGGCATTGCGCGCGATATGTATTCCTCGCTAAATATCTGGCTGAACCGGACACGTGGCGGTATCGCTATTGTGACCTCTATCATGGCCGTGATTATGGCAGCAATGTCAGGGATTATTGGCGGTGAGGTGGTTTTGCTTGGCTTGATTGCGCTGCCGCAGATGTTGCGTTTAGGCTATAATCAGAATCTAGCTATCGGTACTATTTGTGCTTCCGGCTCGCTGGGGACAATGATCCCGCCCTCTATCGTTTTGATTTTCTATGGCCTGATTACAGAGACCTCTATCAAGGCGCTATTTACGGCTTCTTTCTTGCCGGGCTTTATGTTGGCCTCGTTCTTTATCGTCTATATTATGGTTATCACCCGGCTTCGCCCACAGGATGCGCCGCTACCAGAACCAGATCCAAACGATCCGCCGACATCTGAGAAATCTTTGATGTTCCTTGGTTTCTTGGCACGGTTTGGTCTGTGGATTACAGGTGCTTTATTCTTGCGGGCGGTGTTTTTTACCGTCACTGGTGAAAATATTATCCAAGAGGGGGTAGATCCTATCTTCCTTGGTATGGTGTCGGATATGCCATATATCGCAGCCGCGTTTTTCATCTGTCTTGCTGTTATGTATCTGCTGGTGGGTAAAGAGCGCACGCAAAATGGTTGGGAAATGGGTAAGGGTCTGATTGCGCCGACAATTGTTATTGGCGTGGTGCTTGGCTCTATCTATGGCGGCATTACTGGTATTACCGAAGCGGCCGGTATGGGCGTTATTGCGGTATTTGTTATCGGTCTTATCCGGCGCGAGATGACGTTCGAGATTGTTTGGGATTCGGTTATGCGAACCCTTAAATCAACAGGTACTATCATTTGGGTGACCATCGGAGCGGCAGCGCTTGCCGCAGCTTATACACTGGTGGGTGGACCGACTTATGTAGCTAATCTAATCGTTGGTTATGATTTGCCGGCAATGGGCGTTATCTTATTTATGATGCTGATTTTCCTAGTCATGGGTATGTTTATGGATTGGGTAGGTATTGTGCTATTGATTATGCCAGTGTTTCTGCCGATTGTGCGGAAACTACCTATTGAGGAGATCGGCTTTCTTGGCTCGCTTGAGCCGCGCTATATTGCGGTATGGTTTGGGGTTGTCTTCTGTATGAATATGCAGGTGTCCTTCTTATCTCCGCCATTTGGCCCAGCTGCCTTCTATCTGAAATCAGTTGCGCCGCCACATATTTCTCTTACAGATATTTTCAGAGGCTTCCTGCCCTTTATCGGCATCCAGCTTCTAGCGTTATCTGTTCTGTTGATTTGGCCGCAAATTGTAACCGTGTTCTTAGGGTAATTTATCAAAATTACTTTTCTGGAGTTACTCTCTAGGGAAAATGTTACAGCGTTAAATATTCTTCTTCCCACCTGCGGTATCTCCTGCAGGTGGGTTTTTTTATCTTGTCATTTCAGGGCGGCTGTTTTTTACTGAAGACTGAGCAAGTAGCGGGATGGAAGGGGTCGTAAAATTGCTATCTGATACGCAAAAAAAACTCTTTGATAAGCAAGGCTATCTGGTGGTGGAGAATGTCTTCGACCAAGAGACAATCCTTGCATCCGTGCGCGCAGAATATCAGGGGCTACTCGCTAGCTTAGTTGATGACTGGATAGCGCAAGGCCTTGTTGACGAGAAGGTAAGAAAAGCGGATTTCTATACCCAGCTAGGCGCCTGTTATGATGCAGGGTGTGACTGGTTTCAGCCGATGGATATATCGCTTCCGGGCGACCAGATCTGTGCCGATACACCGATGCATTTTGGCCCGGCCGTGTTTAATCTTCTGACAGCACCAAAATTACTGGATATTGTCGAAACTCTTATTGGTCCGGAGATCACCTCTAATCCTATCCAGCATGTGCGCCTAAAACCGCCTGCCCGAAAGCTGTATGATGATGAGGTGCGCGCCCATATCGCCCATACAGACTGGCATCAAGATAGGGGGGTTGCCCATGATGAGGCAGACCAAACCGATATGGTCACTATTTGGTGTGCGATAACAGATGCAACATTGGAAAATGGCTGTTTGCAAGTACTGCCAAAACAAGCTGATCAGGGGCTGTTACCGCATTGCCCAAAAAGCCAGACCGCCATAGCAGACGGCTTTATCGATATGGATAGGGTTGTGCCTTTGCCGGTCAAATCTGGGGGCATTGTGATTTTAGACCCTCTAACAGCGCATGCATCGCTGGAAAATCAAACCGATTCTTTTAGATGGTCGTTTGATATCCGTTTCAATCGAACAGGTCAGCCAACCGGGCGCGCCCATTTCCCAGAATTTATTGCCCGAAGCAAGGCTGAACCTGAGGCTGTGTTAACAGACTGGCAAGCCTGGAAACAAAGCTGGGAGCAGGCACGCGAAAGACTGGCAGCGGGCCCGCATATCCCTATCCATCGCTGGCAATCAGATGCACCATTTTGTGCCTGATATTCCCTAGTCCATACCTTTTGCTGAATGTTTTTGACTAAGCATAAATGCTGGAGTGTGGAAAGAAGATGGTTGTGAGTAATGGGTGAAAACAGCCTTTTAAAAAAAGGAAAGACATAGATCTATGAACCTCAGCAGCATGCTAGCAGAATATGCGAAAAATAGACCTCTGCGTATAGGCCTTATTGGGGCGGGTAAATTTGGCTCTATGGTCTTATCGCAAGCCCAGCATATTAAAGGGATGCATGTTGCTGCGGTTGCTGATTTGGATTTAGACAAGGCGAAAAAGGCCTTTGCCAGAGTGGGATGGGATACAAAGACCTGTTTTTCTGTGAGTGCTGATGAGGCTATAGCCGCGAGGAAAACATGGCTTACTGAAGATGTTTCTGCTGTGTGTAACATGGCTGAAATTGATTGTATCATTGAGGCGACTGGTCACCCGCTATTTGGCGTGCGTCATGCTTTACAGGCGATCGAAAGTGGCAAACATGTGATAATGGTAAATGTAGAGGCTGACATTTTATGCGGCCCTTATATTGCCCAGAAAGCGTCCGCGAGAGGCGTGGTTTATTCAATGGCCTATGGCGATCAGCCAGCTGCAATTTGTGAGTTGGTCGATTGGGTGCATAGTAATGGTTTTGAGTTGGTTGCCGCAGGCAAGGGGATGAATTTTCAGCCCGAATATCGTTACTCCACTCCGGATACAGTATGGGGCTATTTCGGCTGGTCAGATGAAGAAGTTGCGGCGGGCGATTTTAATCCAAAGATGTATAACTCTTTCACAGATGGCACAAAGGCCGCCATTGAGATGGCTGCGGTGGCTAATGCAACGGGTCTTGATTGCCCAGATACAGGACTAGCTTTTTATCCGGCAGGCCTGCACGATTTAGCATCTGTCTTTAAGCCCGCCAGCGAGGGTGGGAGGCTTGCAAAAACTGGGCTGGTTGAAATTGCGGCTAGTCAGGAGCCAGATGGGCGGGAGGTAATAAATAATATCCGCTTTGGTATGTTTGCTACTTTCAAAGCCCCCAATGCCTATACAAGAGAGTGCTTTCAGCAATATGGGCTTTTAACCGACCCTTCTGGTTGGTATGGCTCTATGTGGCGACCTTTCCATATGATCGGGCTAGAAACCAATACCAGCGTGTTATCAGCTGTTTTGCGGCATGAGCCAACAGGATGTTCGCGCTATTGGCGCGGTGATGCAGTGGCTACCGCCAAGCGCGATTTGCAAGCAGGAGAGATGCTAGATGGTGAGGGCGGGTATTGTGTATGGGCAAATGCCGTGCCGGCTAGAACTTCTCATAGCATAGATGCGCTTCCTATAGGGCTTGCACATAACGTAAAACTAAAACATTCTATAGCAAAAGACCGCGTTGTTACCTTGAGTGATGTAGAGCTTGAGGATGTTGAAGATATAATAGGTTATCGTAAAGAGATGACGGCTCTATTAGTGGGCTAGTTCCTTCGAGATAGTTAAAGACACATGAATTTAAAGAAAGTAGACCCGTAATGGCTGATTTTATTCGTCTAGACCCAGCAGATAATGTTGTTACTGCCACGCAATCTCTTGAGGCTGGTGTAGCGATTGAGGGGTTTGCAACCACAGGGCTTGTTCCGCGCAACCATAAAATTGCTGCTGCACCTATAGCCAAAGGAGAGGCTATTCGCAAATATGCTCAAATCATTGGCTATGCTTGTGAGGATATTGTTGCTGGTAGCCATATCCACACGCATAATGTTGAGTTTCGTAATACTGATTTAGATTATGAATTTGCCACTGATCTGCGCCCGATTGCACAGGTGTCTGCGGATAAAATTGACACATTTATGGGCTATCGTCGCCCTTCTGGTCAGGTAGGGACGCGCAATTATATCGGTATTTTAACTTCTGTTAACTGCTCTGCGACCGCGGCGCGTATGATAGCTTCTGCATTTGGACCTGAAGAAATGGCAAAATATCCAAATGTAGATGGCGTGACTGCGTTCGTACATGGCACAGGGTGTGGTATGGCCGGGCAAGGGGACGGGTTTGAGGCTTTGCAACGGGTAATGTGGGGCTATGCGCGAAACCCGAACCATGCGGGTATTTTAATGGTGGGTTTAGGCTGCGAGATGAACCAGATTGACTGGTTATTGGAAGCTTATGGCCTAAAGCAGGGTCCGCTTTTTAAGGCCATGAATATTCAGGACAGCTTTGGCCTGGCAAAAACAGTTGAAGCTGGTATCGCTATGGTGCGTGAAATGCTGCCTGAAGCAAATAAATGCAAGCGTGAGCCTTGCCCTGTATCAGAGCTAACCGTTGCTTTGCAATGTGGAGGTTCTGATGCTCTATCTGGCATCACCGCAAATCCGGCACTTGGCTATGCGTGTGATTTACTGGTGGCACAGGGCGGGACAGGTGTTTTGGCAGAGACGCCAGAGATTTATGGCGCAGAACATTTACTGACCCGGCGTGCACAAGATAAAGCAACAGGTGAGAGACTGGTTGGGCTTATTCGCTGGTGGGAAGACTATACAGAGCGCAATAAAGGCTCAATGGATAACAACCCTAGCCCGGGCAATAAAAAGGGCGGACTAACCACTATTTTAGAAAAATCATTAGGTGCGGCTGCAAAGGGCGGAACTACCCCGCTAACCGGCGTTTATAAATATGCAGAGCCAGTAAATAAAAAGGGTTTTGCTTTCATGGATTCGCCTGGATATGACCCAGCTTCGGTAACAGGACAAATTGCTAGCGGTTGTAATTTGGTCGCCTTTACTACTGGCCGCGGTTCTGCCTTCGGCTCTAAACCCTCGCCTTGTATTAAAATAGCTACCAATACAGAAATGTATGAAAGGCTAATAGAAGATATGGATATCAATGCTGGTGAGATGCTCACCAAAGGCCAGAGTTTAGAAGAAAAAGGGCGAGAGATTTATGATTTATTGCTGGATGTAGCTTCTGGAAAGCAATCAAAATCTGAAGCACAGGGTTTAGGGGATTATGAGTTTGTGCCGTGGCAAATTGGTGCGACTATGTAATGCTGATAAAAAGCTAGGAAGCTATAACTGTTTTTTTTGAAAAACCGACGGATGACAACATTGAGGGTTCTAACAGAGGAGTTTAGAAAATGGATACACATAAAAAGCCAGAGCTTGAATGTTTAACCTCAGCGCAGGCTGATTTCTATAACGAGCAAGGGTATTTGCTGCTGGAAAATCATCTGGACATGTCTGTTGTTCAAGGGTTGCGTGCCGAGATAGCGCGTATTGAGCAGACTGCCTATGGCATGACCGAATCAGATGATAAGCTTGATTTGGAAGATAGTCACAGTCCGGACGACCCACGTATTCGGCGAATTAAATTG
>JADHLI010000030.1 GCA_016780775.1 Alphaproteobacteria bacterium | reverse complement strand
CAGCCAGATTTGCGGCATCGTAAAATCGCCGCCATGCTGACCCACCACCACATAGCGCCCAGCCTTACTCATAGCCGATACTGCCAGCGTGCCCGTATCACCGCTGCCAAAAGTATCCAGCACAGCAAATAGACGGTTATGGGTAATTTCTTTCAACAGTTCACTTGCGTCATCTGCGCGTGCATTTACCCATTCATCCGCGCCCATTTCCAAGGCGGTATCTAGCTTGGCATCATCAATGTCCACTGCAACAATATTGGTATAGCCCATAGCACGCGCAATTGCGATCGCGTTTAAGCCCAATCCGCCCGCCCCTAAAACAGCTAGCCATTCATTATCACGCACCGGACCTAATTTTTGCAGGCCATTAAATACAGTCAAACCAGAACAGGCATAAGGGGCTATCTCGGCTGCATCAAAGCCATCAATATCTATAACAAATTTTTCATCCTCAACCAGCACATGGCTTGCAAATCCGCCATCACGATGTATCCCAATAATGCGCATTGAGGTACAGTCACTTTCACGATCTTCGGCGCAAGCAAGACAGGTGCCGCAGCCAATCCATGGAAATACAACCACCTGTTGGCCTGCTTTCACCCTTTTAACATCGCTTCCCACCGCTTCGATAACGCCGGCGATTTCATGCCCCAATGTTAGCGGCAATGTGGCCCCACGCTGAGTGAAAGTCAGCTTGCCCTTAGCCCCTAAATCCATAAATCCCTTTTTTATATGGAGATCAGAATGGCATAATCCAGCAGCGGTAATTTTAACAAGAACCGCCTTTGCTGGCACTTCCGGAAGGGGGCGTTCCCGCCGCTCAAAGGGCTTTCCCCATTCTACCAGATCATAACTGCAACAAGTTGACATCGCTTTCCCCCCCCCCTTAACTTTTGTGCGCACTGCAAATTTAAACAGCCCGAATGTTAGTGTAGGCAAAATCCCGCCTTGCCTGCAATAGTGGCCTGTGCATTTGCCAGTGCATTTGCCAGCACATTAGCAAGTGCATTAGCACGCGCATCCGCAAGCATATTAGTAAGATCGGGGCATTTTTAAAACATGCTCGCCAATATAGCTTAGGATAAGATTGGTTGAAATCGGGGCTACCTGATATAAGCGCGCCTCTCGATATTTACGCTCTACATCATATTCGCGGGCAAACCCAAATCCGCCATATGTCTGGATACAGGCTTCTGCTGCTGCCCAAGACGCATCAGCTGCTTGCAATTTTGCTAAATTAGCTTCCTCACCTGGATTGCCGCCTTCTTCATAAAGCTGCAAGGCTTTATCAAGCATCAATTCTGCCCCGCGCATGTTGGAATAAGCGCTAGCAATGGGAAACTGTACCCCCTGATTCTGGGCAATGGGGCGGCCAAAGACTTCGCGCTCACAACCATAATCTCGTGCTTTTTCGATGAACCATTTAGCATCGCCAATACATTCAGCCGCTATAAGCATACGCTCAGCATTCATGCCGCTTAAGATATATTTAAAACCCTTGCCTGCCTCCCCTATTAAATTTTCTGCTGGCACTGGCATATCATCGAAAAATAATTGTGTGGTGGCGTGGTTCATCATAGTTGGCACACGCGTAATGGTCAGCGTATCCCCACGTACCTCGCGCATATCTACCAGCAACACAGACAGCCCATCTGTTTTGCGACCCCCTATCGGTACTGGGCTAGTGCGGGCTAACAAGACCATCAGATCAGAATATTCAGCGCGGGAGGTCCAGATTTTCTGTCCATTTACAATGAATTTATCCCCTTCATGCTTGGCAGTAGTACGCAATGCGCTAGTGTCCGTACCGCTACTAGGTTCGGTAACACCAAAGGCCTGCAAGCGCAATTTTCCAGCGGCAATATCAGGCAGATATTTTTGTTTCTGGGCATCACTACCATGGCGCAAAATCGTGCCCATCGTATACATTTGCGCATGGCACGCCGCCGCATTCCCGCCAGAACGGTGAATCTCTTCTAAGATCGCCGCCCCAGCAGAAAGAGGCAAGCCCATGCCGCCATACGCCTCTGGTATCAGCGCGGCCAGATATCCTGCTTGGGTTAACGCCTCAACAAAAGCAGAAGGGTAGGCATCATCTGCGTCACATTCCTGCCAATAGCGGCTATCAAAATCGGCACAAAGCCGTTTAATGCCCTCACGAATTTCACTATGACCAAGCGGATAATCCATTAGCTAAATTCCTTGCGTATTTTGGCACCATGCTCATCTAGTACGGGCGCGCGAGTGACTGACCCCGCCGCACGCCGCACGGGTAAATCGGCAATATCGATAATTTTGTTGCCCATCTGAACAGTACGATTTTGTAAAAATTCATGCTTCGATACCTCCGCTACAGAGTTCAGGCTGGCACAGGCAATGCGGGTATCCTCCAGCATTTCGATAATGTCGTCCTTATCATAAGCAGCAAAGGCGGCATTGATAATTTCGGCTAGCGCCACCCGATTTTGATAGCGTTCAGGATTGTGCTTATAGAGCGGGTCCTCTACCAGATCTGGCTGGCGCAGTACCCGCAAACAAAAATCGCTCCACTCCCGGTCATTTTGAATGGACAACATCACTTGGCGCCCATCTTTGGACTGATAAGCGCCATAAGGAGCAACAAAACCATGCGTCAAACCATAGCGTTGCGGGGCAACATCTGAATAGCGATAACCCAGCAATGCCATATTCATCCAGTCCGTCATCACATCAAACATATTCACTTCTAGATCAAGCCCCTTGCCTGTGCGGTGGCGTTGATGCAAGGCCCGCAAAATAGCAGAAAAAGCGGTAAGACCTGTTGATAAATCAGTCATGGAAATACCCACACGAACCGGCTCTTCTGGCGTACCTGTAACAGCGACAACCCCGCTCTCTGCCTGCACCAGAAAATCGTAAGCTTTTTTCCGGCCAGCCTTGCCATCGCGCCCATAACCAGAAAGCATACAAGTTATCAGCCCAGGATTAGCTTTTCGCAGCAAATCGCCAGTTAGTCCATAACGTTCCATTGCTCCTGGCGCTAGATTACTAAGCAACACATCTGCTTCTTCTGCCATGCGCCGTAGCAATGCCATATCTTCATCTGATTTAATATCTAGACAAATAGATTCCTTGCCCCTGTTCAGCCAGATGAAAATAGCGCTCTCGCCTTCAGCCCAACGATCATAGATACGGGCAAAATCCCCCCCTGGGCGCTCAACCTTAATAACCCGCGCGCCTGCGTCTGCCAGCAACATCCCGCAATATGGGCCAGCAACCGCCTGTTCCACTGAAATAACGGTTATGCCCTCAAGCTCATTTTCAAGTCCTCTGACCACGCTCTTATCCCTTATCTAGCCAGCCGCTATAATGTTTTTTAGCCTTAACTATTAAATCATATTGGCGTTAGCAAAGACTTGACAAGCACCATCAAAAGCTAATCATGAAAAAGGTGAAAAAAACTTCTCTCACCCTTTTGAAAAAAAATAAAAAAGAGTGCGCAAAAAATGTCTAGCCTCGCGATTGCCAATATCTATGAAACCCTGAAGCTTACCCTGCTTTCCCCGCATATTCTGAAACTAGAAATGCATCGCCCAGAAGCAGCTAATGCTTTTAACACGTCTATGGCGAGTGAAATGGTTAGCTTCTTTGAAGCTTTCAGTCTGAATTATGGCGATTGCCGCGTGGTTATTTTAACAGGCAGTGGCCAGAAAGCCTTTTGCGCAGGAGGCGATCTGAAAGAGCGGAACGGCATGACCGATGCCCAATGGCAGGCTCAACACCTGATATATGAGCGGATGGTCCGGGCAATTATGGGCTGTCCTGTACCGATAATAGCGGCGGTAAATGGGGCGGCCTATGGCGGCGGGTGCGAGTTAGCCGCGATGGCTGATTTTGCCTATGCAGCGCAGCATGCCCGTTTTGCGCAAACCGAAGTAAAACTCGGCATTATCCCAGGTGCAGGTGGCACACAAAATCTGGCCCGCGCGGTTGGGGAGCGGCGTGCCAAAGAGCTGATTCTCTCTGGCCGCGTCTTTAGCGCAGAAGAGGCCTTAGAATGGGGGCTGGTCAATGCGGTCTTTGATGCTGAGGCATTGCTTGCAGAAACCGAAGCGACTGCCCAGCAAATAGCGGCTAATGGTCCAATTGCGGTACGACAAGCAAAACAGGCCATAACAAGAGGCATGCAGATGTCGGTTGCAGATGGGCTGGCCTTTGAAATTGAGGCCTATAATCGCACGGTGCCAACCAAGGACAGGCTTGAAGGGGTGGCAGCTTTTAATGAAAAGCGCGCACCGAAATTTAATGGAAACTAGGCACCGACCGCGTCTGCTATAGCCAGAATATATTGCATCTTTAAAATAACGGGTTTTTCGATAAGCTTGCCATCTACGACCACAACGCCTCGAGGTGCATTAGCGTAAGCTGCCATTATTTTCTTGGCGTGGCTAATATCCTCAGCGGTTGGCGTAAAGGCCTTATTTATAGCTGCTATTTGTCTGGGGTGAATGGCTGCCTTGCCGCCATAGCCCATATCACGGGCGCGCATCGCCTCTTCTGCCAACCCTGTTTCATCCTCTATCGCAAGATAGGGCATATCCATTACATCTAGGCCAGCTAGCGCGCCTGCATGTGCAACCCGTCCACGCGCATATAATAGTGCCTCCCATCCCGTAGTAGCGCGCAGCTCAGCTGCTAAATCTACCCCGCCAAATAACAGCATCTTTATGCGCTGGCTAGCCACCGCAATAGTGCTTGCATACTCCAGCGCTTCTGCTGTCTCAATCAGCAAATGTATTGCCATATCTGGTGCGGCGGCAGCGAGCTTTTTATCCAATTCTGTTACATCATCTGCGCGCCTAACTTTGGGGATCATCAGCGCGGTTGGTTTACACGCCAAGTTCAAAACAGCCTCTAAATCAGCTTTTCCTATCGGCTCTTCAGGCGCATTTATACGCACTAGAATTTCAGGATAAGCAGGCAAGCTAGAGCGCGCATTAAAAAACGCTACCATATTTTCGCGTGCCAATTCTTTTTCACCTTGTGCAACCCCGTCCTCTAGCTCAAGACAGACCATATCCGCCCCGCTAGCAAGCGCCTTCGCAAACCGGTCGGGCCGATTAGCCGGGATAAAAAGTAAGCTACGGCGCGGCTTTATCTTGGTATTCTGGTGCATCTGTTTAACAATCCCCTCTGCCGCTCCTTTTTTGGTCAAGATACCAATATGGAAACTTACAATTAGTTAAGACCTATCTTGAAGTTCGTAGGAAAAATCTTACCTGTAAAGAAATATTTAAGACAACGAAATAGTCACGATAAGGCAGACTATCATTTTGTCTGACATCCATCTGAACCTCTTGACGGAGAGAGAAATGATTAAAGGTTTACACCATGCCGCATTTAGATGCCGGAACTCTGAGGAAACCAGGTCCTTTTACGAAGATTTTTTAGGCCTGCCTCTAGCTGGTGCACTAGAAATTAAAGAAACTAAAACTGGCCGGGAAGCCTATGTCTTACATAGTTTTTATCAGCTAGATGATGGCTCCAACATCGCTTTTTTTGAAGCGCCTGAGCAAGAATTTACCTTTACCCGCCAGCATGATTACGATTTGCATTTAGCCTTAGAGGTCAGCATGGAACATCTGCATGAGATGTTTGAGAAAGGCAAATCTGCAGGGATTGAAACCAGAGGCATTTCTGACCATGGCTTTATTTCATCTATTTATTTTCGTGACCCAAACGGCTATGTGGTAGAGCTAACCGCCCGCAAAGAAGATCATGATGCGCATTTGCATGCTGGCAATGAAAAAGCGCGCAGCCTGCTGGCAGATTGGACATCACGTTTTCACGCAAATTAACATTTCGCTAAATTAGGCTACTGACAGGAACATGAACGGCAAATCCCGACGACTAATATTGGTATTGTTTTCTAGCCTTATTCTGGGGCTGGCAGGCTATCTTGTATTAAAAGCCCTCAATAGCAATATCATGCTATTCTATAGCCCGTCAGAAATTACTGATGCCCAAAAAAATGGGCAGCGTTTGCGCCTTGGCGGCCTGGTTCAGGCTGACTCTGTTCAAATTGATGGCCTGCAAGCCCGCTTTGCACTAGGTGATGGAGAAGGGATTACCCAAGTCACCTATGAGGGGGCGCTACCTGATTTGTTTAGAGAAGGTCAGGGGGTAGTTGCACAAGGCGCGTTTGAAGGCAATATTTTCAAGGCCGATTCTGTGCTCGCTAAGCATGATGAAAATTACATGCCGCGCGAAGTTGTGGACAGCTTAAAAGAAAAAGGTGTCTGGCAGGGCAACGAAGCCATTGCTAACTGATAGCCGCAGCTATCAGGGCTAGCGAATAGTGTTTAGCAAAGCCGCGATAGGCGCATAGCGGCTAAAGACAGGAGATGTTCATGCCTTTTTTCAGCCGCGATAAATTGCGCTTACATTATCTAGATGAAGGCAAAGAAGCTTCTGGAAACCCAGATAGCGCGCTGTTATTCTTGCATGAGTTTGGCGGGGATACCCGGTCATGGGCGCATCAGATAGGCTTTTTTAGCCAGCATCCGGTACATTCGCGGCGCTGCCTTGCACTCTCAGCACGGGGCTATCCACCCTCTGATGTACCAGAGGCAGCATCCCATTATGGCTGGCAGGAAAATCTTGAAGATGCGATAGCGCTTATCCAGCATTTAGGATTGAAACAGGTTGATGTGGTTGGCCTGTCCATGGGCGCCTATATCACTTTATTGATGAGCCTGCATGCCCCTGATATAATTGCCTCTTGTGTTTGTGCTAGTATTGGTTCTGGCGGCCATCCCCCAACAAGACAGGCCTTTATTGCAGATGCTATAGCAAGTGCAGATGCCATTGCCAGTACCGGCAAACTGCCCGCCACGGAAATGGCTATGGCCCCGAACCGCATTCAGCTTTTGGAAAAGAATAAGGCGGCATGGCAAGCATTTCGTGACCATCTTAGCGAACATCCAGTAATTGGGGCGGTTCATACACTAGCCGAAGTGCAAGCTAAAAGGCCGGGTTTGCATGATTTTGCCGATCAGGTAAAGGCCTGTGATATACCAACCCTTATTCTCTGCGGTGATGAGGATGAGCCCTGCCTTGATGCTAGCCTCTGGCTAAAACGCCAAATGCCCCTATCCGGCCTGACTATTTTTAGCCGCTCTGGTCACTTATTGAATTTAGAAGACCCAGAGCGTTTTAATCAGGCAATTATGGATTTTCACACCTTGCTTGCGCAAGGCAAGTGGAAACGGCGCGCTAACACACCTTTCACATCAATGTTCGCACCTTCAACAGATCCCTAGAGCTAGTAAAATAAATCAGTCATAGAGGGTGCTGGATTTACTTGCCCCTGCCATCATAGCTTGCCTCTGTGCTTCCCGCATTTCTTCATAAAGCGCCAAATGGGAAGGGGCAAAAAGAGATGGCGGCGGCGTGTAATGCACGAAATGACGCGCCCTATCAGCACCTCTGACCAGCATCGCATAGTCTTTTTGGGCAACTTCTTGCATGACATCTGGACTGACATAGCGAATCACAAAACCGATACGCCTATCATCTGAGCTATTTGGTCCGGAGCCATGGATCATCCGGCCATGATGCAACGATACCTGACCTGGGCGAAGCACAATATCGGTCTTATCCTCTTCTGCGACCTGTACCTGAATTTCCTGTCCTCTGGAGAGTAAATTATTATCAGCAAAAGTATCTTCATGTGGCAAAATCTGATTGGCATGTGATCCCGCTACAAATTGCATACAGCCACTCTCAACATTAACCTCTGATAAGGCAATCCATGCAGTTACCAGATGGTCAGTAGCACCCAGACCCCAATAGGTTAAATCCTGATGCATGCTCACAATTTGTTCAGACTGCGGCTCTTTAATAAAAAACTCTGCCCCGTAAATCAGAATGTCTGGGCCTAAAATCGCTTCTATCATATCCAGCAAGCGTGGCTGGGTTGCCAGATCATAGGCAAATGGCATCACACATTGTGCATTTATCCGCTTATACGTGCCGATTGTGCGCGTCATTTTAACATCACGATAAGTGTGTTCCATATCTTCTAGCGTGCGCCGCCATTGTGCTGCTTCCTTCATAGACATCAAGTTTAAAGGAAACAAATACCCATCACGCCAATATTGCGCAGCTTGTGTTTGTGTTATAACGTTTGCATTATAAATCTGACCTTCAGGCATTTTATCCCTCCTTTACAAGCATTTCCCAACGGATGGGAAAATGGGGGTCAACAAGCCAAGAAAAACAGGCTTTACGGCTCATATCAAGCAGTTTTTTTCTGCCTGCAGATCAGTCTGTCCAGCGGCCGGGTTACCTATATGAATTTGAGCAAGCTTATACTTGCCAAACTAGGTTAGGGTGGTGTTTGCTAAAAAGGGGTAATGGGGTTGGAGCCAACACGGATATGAACTTTTTCTCAGGCCTTTTAAATAGCCTATTCGAGCGCACCTCCAACCTGCTGGAGGGGTATCAGGCAAGTGATGATAAACTAACCAGCTTGTGTGAAGCGCTGCTATCCACCAAGGGCGAGGTATCAGGCATTGCCATTTCCGAGCAAATCCTAAACCAATATCGCCGGCTTGGCAGGGAAGATAAAAGAGCTTTTTTCATTTATCTATTAACTGAAATGGATATTGATATCAGCGCTATTACAAGCAGTATTGATCGCTATCAGAACGGTAAAAAAACAACAGATTACCGCGCCTTTATAAAGGCTGCCCAACCAAAAAGGCGCGATTTTTTTCGTCGCCTAAATGAAGTGCCGGGCGCAACTTTTGAGCTGGTATCGATGCGTCAGGATTTACTATCGCTATTGGCAGAAAATCCAGAGTTAGGCATTCTGGATATTGATTTAAAAGAGCTATTTATCAGCTGGTTTAATCGCGGCTTTCTGGTTCTGCGTCCTATCGACTGGACGAGCCCTGCACATATTTTGGAAAAAATTATTTCCTATGAAGCGGTGCATGAGATCAGCAGTTGGGATGATTTGCGCCGTCGCCTCGCCCCGCCAGATAGGCGCTGCTTTGCTTTCTTCCATCCCTCAATGCCAGAAGAGCCACTTATTTTCGTTGAGGTTGCTTTATGTGCAGAATTGCCGTCTTCGGTGCAGAATATTTTATCGGATGGGCGTGAGCCCACACCAGAAAAAGAGATAGAATATGCAGTCTTTTATTCCATTTCAAACTGCCAGCAGGGGCTAGCTGGCATTTCCTTTGGCCATTCATTAATTAAAACAGTTGTTGCAGAATTAAGCCAAGAACATCCAAAACTGAAACATTTCATTACCCTCTCGCCAGTGCCAAATTTTGCCCGCTGGCTAACGCGCCAGAATATACAAGACGGGCCAGATATGCAGCCAGCAGAGGCGTTCTTAAGCGCCAACCCAGAAGAGGTGCGCGCATTAGGGGCATATTATTTGCTGCAGGCAAAGCACGAAAATGGTATGCCGATTGACCCCGTAGCCCGTTTTCATCTTGGAAATGGTGCAAGCTTATATCAAATACATGAAGGGGCAGATCTTTCGCCGCGCGGGCAAAAACAATCCTATGGCTTGATGGTAAACTATCTATATGAACGCGAAAAGCTTATCGAAAATCACGAAAAATTTGTAAAAGATGGGGATATCAAAGCTCAACCAAAATTGCATGAGCTGGCCAAAAAATATAAAGATAAGTTCTCTGAAAACTCATGACAGATAAAAATTCAAACAGGTCACGTCGACGCAACAAAGGCCAAGCATCTGCGCCTATCAAACCAAAGACAAGAGGAATGGTAGGCGGGTGTTTAAGCATCCTGTCTGATGCTGATATGGCTGCGATAGATACAGCTGCAAAAACTATTTTATGGCAGACAGGGGTGGTTGGTGCACCGCAAAAACTAGCGCAAAAGGCCTGTGATGAAGGAGCTGTTATTAACCAAGAAGGACGCCTGCAAATACCGCCAGAGCTGACAAGCAAGGCCATTTCTGCCTTTGCAAAACCGCTTACCCTTTATGGCCGCAAAGCGGGTCTAGAACTGCATTTAGGTAGGGGCCAAGTTTATACCGGCACAGGCGGCGCTGCCCCTTTGGTTCTGGATGAAGATGGCCTGAGCTATCGTGAGGCCGGGATAGGTGACCTGTACAAAGCAGCGCGTCTGGCAGAGGCATTAGAGCATATACATTTCTTCAGCCGCCCTTTGGTTGCACGCGATATTGAAACATTGCGCGATATGGATATTGCAACTGCCTTTACCAGCCTGAAAGGCACCTCAAAACATGTGATGACTTCGGTAAGCAGCGCAAAAGATGTTGAGGCGATTGCCGATATTTGTTTTACGATTGCTGGCAGTCACGAAGCGTTCCATGAAAAGCCCTTTTTATCGCTGAACATTAATCATATAACCCCGCCGCTACGGCTAGCAGAAGAGGCGGTTGAGGTGATGGCTGAAGCGATAAAATTTGGCCTGCCCGTGCATTGCAACACTTTTGGCCAGCTTGGCGCATCAAGCCCGGTGCCCGTTGCTGGCTCACTTGCACAAACCTGCGCTGAAACGCTGGCAGGGCTGGTGATGGCATGGCTTGTAGATGAGAAAGCAAAGGCCATTTTTGGTCCGCGTCCAATGGTTACAGATTTGCGCACCGGCGCAATGTCTGGCGGGTCTGGAGAACAAGCACTTATCATGGCTGCTACCGCACAAATGGCAAACTATTATCAGCTCCCTAATTCGGTTATTGCTGGCGCAACTGACGCAAAAACAGCGGATGCGCAATCAGGGTTTGAAAAGAGCTTGAATATCACCCTAGCTGCGCAGGCTGGCGCTAATCTTATCACCCAAGCTTGTGGAATGCATGCCGGGCTAATGGCAGCAGCGCTTGAAAGCTATGTTATCGACAGCGATATGGCAGGGGCAATATTGCGCAGCCTTGCCCCGATAGAGGTTAGCAATGATACCTTGATGGTCGCAGCAATAGATGAAACTGCCAAGGGAGCAGGGCATTTTCTGGGCCATGCGGATACTTATGCGCGTATGCATAGTGATTTTCTATATCCTGATCTGGCTTGCCGCTTGCCGGTTGAGGCGTGGACGCAAGCAGGGGCAGAAAATATTCATACCCGCGCACGCAAAAAAGTTAAAATGATTTTATCCAACCCGCCAGATATCCACATTCCAGAAGCGATAGAAGCCGCCCTACGCCAAAAATATTCCCTGCCTGAATTAGATAGCTAGGGATATACGCTTAGCTATGATATGCCCGCCTGCATGGCTGCACGCAACGCTAAGATATCACTATCTGGATGGCTGGTAACATTATCCCACGTCACTGGCGCACCTTCTGCAACATCGCGGGTTAGTTTTAAATTATGGGCCAGACCAATTGGCACACCGTCAATGGCCTGCGCTGCTTGCGCAGGATAAAGCTGCCCCCATACCGTAAAGCCGCCTTCCCCATCTAGCATTTCTCCAGCTTTTAACGGGCGTTTTGCGGTCGCGATAACATCACTATTATAGGCTTTGGTCATGCCAGTTGGCTGGCCAAGCAGTGCGGCAGATAAAATAGAAATATTTAACTCCAACCCGATCAGATGAAAGGGTTTATACATCGCAGAATATCGCCCAGTTGCATCAGTATTCATGCCATATTGTTTAAAACAGGCTGCTGCATAATCATTCGGGGCTTCGATAACCACATAAACGCCCCAGCGCAAATCTTTATGCACGGGTCGTCCATCCCGCTCAAGCGAAGAGACCACTTCTACCTGACCACTTGCATCCAAACACCCGCCCGCAGATTTGGGCCGAAGGATATGCGCCAGATTATCCATGCCCGCGGCCGGAAATTTCAGCCCACCATTAGGTGCTGAGAGCCCGGTTGCATTGGAAATAGCCGCCATTTCGAGAGCTGATTTAGTGCCATCCAGAAAGCTGTTAAACATCTGGCTATTCATGCCTGCTGCGCGCGCTTCTGCTGCAGTTAGCCCATAATGATCCCAGACTGTATCTGGCGTTGAGCTATGATAGATAGGGTGATATTTTGTACCCTTGCCAGCGGCAACCACCTCAAAGCCAGTACTACGCGCCCAGTCCACCATCTCTATCGTCAGGGCGGGCTGGTCACCATATGCCATCGAATAAACGGTGCCAGCCTGACGGGCTTTTTCAGCCAGCGCTGCCCCTGCTAGTACATCAGCTTCGACATTCACCATTACGATATGCAACCCATTGGCAATAGCTTGCTGGGCGTGGCGGATGCCGGCTATCGGATGCCCAGTAGCCTCAACCACTACATCTACCGCACCAGAAGCCATCATCGCAAAAGCATCATCCGTGAAATGGGTGGCTTCAATTAGCTCTTCTGGCCAGCAAGCACCGCGGCAGGCAGCACGTGCATTATCTGGGCGCAGATCAGCTATAGCCGCAACTTTCAGAGCTGGGGTTGTTGGCACTTGTGATAAAAACATAGAGCCAAATTTACCTGCCCCAATAAGCCCAACACGGACAGGCTGGCCGGCGGCTGCACGCGCCAGCAAACTATCATAAAGATACATCCTGCTGTTCCTATTCTGCAGCAGCTAGCTGGGCTTTTACTAGCTCATCCAGACAATCATCTGGCATCGCTTCGATAGGCGTGAAATCGCGGTGCGCAATCCATTCCGCACGATTAAAAGCACGAATATGATTATCTACATGACAAAGTGATAGATAAACAATTGTTCTATCAAACGGCGAAATATTGGCTGGGCTTGCATGCACTAAAAGGGAGGAGAACATCAACATGCTTCCTGCAGGCCCAGTTGGTGCAACACAGCCGCCCCTATCCGCCAATTTTTTAACCAGATCATTATCAAGCGTCCATAAAGGATAGCTGGTCGTGCTCAAGTCGTGGCCTGCTTCGACAACACCTTGCTTATGGCTGCCGGGGATAAACAGGAGGGGGCCATTTGCAGCTGTCACATCATCCAGAAACACCGCAATATTCATCGCGCGCGGTTCTGGCATTTCATCATCGCGCTTCCACGTGCCATAATCTTGATGCCATTGCCAGACATCACCATCAAAGGCCGCTTTGGCATTTACTTTAAACTGATGCATATATAAATCGCCCTCCAGCACTTGTGATACTGGATCAATAAGGCGTGGATGTGCGCCAAGACGTCGAAAACCTTCATTATAGGTATGGGCAGCAAAGGCAGTACGGGCAACACCGCTTGTCTCGCGCCAGACTTCCTCGCGCTCCATTGCATAGACATTATCAGCCTCTGCTTTCAATAGTTTTGCTTCATCTGGCGAGAACATGCTCGGAAAGAACAAATAGCCCTCTTCGTCAAACTGTTTTAATTGTGCTTCTGATAACTTCATTTTTGCCTCCAATATTTTTATCTGTTGCGTGTCTTAAAAGATTTGTTACTGCCACCTTTAATGCAGATGTTTTTCATGCTGATTTTGGCTGATCTGTTAATAAGGTGTCGAAGGTTAGCTGGCCGCTGGTCTGGGCATGGCTGGTGGCCAATTTACGGGCAGTATCTGCATCACCGTCGCAAATGGCATCAGCGATTTGGTTATGTTCTGCCCAGATATCTTGCGCGGAGATAGTGCCACTTAGCACAATATGCATTGCGCGGACCATATGTGGCCATCCTGATTGTACGGCATTAAAAATTTCAGGGTTTCCAGAATGCTGATAAATGGCGGTATGAAAGGCGATATCAGCAGCAACCATCTGCGCTACATCCCAGCTTTTTGTGGCGGCAAAACCATCCGCTAATAAGCGTTCAAAATCTATCTTTTTTGTTAATTTTGGCTGGTGGGCACACAAGCTGGCAGCCAGCCCATCCAACACAGCACGCACCTGATATAAACTCAGCAACTGATGATTATCGATAGGCGCGACCATCCGGCCTTTACGGCCTTTTTCGACCACCAGCCCATCTTTTTCCAACAGAATTAACGCATGGCTTACCGGTTGCCGGCTAACGCCTAATTCTGTGGCTAGCGCTTCTTGGGCAAGGCTGGCAGATGGGCGCAAATCGCCTGTTACAATTGCCTGCTTTATCTGGGCATAGACCTGATCTATCAGGGCTGGCTTAGCATCAATTTGAAACATACTAAAAGATTTCCAATATTACCTATTTTTTGAATTCAGAATTCCGAAACTCGATTAAAAGGTAAAAGAGCAAACCCGTCAAGGCAAAAACTTCTCGTAAAAAACTTCTCGTAAAAATGAAAATATCTGACGACAGAAAATTCAGGCCATAAATATGGAATGATAAAATTCTGGGCATCAACGGCCCTATAAATCGGCCCTGTAAAACGGTCCTGTAAAACGGCCCTGTAAAATAGCAGACAGCTATCATAAGTTATCATATAGTCGGCTTATCTTTCCTGATCAGTTGACGAGTTTTTTATGCAAAAGCCGCTTATTTCCCTGCCCTTAATTTCAAATACGCCCCTAGAGGTAGAGGTGCGCCGCGCGGGTGCGTGCGAATCTATACATGTAGTTGATATCGCGCTATGTGACGCAGAAGGTCAGCTTGTCCTAGCGCTTGGCGACCCAGAAACTGAAATATTTCCACGCTCAGCTATCAAACCACTACAGGCTATTGCTCTTATCGAAAAGCTGTTGCGCGATGGCAAGGCAGACACGCTATCTGATGAAGAGGTAAGCTTTATTTGCGCAAGCCATAATGGCGAGCCATACCATGCAGAATGTGCCAGCACCCTGCTAAATCGATTTTCCATAAAAGAAGAAGCGTTGGTTTGCGGGGCGCATTGGTCTCTAGATACAGACAGCCTAATAGAACAAGTAAGAAGCCTTGATAATCCCACACGCGCGCATAATAATTGTAGCGGCAAACATGCCGGCATGCTGGTTCTAGCCCATCTCGAAGGCTTGCCGCTAGCTGATTATCATCAGGTAGGCCATCCTATACAGCAACGTATTCTAGGCGTATTAGAGATGATGATAGGGCGCGACATCCTAAGCTTTACGCATGGCATAGATGGGTGCGGTGCCCCGGCCTATAGCGCGCCTTTGGGAAATTGGGCCCGCGGATTAGCCCTGTTTACAGGCGATGACAGCTTACCTGAATTGCGGCGCAAGGCCTGCCAACGCATCACCCACGCCATTGCCGCCGCCCCCCATATGATGGCTGGCCAAAACCGTGCCTGCTCCGCTGTAAACCAGTATTACAGAACAGCCATCACAGTTAAAACCGGCGCAGAAGGCGTATTTGCAGCTGCCTTTCATGATTTAGGGCTAGGTTTGATGCTGAAGGCCCGTGATGGACATAAGCGCGCTGCCGAGGCTGCATTAGGTGCCGTGATACACGCTCTTGGCTATCCCCGGCACCCCGAATTAGACAGATTTTTCTGTCCAAATTTGAAAAATTGGGATGGCCTAGAAGTTGGGGATATTAGGTGCGATTCCCGCCTTGGAATGTGATAGAACTTGTTCAGTCTTTGTCTTTATGCAACGTGAAGGCAAGCCAGCCTGCGCTTGCGATAATCAGCGGATAGCTGAGCGTAGGCAGCGATTGCGTCATCACCATAATGGCTGCCACGCTTGCTATCGCTATCGCTGATAACAGGCGCTGAAAATTCCCTTTCAAGTGCAATAGCCCCACAAAAGCCACTAGGCCATACAAGCATAAAAAATTTAAACTGGCCAAGGTGAACATCGTGTCTATGGCAATAAATTTAACTTCATGCACGCCTATCATCATCAGCCCGATGGCGCCAAATAAAAGCAGTGCGCGGGCAGGCAAACTACGTGATAGAACATTCAGGGAGGCCGGCAGAAACCCCTGTTCGCTTATCGAATACATCATCCGTGATACGCTCCAGATAGCCGCAAATAAATTGATGGTAAGCAGCCCGGCAATAAAACTAGCGATAAGCTGGCTTGAAAATGCACCAAAAACAGGGGCAAGCATGCCCACAAAAGGAGCTTCATTAAAGGCAGAAACCCCCGCATGCACCACAACCATTGCACATAAGAGATATAAAATGGAGGCCATGATAAAAGAGGCAATAATGGCTATTGGCACATTTTTTTTAGGCTTTTTGAACTCACCGCCTAGCGATATAGCAACCTCCCATCCGGTGAAGGCAAAAAAGATAAGCGGAATGACGCTCAGCCCTACACGAAATTCTGCACCAAGAGAGCGTTCAGAAAAAACCTCTTCCACAGAAAGCAAGCCAGAAGAAGGGGTGACAATAAATCCGCAAACAATCAATGCCACAAGCAGGGATATGGATAAAATAGAAGCAGCACTACCAAATTGGCTAGCCCGCTTTGGGGTCAGAAAATTTGCTGCGATAGCAAGGGTAATAATTAGCCCCGCAGAAAATCCAGCATCCAAACCGAAACCTGCTTGCAATGCATAACCAGCACTTAGCGCGATAGCAGGCAGCCCAAGCATCACCGCCCCTAAAAAAAGATAGGATGCAATCACAAAAAAACGCGCACCAAAGGCAGCCCCAACCAGATGTGCGACCCCGCCTGAACATGGCCTTCTTGCAGCCAGCAAACAAAAAACAACCAGCAAGGGAACGCTAAGCAAAATTGCCAATAACCAATAAAGTATAGAGGCTGGCCCGGTTTGTTGTGCAGCAAGTCCTGGCAAGATAAACAAGCTTGCACCAAGCACAATGTTCAGCATCATTAACGTGCCAGAGATAGGGCCAAATGTAGCCTTTAGCTGATCCATTTAATTTCCTTCAAAATAAGGTAGACAGCACCATCTTCATGCGCCCGTGAGGCAATAGGGCGCATAATGCTTTCCTAAGATAGTTTTTCTTTCTTAAGTTGTTTCAAAATTATTCTCATACTACTATAGATAAATTGCGTAAAATTGTTCAATTTGTCCAATTATACGCGTTTTAACTTTACAATTTGGAGGGATAATTTGGTGGATATAGATACAGAAATACTAAATTTGCTAAAAATTAATTCCCGCATGAGTTTTACAGAAATTACCTTAAGACTAAATATCAGCCGTGCTACCGTTAAAACCAAATTTGATACGCTCATTGAAAAAAATCATATTCTGAAATTCACAATTGTTACAAAAACGGAAGAACAAAAAATTGCTTGGGGTGACCAAGCTTTTTTAATGATCAAATTTGGTAAAAATGGCGATATCTCTGATCTTAATAATCTGCCAAACATGCAAAGCAAAATTTTTGGAATGTGGGGCGTCTCTGGCGCGTGGGACTGCATTATTTTAACGTTAGTCCCTTCATTTTTAGCGATAGCGCAATTGAGGCGTGTCGTCAAAGCCGCCTCTGACATTGAGAGGATTGAAACCTCTGCAGTTCTAGACTGCCACTAAAATAATGCCCCCAACCAAAATCAATACAACCCCGCTTGCCTGATTAAGGCGTTTGCGCATCTGCATGGAGGAGATGAGCCTACGCGCGCGCCCCACCAGCACGCCAAGACCTAAATTACCCGCAAAAGGCACTAAGGCAGAGCTAAGCGCAATCACGGTAATATCAGCTGCGGTTAATCTGGAAATATCAAAAAAACCGGGCAGAATGCCTATATAAAATAGCATCGCTTTAGGATTGCCGATGATGACGGCTAACCCTGCCAGAAATCCAGCAATCGCGCCCTCACGTGTCAAACGGCTATTTGCCTCTAACTTTTGAACTGGTGCAAAATATAACCAAGCCCCCATTATCACAAATACCGCTACCGCCAGATATCTAAGCCAGAACAAAATATCACCATGCAGGCTAACAATCTGACCAAGGGATAATAACGCTAACACAGGCCAGCAAATATCCCCTATCGCTACCCCTAACGCAAGCGGCCATGCGCCTGAAAATCCGCCCTTTAGCGCACGCGCAATAAGCGCCACCCATACTGGTCCTGGCGTAATAAACAGCAAAAAAAGCGCGAAAATATACAAGCCCAATTCGGGCAGGCTTAAGCTTAGCATTTCTTGGATAGAACCTGACTATTAGCGAAAAACGCTTCAGCTTTTGCGCTTTTCATGCAGATAGTCAAGCAGATAATATCCCGCCATAACGATAACAAACCAAGCCACAAACTGGTCTTTTAGATGATCTGATGCCATCTCTTCGGTCTCATTTTTCTCTAGGGAGGGTGCCCGCATCATATAGCCTCCCCTTGATAGGCTTCTGCGTTATAAATAGGGGCAATGATATCAGCCATCATTGCTGTTAGCGCATCTATATCTGCGGGCCTGAAAAAGTCCGGCTGATCAGAATCAATATCCAACACCGCACGCACACCCCTAGCATTATCCATCAGCGGTATCACCAATTCCGAGCGTGTGCTGGAGGCGCAAGCAATATGCCCGTCGAACTGTTCTACATCCGCGACTAGTTGAGGCGAAGCTGTGCGCGCCGCTGCCCCACAAACCCCTTTATCAAAGGGGATGGTAAGGCAGCCATGCCCGCCCTGATAGGGTCCAATTTTCAGTGTATTTGGCGCAACAACCCGGTAGAAGCCTACCCAGTCGAAACCATCAAAGCTTGCAAACAACTCCTGAGAAAAGGTTGCCATCAAAGCAATTTCATCGCGCTCACCCTGACAAATTGCACGCAGGCGCATAGCTACTTCCCGGTAATCGCGCATTATTTCTGCCTTGCTTCTTGCTGTGCTAAAAATTTTGGATTGGTGATAGTAAGCTTCGCTTTAACATAATCTAATAAATGGCTCTGCAACAATGGCCTATCTGGTAAATTATGTTGGCGTGCGCGCAAATTCCCTGCTAATTCAGCGCAATTTTGCCCGATTGCTGAGGCTAGCTTATCCTCTGGGCTATCCGAGCTCTCTAGATTTTGCCATAAAATATGCAAAGCACGACGCATCATAGATGTGCGAAAATTTTGCTCT
>JADHLI010000010.1 GCA_016780775.1 Alphaproteobacteria bacterium | reverse complement strand
CAGGTCGCAATCAATACCTGGCTCAGACAATATAACCAGATCAGACCTCATCACGCATTGGGCATGAGACCACCCGTCCCCGAAACCTTATTAGAGAACGACAAAATAAGTGGCACTGAAAAATGGGGCTAGACAACGGCACCTCGAACCACGGTCCGCGGCCCGTGAAGCTATGCTTTTTTCCTTATTATTCGGTCCTCCCTGCCCCGATGGCAGCTCTATTTCATGGTATAACAATCCCCTATAAACAGGGTTACTGATGCTGTTTGGCTTTCAGCTTGAAGGTTTGTTGGAGGGGGTGGGGGTTAAAAGAGCCAGGTCTGCGGCTCTCGAACCTCGGTCCTTTGATGGATTGGCAGAGGCTTTAGAGGTTAATTTCATTCTTATCTTATATCTTAATAGGAAAACACAGCTGATTTCAGCTAGTCTGTTGCGGCTCCTATCCCAGCCTGACGTCCAAACACTGTCCCTGAGGTGAGACCCGAGCCACCCGGATATCCACCAAAAAAGACGCCGCCCACCATTTCGCCGCAAGCATAGAGCCCGCTAATGGGAGTGTTATTTTCAGAGAGAATACAGCCATGGCTGTCGACTTTCACACCACCATAGGTGAAGGTAATGCCCCCTGTAACAGGAAAGGCACGATAAGGCGGGGCGTCAAATTTCTGTGCCCAATTGGTTTTGTTCAGTTCTAACCCCTTTGTGGCCTTTCCATCCAGAATGGTTGGATTGAACGCCACATCAGTATCAACAGCATCGTTATAGTCCTGCAGTGTTTTCAGCGCCCTGTTCTGGTCTACTCCGGAGAGCTTTGTTACAAGTGCCTCTAAGCTGTCTGCCTCAACAAAGCTTGCATCTTCAAATCGATATTCTTCATAAAGAAGGTCAAAAACCTTTGAGTCAAATATCTGCCATGCAAAATGCTCTGGCTGCTCAAGGACAGCGCGGCCAAACTGAGCATAGGTATAATTTCGAAAATTAATGCCCTCATCCACGAATCTATTGCCATGTGCGTTAAGCATCACACCAAGGAAATAGCAGATTTTACGATAGTTCTTTCTCTGTTTGGGGGGAATGTCTAAGTTCCCGTAATCTTTCATATGAAGGTCCATAGGGGTTGCATGACAACCGTCATATTTTCCATAGCGGCGCGCACCCATCTCAAACGCCATTCTCAACCCATCTCCTGTATTATGTGGAGTCCCTCGAACCTTGGCCTGAAGCCAGCCAGCACCAAATTCGGCCGCACGCAATTTATCATCTGCTTCGAAGCCGCCACAGGCAAGGATGACGGCATCTGCTGAAATGTCCTGATCACCGACACGGACGCCTGTGACAGCATCATCTGAGGTCAGCAGCCCTGTGACGCCAGCGTTAAACCGCAGTGAGCCTCCTAATTTTTTAAAGGCTGCAGCCTCCATATCGTAAAGACCGACACCCTCATTCTGCGCTGCAAGTGTTAGGCCGCCCCAGAAGACTATCTTGCCGTCTTTCTCAAAACTCTGGCGCGAATAAATTGGCTCATAGGTCACACCGTGACCGGCCAGCCACTTTACCGCACCATATGATTGCGAGGTCAGCTGTTCCTGCTCAGCAGACAGCGGCCTGCCTTCGTTAAAGCCCAGAAGATCATCTGAAAATTTCTGTTGTGTGTAGCTGCCAAAATCTGTCCGGCTTATGCGCTTGTCATGAGGGTTTGTCAGCAGTGGAATCAGTTCTTCTGAACTTTCATAAGCGAACCGCATGGCACCCGCTGTGTATTTTGTATTTCCTCCGGCAAGCTCTTCTGTTGCCTTCTCCAGCATCAACACATCAGCCCCTGCTTCCAGTGCGGCAATACCGGCAGACATGGCGGCATTACCTGAGCCTACAATCACTACCTTTTTGGTCATTTTATACCTCTCATTATTATTTGTCGGCTCTCTCAGCCCATATGACAAAACATAGTCTAAAAGTGTGGAGCTTCACCCACCGTTCCAGTAAAATATTAAGTTCCAGTCAGCATGCCAGAGCAGAAGATGGCACAAATAACTGGCCCTGTGCCAGTTTTCGACAAGTTCGAATAAGACCAGCTGACTTATGCTGAAAGGCCCCATTTTCAATTTCGTAATCAACCGTAACCACCATGTCACCCATCGGGTGATGCAAGGTAACTTTTGCAGGACGTTCTTCTGGAACTGACATCATTCCTTTTGCAACCGTATCAGGTGTAAGCGCACATGAGGCCATCGCCTGACCGCCTGTTACAGCCATTGTAGGATGCGTCTCCCATGGCATGAAATAACGCGCCAAAATATGCCCCTGTGTAGTTAAAGGAGCCAGCAGTCCAAATTTTGGCGTGACCGACTGTGAGCAATCGCCCATACCCATTTTCACTGCCGCTTTCAGACGAATGGTTTCCATCCGCTCAAAAAAAGTTCTGTTGGCGTCAAGCTCTTCTCGACTTTCCTGCCCTGTCAGACCAAAGTCAGCAGCCCTCGCAATCACCATCGGCATAGCCACATCAATGCATGTCACCTCAATACCATCTATCTGGTTTATCGGCTGGCCAGTCGGAAGAAGCGCGCCTGTTGATGACCCAGCCACATCCATAAAATTAAGCTCCACAGGAGCTGCCATGCCAGGCACTCCGTCAATGCTGGTTTCGCCCTCATAGCTGATCTCGCCAGATGGAGTCTGTATACGCGCAAGGACACGGGCGCCAGTATTGACTGACCTAATTCTCACATCCGTCACACCATCTGATATCGGCATTAAACCCATTTCAAGGGCGGCAGAGCCTACTCCAGACAGAATATTTCCACAGGTTGGCTTGAAATCAACAATTTGGCTTTCCACGCTGACCTGAGCAAAGAAATAATCAATATCCGCCCAATCATCATCCGATGCTGACAGCATAGCCACTTTTGTGGTTACTGCGTTACCGCCGCCAATGCCATCGATATTAAGCGGATGGCCTGAGCCGACCGCGGCAATTAAAATACTGGCAAGCTGATCCCGGTCCCTAGGTAAATCAGCCCGGTTGAAATAAGGACCACGCGACGTACCGCCGCGCATGAATAAAAATGGTATTGCTGTTTGCGACATGGTCAGTCCTTTCCTATGTGGCTCAGCGGCCCGCTAGTCTTTCACAAAGCTTTTCAGTAAAGGCAGAGCAACTAAGTATTCCATCCAAATCCGCTGTCCGGCCAGAGGGAGTAGCCAGCATATCTGATATTTCTATCTCAAGACGGCCAGACGCTTCAGTTTCCCCAAGATCATCAAACAACATCGCAACAGACAGTAACAGCGACACAGGGTTTGCCAAATCGCGGCCGGCAATATCTGGAGCAGATCCATGCTGCGCCTGCGCCATCGCCGCAGTTTTCCCCTTATTTAACGAACCGCCAAGCCCCAGACTGCCCGCAAGCTCAGAAGCCAGATCAGACAGAATATCCCCAAACATATTTGTTGTAACGATCACATCAAAATCTTGAGGCGCGCGGACCAGCATTGCGGCCGCTGCATCAACCAGCATCTCAGTGTATTCAATTTCTGGGTACTCTGTGGAGACTTCTCTTACAGCGTCAAGAAACAGACCATCAGAAAGTCGCATCACATTCGCCTTATGAACTGCTGTGACTTTTTTCTGCCTGCGCTTATGTGCCTGCTCAAACGCAGCTCGTGCAATATCACGTGATGCGGTTCGGGTGATTTTTCTGACCGCAAGAGCCACATCATCTGTTGGCATGAATTCACCAGTGCCCGCCACCATATTGCGGTCCGCATAAAATCCTTCAAGATTTTCGCGCATGATCACGATATCGAAAGCGGACTGTGTGTAATGCGGAAGCCCGCTATAACATCGTGCAGGCCTGATATTCGCAAACAGGGAAAGCGATGTGCGCAACACCCCGGACGGGTTTAACCCGCCTGCCTCAACATCCGGATAATCGGCATGAGATACAGGGCCGAGGATAATGCCGTCTGACTCTGACGCCGCTGAAATCACCTGCTCAGTAATGGTGGTGCCATGAGCGTTGAGACTGGCAAATCCCACCTGATGATGGCTGAGTTCAACAGCTTTGGTCAGATAAGGGGCTATCGCATCAATGACGGCGACACAGGATGTCATCAGCTCAGTGCTGATACCGTCTCCATCCAGACAGCAAATTCTGTGTTTGTCCACCATCGCCAGAATTCTAGTCCTTCTCAGGTTAACGGCCAGGGCAGGCTATATGCTGACTGAAGCAGGCCTGGCGGAAAGTCACGATTAAGAAGCCAGGCCATAAAACACATAAAGCCAATACCAGCAGCTGATAACACCAATGTTCGGAGAGCTGACTGCCCCGCGCGGATTGCAAAAAAGCTGATAAGAAAGATGCCGAGCGCGAGAATGAAGCCCATCAGCGAGGTGAGCACAAGCAAGCCTGCAAACCAGGCCAGTGTTGGCCATAACCCAAATTTATTCTCACCCTCACTATCATGCTGTTCCCTGTCTGCGAATAACGGGTCTGTTTCGGGTTTCAGGCGCATCTGGACCAGCAGGACAAGCCCGCATATCAGTGACACGATGGCCACAAATAATGGGAACACCGCATCAACAAGGGCGTATGACGGTATAGTTGCCGCATCAAAAAGAGCGAAAAGAACAAAACCAATAATACAGAGCAGAAAGATTAATGGCGCCCGTTTCGTGCCAGAGGCGACCTCTCCTTCTGCCCTTATGTTTCTGGCCTGTCTCAGCCCGACAATCACTGAAATAACAGTGATCACGATTAAAGTCAGAACAATGGGGCTGGCAATATAATCAAAGCCGGCCTCGGTTCCCTGCCTGAAACGGATGCCCGCAATCTGATTAGCATTATTTGCATAATTCTCAACCGGGTTCGCCAGCACAAATCCAATCAGAAAGGCTGGCCGTGACCAGTCAAAGCGCCGCATTAGAATGCCCAGAAATCCAATGCCGAACAAGACCGCAAGATCCATCAGATCCTGACCGGACTGAAAGGCGGCAAAAGAGATAATCATGAAAATAAAGGGCGCTATCAGGGTAAAGCGGATTGTGGTGAGCTTTGCAATCTGCCCAGATAAGGCAATACATAAAATGGTGCCAAATACATTTGCCAATGCCAGCAGCCAGACAATCGCATAGGTATAATCAAGATTGTCCTTGAGCATAACCTGACCGACTTCAAGCTCACCAGACCCTAGCAACGCAAGGGCACCAATGAAAATTGCCATTGAGCCTGACCCCGGGATGCCAAATAGCAATGTCGGCACCAGACCGCCACCTTCCTTCGCATTATTCGAGCTTTCAGGGCCGATGACCCCTCTGACATCCCCCTTGCCGAAACCGGCTTTATCTTTTGTAGTCTGAACAGTGTGGCCATATGCTATCCAGTCTACAACAGAACCGCCAAGACCGGGGATAACGCCAACAACAACACCGATAAGAGCGCACCTTGCAGACAGCCATTTATGCTGCCACCAGTCTTTCACACCATCCAGCCAGCCTGCGCCCAGGCTGGCCTGTTCTGCGATGGCCTTATCTTTTCTCAGCAAGGCGACAATTTCAGGAATCGCAAAGATTCCAAGCCCTACAATGACAAGCTTCAACCCATCCGTAAAATACGGAACATCATAGCTGGACATGCGAAGCTCGCCATTAAACGGACCTTCGCCAATGGAGGCAACCAGCATTCCCACACTCGCCGCCATAATACCTTTCAGCGCGACACGGCCAGCCAGAATACCAACCATCGAAAGACCGAAGGCTGAAACCATCAATAATTCAGGCGATTTGAATTCCAAGACGACCGGCCGGGCTATCAGGATGAAAAAAGTCAGAAAACTGGCTCCGACAATGCCGCCGAACAGAGAGGAGGCAAATGCCGCAGACAGAGCACGGGCCGCCATCCCTTTTTTTGCCATGGGAAACCCGTCAAGGACTGTTGCCTGCGAAGCTGATGAGCCGGGTATTCCCATAAGAACAGAGGCAAATGTATCAGAGGTGGGAACAACCGCAACCATACCTACCATCAATGCCAGACCCAGAATTGGGTCCAGCCCGAACATAAAGGGAAGCACTAGTGACAGACCGGCAATGCCTCCTAGGCCTGGAAAGATGCCAATAGCAAGACCCAACATCACGCCCAGAATAAGGTATCCTATTACCAGAGGCTGGATAATGAGCTGCCAGCCATCTACAAAGGCTGGTAATGCGATGTTGAATAAATCCATGTGTCAGAATATAGCGCTATGAGAATTTAAAATAAAATATTAACGGCCCTGCCATCAGTTTAATGATGGCAGGGCAAAATGTTTGGACAGTTTAAGACTAGTTCAGCGACACACCAAATTCTGACTGCAGCCATCCTGTCACAAAACTTTTCGCTGATGCGTCAACAGTAATCGCCTCGTTCAAGGCTGACTTGGCTTCATCACCAACATACATTGGATATTTACCCAGATGCTTTGCTGAAATTTCGGCAAAGTCGCTGCGGGCTCTGATTGCCGCAAACGCCTTTGTGTATGTGTCAATCACGTCCTGAGGTGTGCCTGCTGGAAGGAAGGAAATCTTCTGTGATGGGAACCCGGCAATGAAAAAGGCTTTCCATGCCTTAAACTCAGGCCCAGTTGTTGAGCATGAGAAGGTCGCCTCACAGACTTCTTTAAATGTCGGGACATCAGGGAATGTCGGGTCACGCACAATCTGGCCATTAACGTCCAGTGCACCCCATGTCATCATAGGGACAGCCTTGCCTTCATCTACCAGAGGCTGAACGCCCTTGAGGAATGATGATGAGGTCTGATAATCGATTGTGGCTTCGCCAGATTCAAACATCTTTCGACCATCACCACGGCCTTTAATGCCCATAACATGCTCAACATTCAGGCCAAGCATTTTCCAGGCCAGAGCCGGAATCAGATCAAGACGTGTTGCGCCCTGATTACCATAGATAAACGTCATGCCCTGCATATTGTTGGTAGTGCCATTGAATTTCTTGGCTGCCTCAGGGTTAAGATAGGCAACGCCTCCTGTTCCTGACGCCATGACAGGGTTCCAGTCGGAATATTCATAACGCACGCGGGGATCACCCAGCAGATATGGGAACTGTGTTGACCCTGATGAGCCAAACATGACGGTGCCATCAGTATGCTGCTGTTCCTGGAACCAGTTGGCACCTTTAGTTGATCCAGCACCAGGCATAAACTTCACAACAACAGTTGGGTTGCCTGGCAGGTTTTCTGACAGGAGCGGGGCAAAGAAATTCGCCCATTTTGCGGAACCACCAGTTTCTGAGAACGGGATTGTCCATTCAATAGTCTTACCGCTGAAATCCACATCAGCATGGGCCGTTGCTGTCAGGCTTAGCGCAACAGCTGCACCCGCAACAATACGAGTTAAAGTTTTCATGTTTTCCTCCACAAATAAAAACTGGCTGAACCTGAATGGTATCGAAAAAATGGACAAGCTCAGTACCAGGCTTTAAGTTGTAACGCACAAACCTTACGCGAAACTTACATCATCATGCGCATATTGATTATTGAAGATCACTTACCGCTTGCACAGGCCCTTAAGCATCATTTCAATGATCAGGGGCATGCGGTAACCATGGTTCATGATGGTGAGGCCGGCGTGCAATTCTTAACACAGGAACAGTTTGACCTCTGCATTCTCGATATCAACCTGCCATTTCTAACTGGCCTTGAGATTTTATCTTCTTCAAGAGACTCAGGAGTGAACACACCTGTCATTATTCTAACGGCACAGGACAGCACTCATCATCGTATTGAAGGATTGGATGCGGGCGCAGATGACTATCTGGCGAAACCGTTCGAAATGGCTGAACTAGATGCGCGCGTTCGTGCAGTTCTGAGGCGAAGGCCAACACATAACCCAGAGCAGCTCGTGATTGGCCCATTAGCAATCGACTATACACATCGTCAGGTCATCCATAAAGGGCAGACGATTGGCCTTGCAAAAAAGGAGTTTGCAGCCTTTGAGTGTTTGGCAGAATCTTCAGGACGGACAGTCTCGAAATCTAATCTGATGAATTATGTCTATGGGGTTGGTGAGGATGTGAGCGAAACTACATTAGAAGTGCTGGTCTCGCGTCTGCGCAAAAAACTCTCTCAATATGGCGTCCAGATAAATATGGTGCGTGGCCTTGGATATTTTTTAAGAGCGGACAGATGATGTTGCTGCGGACTTCTCTGAGAATACGTCTACTGGCGTTGATACTGGTCCCTTTATTTCTTGCTGCATCTATAGGGGTTGCATGGCAATATAGAAAATCCACACAACTGGCTGAAGCGGTCTTTGATCAAAAATTGTCTATAATGGCTCTGGCAATATATCGAGATTTGCTAGTTACAAATGGTGAAAGATTGTCACCAGCAACAAAAGCTCTGTTTGAAGAAGCCGCCGATTCCCAGTTTTTCTATCATGTAAGAGGGCCAGACGGTGGCTTTATCACAGGGTATTCACCGCCCCCCTTGCGCCCTTCAAAAACTGATTTGACCCTGAACACACCGACTTTATTCACCTCTACCCATCGCGGCCAACCTGTTCAGGTCGTACAGTTGATGGAAAAAGCGACAATTGACGGGTTGCGGGGCCTGGTGCAAGTCTCAGTCTGGCAAGATTTACAGCAGAGACAGACACTAGCAAAAAATCTTGCTATTCAAAATGGGATTACGGCGCTTTTTCTTATTAGCACGGTTTGCCTTGTGGTCGTTTTTGGAATCAGAATTGGCCTGAAACCCCTATCTTCCGTCGAGCAGGCCATCAGTATCCGTTCCAGTACAGAACTCAGGCCGATCAGACGGAATGTACCTGTAGAAGTTAGGCATATTGTGCGCCTTCTTAATAAATTATTCAGTGATGTCACTGAAGAACAAGCCAGTCGTGACAGGTTTATTACAAACGCCGCGCATCAACTACGCAATCCTATCGCCGCTATTCAATCCCTTGCTGAGGTCGCAAAGGATGCACCTAATCTGTCTGAGGCACAACAAAGAAACAGAGAACTGGTAACGGCCAGCCGATCACTTGTCAGGCTGACAGAACAGCTTTTATCTTATGAGCGTATTCGTAACAGCCCCGTTCATAAACAGCCTCACGCATTTGATGGGTTTATTTCCAGCATTTTGTCAGCGCACATCAGTAAAATCGTCAATTCAGAGATAGAGCTATCATTTTCAGGAAAATGCGGAAAGGCAGAGATAGATATTGATGACCTTTTGATTGAGCAAGCCGTGCTTAACATTATCGATAATGCTCTGGTTCATGGCGGCGATAAACTGAAAACCATCACTGTGAGCACGAAGAAAACCAAGGATTATGTATATTTGTCTGTCTGCAATGATGGTGTCTCTATACCAGCTTCATCACGCCGCCATTTATTTGAACGGTTTGAACAGGGTCAGCCATCAACAAAAAAAAGCAGGGACGGTGCCGGTTTGGGCCTCGCCATCGTTAAGGAGATCTGTGTTTTACATCAGGCCGATATCTCTATTACCTCCAGCACCTCAAAAACCTGCTTTCTATTCAAATTTAGACGTCAAGAAACATAACACCACGAGCTGCGGTTCGCAGCCCTTGAACCTCGCACCTTTGAAGTTGCCGCTCCGTTCCCCCTGCCGCGATGGCAGCTGCATTTCATGAATATTATGCTTTAAATTATCAGACTACTTTATGTTAACTTATTAAAGCGTAAAGAGCGGCCCTATTTAATCATTTGCATGCCCAGCCTATGACCTTTGGGATGAAGCTTGCCACGTGGATAGAGCGATGCCTGCACCATCAAGAACGGCTAGACGCGCTTGAGGCGGGCGCGCTAGTAAAAAGCAATTATGCTGACGGTGCGGGAAAGCAGCAGCTCCCTGCCAGAGGCCTTGCAGTCCATGCCAGAAGTTGCCAATATTCTCTCAGCTAAACAGATAGAAGGCCTCAGCTTGCCAGAAAACTATGTTTGGGTAAGTCCAAAAATGCTGGACAATCTGCTTGCCCTTGCTAGGAAAAAAGACAAAAGAAAAAACTAATATCCTAAACTGAATTTAATCATCAGATTTAGCGATAAATACTGCTTATTCGCCTCTTAAATGACAATGCGTCCCACCATTTGAGCCTTCATGGCAGCTAGCACCTGATGTGCTGTCAGAATGGCTATGGGCAGCAAAAGGCAAACATAAGAACGCGCCAATAATTAGCAAATTTTTTAACATTTTTTGTCTCCTATTTAATACTTTGGTATTAATGTTTTGGCATTGAGATTTTAGGAATAGATTATCCGCTGGCTCTGAATATTTACTGCAACCCGCCTTGTATTTTCAGGAAATCTGCTAATTCTGCTACGCCAACGCCTTTGCGCATAGAGCCAAAAATAAATGGCAGGCCGCCCCTATTCTCAGAAGTATCTGAACGCATCTGCTCCAAATCCACCTCTACATGTTCAGCGAGTTCAATTTTATTGACCACCAGCATATCTGACTTCATCAAGGCAGGACCTTTTTTGCGCGGAATATCAGCGCCCATACATACATCTATGACATAAATGGTTAAATCAACCAGCTCTGGGCTAAAGGTTGCTGCCAGATTGTCTCCGCCTGATTCCAGCAAAATCAGCTCTAAATCCGGAATACGCTGTTTCAACTCTTCGATAGCCGCCAGATTGACTGACGCATCTTCGCGTATGGCAGTATGCGGGCATCCGCCAGTTTCCACCCCACAAATTCTGTCCGACGACAGGGCTTGTGCGCGTACCAGATAATCTGCATCTTCTCTTGTGTAAATATCGTTGGTGATAACCGCCATCGAAACATCATCAGCTAGCGCACGGCACAGTGCTTCTGTCATGCTGGTTTTACCTGCCCCTACCGGCCCGCCTATACCCACCCGCAAGGGGCCATATCTTAGTTTATCTTTGGTCATGTTCTGTAAATCCTTGGGCTGTTATTCTCATGCATCATTGCCATCAAATCAGAGGTGAAAGCTGCACTTCCTAGCGCATCTTCGGTGGCCTCCAGCACCTTTTTTGTCATGCGCTCAATAGCTGGATAGAGCTGAACAAGACAGGCTTGTCCAGCTTGCTGGCCGATAGGTATGACCCGCACCCCAACCGAAATAAGGTTAGCCGCAAAAGCTTGTAGATAGCTTTGTATCACCAGCTCCAAATTTATCCCTTCTTGACGGGCAGCTAGACCGACCGCCACTGGATAAGCTAGCCCATCTGGCAGCTCAAACCCATAGCTGGCATTTAGTGTGCGCACGAAAGACTGGCCTAGCTCGGTTGTTTCCTGTTCTCGCTCTTTGCTAGAAGACAGTGCAAGACACAAAGCATTTATCGCTGGGCCATCTTCATAAGCTCGCTTGATAAATAGCGCATCATTCCATCCGGTTCCGTAGCTTAAAAGACATTCTATCCACGCTGTTAGAGTAGCACTATCACTAACCTGCTCTAACTGAATAGCTGTTTCCAGCCCATGCGAGTAGCTAAACGCACCTGTTGGAAATGCAGGGGAAAACCAGCTTTGTAAAACCATCATATCTTGGTGTGGTGTGGTCATGATATGGCCTTAATGGCGGTGAGGGTCATGGTCATGGTCATGGTCATGCTCATGTTCATGATCGTGGGTATGGACAGACGCGCCATGATCATGACTATGGGTCCGGCCATGACCATAGGCCCCGCCTTCTGGTGTAAAAGGTGCCTGCATAGGCTCAATCTCTGCCCCTAACAGGCGCAGCATATTCTCCAGCACATGGTCACACTGGATTAGCAAATGGCTTGCTTCTATCTGGCAAGGGGTATGACGGTTTCCAATATGCCACGCCACACGAGGCAAATGGCTGTGGGTGACCTTCAATAGCGGCTCAGCTTTTGGCAAAATAGCGATAACCCGACCATCTTCCAAAATAAACCCATCAGTTGCCGCTAGAGATACTGTCTCTGGCAGCTCTACTAAAAACGCCTCTCCTTCATCTGTTACCAGGCGCTTGCGGCGTAAAAACCGGCCTTCATAGTCTAGTGTGATATGCCCTGCTGCCTCACCTGCATCAATATGATGCTTAATTTCTTGTGCGATTTGCATGAAAATTTCTCCTTTTGCGGCTGTGCCTAGAACAGGAAATAGCGCTGTGCCATCGGCAGCTCTGTGGCAGGCTCACAGGTTAGCAATTCGCCATCTGCTCGCACTTCATAGGTTTCAGGATGCACTTCGATTTCGGGCTGATAATTATTCATTACCATATCAGCTTTGGACACTGAGCGCGTGCCGTGAACCGCCAGCGTCTGTTTGGCTAATCCAAACTCTGAGGCAACATCGCGCTCTTGGGCTGCCGCGCTTACAAAACATACAGCTGAACGCTCAACAGACCGGCCAAAGGCAGCAAACATCGGACGTGTATAAACGGGCTGCGGGGTTGGTATAGAGGCGTTAGGGTCACCCATTTGCGCTACTGCAATACTGCCGCCAAGCAAAACCATCTCTGGCTTAACACCAAAAAAGGCAGGGTTCCACAGTACTAAATCAGCACGTTTGCCCACTTCAATACTGCCTATATGTTGGGCGATACCATGGCAAAGCGCAGGGTTAAGCGTATATTTTGCGATATAACGCTTCACCCGCATATTATCATTATCACCTGTCTCATCACTAAGGCGGCCACGTTGAACCTTCATTTTATGGGCTGTTTGCCACGTGCGGGTGATAACCTCACCTACCCGGCCCATCGCCTGACTGTCCGAAGCGATTATCGAAAATGCGCCCATATCATGCAGGATATCTTCAGCCGCTATCGTCTCTTTACGGATACGGCTTTCAGCAAAGGCCACATCCTCTGGAATAGATCTATCCAAATGGTGGCAGACCATGAGCATATCCAGATGCTCTTCTAGCGTATTAACTGTATAGGGGCGTGTTGGATTGGTTGATGAGGGAATAACATGGCTTTCACCGCACACCTTAATAATGTCTGGCGCATGCCCGCCGCCAGCCCCTTCAGTATGAAATGCATGGATAGTGCGCCCCTTCATAGCAGCAACAGTATTTTCAACAAAGCCGCTTTCATTTAGCGTATCGGTATGGATCATCACCTGAATATCCATCGCATCGGCAACACTCAGGCAATTATCAATAGCCGCTGGGGTAGTTCCCCAATCCTCATGTAGCTTTAATGCGCATGCCCCTGCCTGGATTTGCTCCTCTAGCGCAGCAGGTAAAGCCGCATTACCCTTGCCTGCAAAAGCTAGGTTCATGGCAAAACTATCTGCTGATTGTAGCATCCGTTCGATATGCCATGGCCCTGGCGTACAGGTGGTAGCTAACGTGCCATGCGCAGGCCCTGTGCCGCCACCTAACATGGTAGTTAGTCCTGAATGTAGGGCATCTTCAATCTGCTGCGGGCAAATGAAATGAATGTGACTATCAAACCCACCAGCTGTTAAAATATGACCCTCACCAGCAATCGCTTCGGTAGAAGGGCCAACAATGATATTTACTCCATCTTGTGTATCAGGGTTACCAGCTTTACCAATGGCATGGATGATGCCGTCCTTCAAGCCAACATCTGCTTTGTAAATACCAGTAACATCCACAATCAATGCATTGGTAATCACCGTATCCACCGCACCGCCATCGCGCGGGGTTTGAGCTTGACCCATACCATCTCTGATAACCTTACCACCGCCAAATTTAACCTCATCACCATAGATGGTTAAATCTCTTTCAACTTCGATAAATAGCTCTGTATCGGCAAGACGCATCTTATCGCCAGTGGTCGGCCCATACATATCAGCATAGATTTTTCGGTTTATTGAAACGGGCATTATAGCGCTCCCATAATTTTTTGGTTAAACCCATGCACGATGCGCCCGCCGCCATAGGGGATCAGTTGCACCTCGCGCGCCTGACCTGGCTCAAAGCGGACTGCCGTACCAGCGGCAATATCAAGCCGCATGCCCCGAGCCGCCTCCCGGTCAAAGATAAGCGCTGTGTTGGTTTCATAAAAATGGTAATGGCTGCCTACCTGCACTGGGCGATCCCCACTATTGGCCACGCTAAGCCGGATAGGCGTTTTATCCGCATTCAACAGGATATCTTCATCTAAGGTTAGTATTTCACCTGGTATCATAATTTTGCCCCTCTTTTATCAGCGTATCGGGTGGTGGACAGTAACCAGCTTGGTACCATCGGGAAAGGTGGCTTCGACCTGCACGTCATGCAGCATTTCAGCAATGCCTTCCATACATTCATCGCGGCTAACAACATGCGCGCCAGCTTCCATCAGATCCGCCACCGAACGGCCATCACGTGCGCCCTCCACAACAAAATCTGTTATTAGCGCCACCGCTTCTGGATAGTTTAGCTTCACCCCTCTTTGCTGGCGATTTCGTGCAACCATAGCCGCCATGGAAACCAGCAGCTTGTCTTTTTCACGTGGGCTTAGTTTCATATCTTTCTCCTCAACCTAATTACGCCTGCCAGACACGCGGCAAGGGTTGTTGGCGCAAAGCCAACAGCAATTTAACAATATCTGCCCTGCCAGCAGGGGCATCAGCGCTCACCAGCCGGATAACCAGCTTTTCCATCCAGAATGACGCAGCACTCACAGAGCCAGATGATGAGATGATAGGTTTTAGCCTATCTGCCGCACCTTCAGCATCCGGGCCAGCATAGATAATCGTCGTCAGCAATCTAGCCGCATTACCGCCTGCCGGGGTGGCTAGAACATCACGCACATCCCCTGTCAGACGCAGCTGTTCTGCATGAAACAAAACCCCGTCCCTATAGAGCCGCCAGCTATCTGTGAAATGGCAGTTTTGCACTTGCTCACCCATGGCTTCACGCCCTAGGACTAGACTTTCTGCTATCAGGCATTGGCTGCCACTTTGCATATCCAGCCGAATAGTACGGTCAATTTCTGCGCCATCAAAAAGAATGGTTTCTTGCGGCATCCAGTGGAGGTGCGCACTTTCTTCTGCCTTAAGCCTAATAGAGATTTTTGCCGGCGATGTACTGCTTTTATAAAATCGCTCTGCTGTCTGGCTGGTTGCCACCAGCGCGCAATCCTGCGCCTGCACAAAAATATCCAGCTGGTCTCCGCCAGTAATCCCGCCAGCTGTGTTCAGCATGACTGCCTCTGTCATATCACCATAAGTTTTTGGCAACATAATTTTTGCGCAACCTGCCTGATAAAGCCGCTCTATCTTCTGCCCATTCAAATGCAAGCCAATCTGACCCCTAGCGCGTTGCAGGTTGGCAAGGGCATCCATTGCAGCATGCCGGTCGCTTGTTTGTACCTTACGCATCGGTAATTCGCTTGTCTGAATGAGGCTTTCTGGCATATTCATCCTCTTTAATCCACTAATAGCGGAATAATCATCTTTGCCGCCCCAATGACGGGTTCAGCAAACAACAATATCGTCTCTTAGCCAATAATAGGTTGATGCCACGCACAACGCGAATCTCTCCATGATGTTTTTCAAGGTTTTTTAGCTCTAAATTACTCATCAGCTATTCCTTGACTGAGGATTTATCAAAGGTCAATGGAAGCCAGTAGCAGTATATTTGCGTCACGGTGCATAATTTTTTGCATCGCACTTGTAGCTATTTCAGAAAAAAATGTTCTGGCTATGATATCTAAACACTAACAGATTTACGCAATTTTGCCTTGCTAATTTTCGATTTTCGCCCTTCATAGACAATCTCGCCGCGCATCATCGCATAGATCTGATCCGCTAGCCCAAAGGCAAAATCAAAATATTGCTCTACCAGAATTATCGCCATTTCCTGTTGTGATTTCAGATGCGCTATAACCTCGCCTATCTGCGTGATAATATTGGGCTGAATGCCCTCGGTTGGCTCATCTAATAATAACAGCTTTGGCTTGGTAATAAGCGCCCGCGCAATAGCTAGCTGTTGTTGCTGACCGCCAGAAAGATCGCCACCACGCCTGTCCAACATGGTCTTTAATACTGGGAATAGTGTATAGATATCGTCTGGAATTTCATGCTCATTTCGCGCCAGACACGCAAAGCCTGTCTGCAGATTTTCACGCACTGTTAACATTGGAAAGATCAGCCTGCCTTGCGGCACATACGCCACACCAGATTTCGCCAGCTTATCGCTGCGTGAGTTGGTTACATCTTGGCCCGCTAGCTGATAGCGTCCACCGCTGCTTGGATGAGTGCCAGACAGTACCCGCAATAGCGAGGTTTTGCCAACTCCGTTTGAGCCCATCACACATGTAATCTCGCCTATCTTGGCCGCAACAGAAACGCCATGCAAAATCTGCGACGAGCCATAATGAAGGTTTATATTCTCAGCACTTAACATCTCTAGCGTCCTAAATATACATCAATGACTTCTTGGTTTTGCATAACAAAATCGATTTGACCTTCGGCTAGCACCGCCCCCTCATGTAGCACCGTGATGCGGCATTCTAGCTGGCGAATAAACTCCATATCATGCTCCACCACTACCACCGCTCTGGTTTGTGCTAGCTCTTTTAGGAGTTTGACGGTCACCGCTCTTTCTGGCGCAGTCATGCCGGCAGCTGGTTCATCCACAAGCAATAGCTGCGGGTCTTGTGCGAGAAGCATACCTATTTCCAGCCATTGTTTTTGCCCGTGGCTAAGTGCGCCTGCCAATATTTGCGTCTGCTGGGACAGATTAATCTGCGTTGCCAGCGCATCAATTTTATCATTGTCGATAATACTGCGCTGATAGGACAGAACCGAAAAGGGGTTGCGCTGATTAGCGAGCGCCATCAACAGATTGTCATAAACAGACTGGCTCTCGAAAACAGTAGGTTTTTGAAACTTCCGGCCTATCCCAAGCTGGGCAATTTGTGATTCTGATTTGCGCAGCAGCGATACCCCCTTATCCCCCCAACGCACATCACCCGAATCTGGCCGAGTTTTCCCAGTTACAATATCCATAAAGGTTGTTTTGCCTGCACCATTGGGCCCAATAATCGCCCGTAATTCGGCCCTGCCTATATCAAAGCTCAGCCCATTTATAGCCCTAAACCCATCAAAAGTGACCGATATATCATCAACATGAAGCAATTGTGCCATTACACCCCTCTTTTGCGCGTTAAATGATCAATAAGTCCGCCAATGCCTTTGGGCGCATATAAGGTAACGCCAACAAAGCTTAGCCCCAGCAACACCAGCCACCATTCTGTCCAGCGCAGCGTGCCAAATCCGAGCGGGATATCTGGAGCTTGACCACCTGTGAAATAACTAGATAAGAGCGAGACAAAAGCAGCCCCAATTACCGCGCCATAGAGCCGGCCACGCCCGCCAATGGCAACCCAAACCGCTAGATAAATCGAAGCGATAGGCGCTAATTCTGCGGGGTTAATTATTCCAGCTTGTGGGTAATAGAGAGCGCCAGCTACCGCCGCAATAATCGCAGTTAGCACGAAAATAAACAGCTTGTAGCTTTCCACATTATAACCAAGAAAGCGCACCCGGGCTTCATTATCCCGAATACCGCGAATAATATTGCCCATCTTGCTGGAGATAAGGCCGTAAGCTAGCACATAAATTAGTGCCAGCGCACCTGCACTAGCTATAAAAAACCAGATGGAGATATCAGCTTGCGATACCGCATCAAAGCCCGGAATATTCTGTAAGCCAGATAGACCATTATTCCCGCGTAAGCCGCTATCATTTTGAAACAGATATAGCGCAAGCGCTAGGGTCATCGCTTGGGTTAGGATAGACAGATAAACCCCATTAACGCGCGCACGGAAAGCCAGCCAGCCAAATATCAGCGCCAATAGGCCGGGCACCAGAACAACAAAGGCTATCTGTATCCAAAAATTATCCGCAAACGTCCAAATAGCAGGTATTTCTGCGCCGCCCACCACGCCAAAAATCTGTGTGCCAACGGCCTGGCTTACCTCTGATTGCGTCATTGGCAGAACCGCGTTTTGTGCCGCTTCTAGAACAATAAGCTTAGTTCTGGCAAACATCAGCCACATGCCGATAATATAGCCGCCCAGCGCGAAAAAAGCGAAATGCCCTAGCGAGAGAATACCGCAAAAACCCCAGACCAAATCCATCGCTATCGCTATCATGCATAAGCATAAGGTTTTACCTAATGTTTTTACAAAGCTGGTGGAAATAAGGCCGATACCAGCCCCTTCTGCCAGCCCAACAACAAGCAGCGTAAAGCCAGCCAGCAAGCCTAGAAAAATCATCACCGATGGATGCTTTAACAGATGTTTTATAAGGATTGTATTTTCCATAGGCCTAGTCCTCTACTGCCCGGCCTTTTAGGGCGATAATACCGCGGGGCCGGAATTGGATAAACAGGATGATGAAAATGATCATATAGGTCTGTGCGGCTAACGTATTGGACGGGTTAAACCATTCAATGCCCTTTTGCAGAGAGCCGATCATCGCCGCCCCGGCTAGCGTGCCCCAGATATTACCAACACCGCCAACCACAACCGTCATAAAGCTTTGCACGATGTAATCAGAGCCAAGCTCAGAGGTTACTTTTGAAAACAGGCCAATCGCCACACCTGCAATGCCAGCAATGCCAGAACCAAATCCAAAGGTCAGCATATTTATCCGGTCAGGATTAATCCCCATACTGGCTGCCATAGCCGGGTTTTGTGTCACCGCACGGGTTTCCAGGCCAAAGCGGGTGCGCGTCATCACATACAGCATCAGCCCTAAGAACAGCAGACCTAAACAGAATATCGCAATGCGAATATTACTAATCGCCAGTACATCATTCACCACAAATGCACCATCCAGCCATGCAGGGGAAGTAAGCGGACGCGCCTGCGTGCCAAAAATATTTTTGGCTATTTGCTGTAGCGCGATAGAAATCCCGAAGGTTGCCAGCAAGGTTTCCAAGGGGCGTTTATATAAGTGGCGAATAACAAGACGCTCCATTGCAACACCAGCTAGAAAGGTTACGCAAAACGCCGCAGGTAACGCCAACAAAATAGAGATTGTATAGGATGGCACCAAAAGCTGGATAACATAGCCCGTATAGGCGCCCATCATAATGAACTCACCATGTGCCATATTAATCACCCGCATCACCCCAAAGGTGATAGCAAGCCCTATAGCTGCCAGAAAATAAATTGAGGCAAGGCTAAGCCCATCAAGAGCTAGGTCAAGAAGCTTGTACACCATAACTTGGCTGTTAATGCCGGCTAACACTTCCCTAGCCGCGTTTGTTACAGTTTTCGAGGGGTGGTCATAAACAGCATAGAATATATGTGCAGATACCGCTTGTTCCATTTCAGCTTTCAAGACACGTGGCGGCGCTCCGTTATTTTCTACCAGCCAATCATAGGCTTTATTTCGCGCAGCATCTGTATTTAATGTTGTCAGCCCAAATGGGCCAATCTGCCCATCTTCAGCCATCGCTACAAGAGTTTCTTTGCGACTATCTTCTGTTGGCGCCGCCGCAGCGAGCCCTTTTTCGACCAACATCTGATAGGCGGTCGCAAGGCTTAGCTCTGGGTCAGCTCCAGACATCAGTACCTGCTTGCCAGCTGTACCATCTGATAGCCGCACAGATCTGCCGGGGATGATAATGCGCGCGATATTCTGCCCTTCTGGCTGGGTTTTGCTTACCCGCACTTGACTGGTCAGAAGCGGGTTTAGCGCGGCTCTGGCGTCCAAAGACAGGCTATCTTTTAAACTGTAAATCGCCGCTTCAACTTCAGCCTCATCATCACTATGGCTGATAACACCGTAAATATAGGTCTGCTGAAAAGCGCGCTTTAAATCTTCATCAACTTCTTGTTCTATCGCCCGCTTTAAGGGCGGCAGGTGAGAAGGCATTATATCGCGGCTTAGCGCAATAAGCCCTATTTTACGTGTTTCAATATCATCGCTGCCGATCTGTATTGGCACGAGCGCGCTAGCTATTTTTGCGCGAACACCACTATTCGGCTTTATCTGCTTTAGCGATTTTGCCAGCATCTTGCCAAGCGGCTTTCCATCAAGCGCGCCTTTAACGGTCATCATCTTTTTGCCGGCCTCGTTTTTACCAGCAGGCTCTGCTAGCACAAATGCGCCTGTGTCTTTTACAAAATACAGTTTCTTTTCTATCCAGCTCTGCATAAAAATTGCTGCCATCTGGCCACCAAACTCCTGAATTTCAGTCAGGACAGGGTCAACTGTTTTTGATGAACTTTTCTGGATTAATTTAGCGTTACGTTCCAGAAGCTCTTCAAAAGAAGACAAAGGAGAGGCGGATATATTTGGAGCTGAGAAGATTAAAAAAACGGGAAGAAGAAGAAGGAGAAGATTTCTTAACATGGCCTAAAATCCTGCCGGAGACATTAAAGGGGGGGGATGTCTCCGGCGGTCTATTTTAAACTTTAAGCAGGCTCGGAAGTGAACACCTCAAGCCTGCCGCGATTAATAGATGGATTTGATCTGAACACAGGTCTTAGTTTCGGTGTTGTACATACCGCAGCTAAGGCCCTTCCAATCTGAAACCAGTACCTTTGATTCTGGCAGGAAGTCTGTCCATGCATCGCCCGGCACTTCGGTTGTCTGACTAATAATGTCAAACTGGCCATCAGCTTGAATCTCACCAATAAGAACAGGCTTTGTTAGGTGGTGGTTTGGCAGCATTTCAGCCACACCGCCTGTCAGGTTAGGGAAGGTTTGGCCATACATTGCATCACGAACCTTATCCACATCTGTTGAACCTGCATCATTTACCGCCTGAACCCACATATTAAAGCCAATGTAATGCGCTTCCATCGGGTCATTTGTTACCCGCTCTGCACCCATTTTGGACTTCCATGCTTCGATGAACTCAGCGTTGGCATCGGTTTCTGCCGACTGGAAGTAGTTCCATGCCGCAAGGTGGCCAACAAGGTTTGTTGTATCAAGGCCAGATAGCTCTTCTTCCCCTACCGAAAATGCAACCACTGGGATATCATCTGCGGACACGCCAGCTGCGGCCAGCTCTTTATAGAAACCGACATTGGCATCACCATTGATAGTGGAAATAACGCCGACCTTCTTACCGTCTGCGCCAAGGGCGACCACATCTGCTACAATCTTTGACCAGTCTGAATGACCAAATGGGGTGTAGTTCACAAAGATATCTGACTCTGGAATGCCTTTATCTTTCAGATACTGCTCTAGGATTTTATTAGTTGTGCGGGGATATACGTAATCTGTACCAAGCAGCGCAAATTTTTCAACGCCAAGCTCTTCTAGATAGTAATCTGTAGCTGGAATAGCTTGCTGGTTTGGCGCTGCGCCTGTGTAGAACACATTCTTAGAGCTTTCCTCGCCTTCATACTGCACTGGATAGAACAGCAGACCATTTAGCTCTTCAATTACCGGCAAAACTGATTTACGCGATACTGATGTCCAATTACCAAAAATAACATCTACATCATGGACTGTTAGCAGCTCGCGTGCTTTTTCCGCAAATAAAGGCCAGTCAGAAGCAGGGTCGACCACAACAGGGACCAGCTTTTCACCTAGCAAACCGCCCTTAGCATTCTGCTGTTCGATCATCATCAACATCGTATCTTTAAGCGTTGTTTCTGAAATCGCCATCGTGCCAGACAATGAATGTAGTACACCTACCTTGATATCAGCCATCGCTTGGCTGGCTACCGCGCACATCATCGCTGATGCTAAAACTAACTTCTTCATAATTCTCTCACTTTCATTTCAATTCAATTCAAGAATTTTACTTTCAAACCCATTGCGCACTCGGGGAGGAGGACATAACGGAGGTAAAATTGAACTGTATAAATTGGAGAGGAAACTAATACTGCTAAAAACAAATAAGGGTGGTGCAAAAATTGCATCACCCGCTATTTAAGGCAGAAAAATAGCAGGCCCTAAAATGGACAAAAACCTAAGGTTTTCAGAGTAAAGCTAGCTTTTTGAACGAGCCTAATTGACGGTCATTTATAGCGCAAATCAGATATTTTAAAAAAGTTTTAAGCTGGCTCCTTAGCTACATTATTTCGGCATTCCCAATTGTAGCGTGCCCAGTTGCGGCGCTCCATACGCGAATTATACCTCCCCTTTTCAAGGGCAGCTGCCATCATACAGCTATCTTGATTCGCATAAAGCTGGCCACGCTCAAATTCGTGGCACATAGTCTGACCTTCTAACGTCACACAAGTGACCAGTACTAGCAAAAACATGACGTCCTCCCCCAAAGCACCATGCCATTAAATATTCTAGTCACAAAAATGAAACTTTGGCAAATAGACCGCACCTTTTTCCAACTACTTCCTATAAAACCTAACTACTTCATATATAACTTAGATAGGTTTATTGCAGAAATTAAGCTGAGCTGTAGTATGCGCCCTAGCTAACTCATGCAAATATAAGGCAATAAATAATTGGAAGCTTTTCTATTCTATTCAGGCCTTTTTGCCAGTGCATTTCTAGCTGCCACCATCTTACCGGCTCACTCAGAGGCAGGGCTGGCAGCCCTTTTGTCTTTGGGCGAGCTATCCCCCTTCTGGCTGATAGCCGCCGCAAGTACAGGTAATATTCTTGGTGCCGTGGTAAATTGGTTTCTGGGCAAGCACCTTGAAAAGCTGAAATCCAGAAAATGGTTTCCAATAGGCGATGCGCAAATGGCGCGTGCTACCCGCTGGTTTCAAAAAATCGGAGTTTGGAGCCTGCTACTTAGCTGGGTCCACATAATTGGCGATCCTATTACTTTGGCGGCTGGCGTCTTTGGCGTACGTTTCAGCCTGTTCCTAGCCCTCGTAGCCATCGCTAAAATAGGCCGCTATTTGCTCGTAGCCCTATTAGTTTTTTATTTAATCTAAAACACGATAAATATTTTGGAAATTTTTCTGGAGCAAAACGCCTATATGAAGAATAAGCGACTCCTTTTATGGAGAATAAGCGCCTCCCTTTCATATCGCATGATGAAATAGGGGCTACTCTATACTTTACAATGAAGTAGAGTGGAGGTCTCGGAAAGTAGGAAAACCGAGACCTCCAACGGGGGGAAGGCTTTTTCAAGCCATACTTTGTACCCACGCGGATGCTATTTGGATTTGCGTGGGTTAACTAATTTTTAACTAAATTAGTTAATTTTTCGTAAGATTTTGTAATCTTTCTAAATTTTTCGTAAAAACTTTTTACAAAATAGGTAATTTTTGTAAATCTCTGACTGATTTTGACCCTGTTAGAAAGCATGCCAGACGTAATTGTGTCTGCACTTGCTCAATCTTCTCGCTTAAACGGCTCGGATGCAGAGTACGTGCCTCATCTTCTAATGCCTGCAGCATCTCACCTGCCATACCGCCCATATCCGCCCCTAAAAACAGGGTCTTGGCGATATCAAGCCCATTTTGAACCCCGCCCGAAGCGATTATGGTGATATCCGGCGCCGCTTGGCGGGCGCCCTGCACCGCATTTGGTAAATCAATACCCATAGACAAAAATGGGCTGTAAAGGGCTTGTTTATCTGGGTTTTGACGCAGCCATTCTATCAACGCCCAGTTCGTGCCGCCTCGCGCCGCCACATCTATATGGCGCACCCCTGCTGCGTGAAGCCTGCGCACAACCGGTGCTGACAGGCCTGCACCAACCTCCTTCACCAGAATGGGACAGCCAAGCTTGTCTACGAGGCGCATAATCGCAGCCTCTACCCCCTGCCAGCCATGGTCGCCCTCTGGCTGGATAGCTTCTTGTAGGGGGTTTAGATGGATAGCAAGCGCATCTGCTTCAAAATCATCTGCCGCACGCTGGGCAAGCGCAAATCCAGTATCACCAACAATCTGGACAGCTCCCAAATTGCCAATAAGACAGGCCTTTGGATTGTTTTTGCGCAAATTTTTCTGTGACTGCCCGCTCTCAAGGCTCGCACGCTGCGAGCCCAGCCCAACAGCTATCTGGTGCTGGCAAGCAACTTCGACTAGCGCAGCGTTTAGTTTGTCAGCGCGCGCAGTACCCCCTGTCATACCGGTAATAAGCAAGGGCACAGACAGCTGGTGCGATAAAAACCGCGCAGTGATATCAATCTCATCTAAATTTAGCTCTGGCAGGGCGCAATAAGGGAGCTCTATCTCGTCTAATGGGCGCGTGCTATCACGGGTTTCAGCCAGCGTTTTACGCGCTAAATCAAGATGTGCATCTTTACGCTTTGATGCAGAATTATTGCTCATGCCTGCCTCTTTTTCTGGTAAGTGGGCCGGAAAATTGTATCTACCAAGATCATATGGGGCACAGTTAACGCAGCAAGCGAAATAAATACCGTGCGTAAAGCTGCATCCCCTAGTGAGACTGCTCCCAAATCAGCTTGCAAATAAAAGGCCGCCCCTGCTGCTGCCCAAGTGACTATGGTCAGGATAAGGGCCGTGATAAGAATGGTCTGGCGTGAGAGCATTTCTTGCATCGCGTTCCAGATAACAAGGAAATGCCGACGTGAATGTACAAGGCAGAAATAAGCCGCAAATCCAGCTAGAGGCGGCAAAAAGGCTGCCAAAATACATAGCACGCCTATCTCAATCACGCCGCCATACAAGCTTTCAAATTTAAGGCTTGCGACAAGATAGACGACAAATGAAAGCGCCCAAAAAGGGAGCAACATCGCTGTTATCGCCATAATAATGCTAGCATCACCGCCAGTTAAGATGGTGTAAAGCGCGCTCACCTCCTCACTATGCAGGCTGGGTATCACGATACCAACAACCCCGCCATGGGTAAAAATCCGCGCTGCTTTAAATAGTTTTTGCCAGCTAGCATCCAGCGGCAGATGAGTGGGCTGAATATCCCCGCTACCAAAATGGATAATACTTAAAGCAAGAAAAATAATAAGAGCCGGTAGCGGCATTACATACCAAAAACCAATATAAAGACCCGCTAGCACGCTATAAGCGAGAAGAAAGCCTGTCATGCGAGCAGGCGTCCGGCCAGCACCTATAAAAAAAGCAATAGCCCCATCAAATGCGCCATGCGGCAAGCCCACCAGCATTACCGCTATCAGCGCGAATATATCTATTGGCGATAGCATCTCCTACCCCTCCTGCCATTTCTGGCGCTGGGCTGGCAATATCTGGTTTATAAACATCTTTTTTGGCATTGCACTGATGAGTTTGACATAGATAGGCAGATGCGCAAGACCAGACATAAATTTAGCCAGCTCATCACCTGTTAGCGCCTTCGCCATAGATAAAAAAATCTCAGGGGCTGCCTCAGGATGGGCTTTTAATACCGACAAGAAAACGCGGTCCAACCAGCTATCAAGGCGGCGATGCGGTGTTTGTATTTTATCTAGGACATGACCGCTTGCGAGTTGCTGGCTAATCCATTGCACCTGTTTTTGAATAAAGGCAAAAGCATAGCCAGATGAGGGACGCACACACCCCCCATTAGCGCCAATCGCCAGCAAGGCCGGGTCACACGGCTTCAGAAAATTCATCGGAATGCACCCTGTCTCTTCTCGTATAATTTCATATGTCTCAACCTGATAAACTTCACGCAAATAGCGCTCAATCGCCGCCATATAAAAAGCTCTGTCTTCTGTCTGCTCGGAAAAAAGCGTGGATTCCACCAGCGCGGTATCTTCTGAAAAAGGCAGTAAATATATAAAATGAATACCGCGTGACTGATCACATCTGAAATCCATCAAAGTCAGCACCGATGCATCAAAGACTGGGCGCGGCACTTTAATCTCAATTCCTGTAAAATGCTGGAGCAGGCTGTTTTCTGGCACCTCTGGCGTGCGGCTATCAAAAATCAGCCCCTGTTTTGAGCGTGCAGGCGCGTCTTCACTTCGACTAATTTTCCCCTCTGAACGGTCAGCACAATCCTGCAACCAAATGGCGCTATCCAACGCGTGATAAGGGTGGGATTGGCTGGTTTGTGTTACCCGCCCTTGCTGCGTGATTATCTGCCAACTTTTCCAGCTTTGCTTGGACAGGCTGGCTGGCTCAGACAGCCAATCTGTCTGCCAGAATCCCCAAATATGACTATCTGTTGCAGCAGGGCTAAGCGGGCCATGCAGACTAACAGGGGCTTTGATATCCCCCGAACTTATCTGGGCACTTAACTTACGAGCGAGCGACAGCCCCGCACAACCAGCCCCCCAGATAGAAATTTGTGCCTGACCGCTCATAAATTTTCTAGCTCCAGATACCCTTGTAAAGAGGCTTGAAGGCCAGCACGGTAGACAGGTTTAGCGCCTGCTATTCTGGCCGGCAGGCCTGTGCCTGCACCAAAGCTTGCTATCGCCTTTTCAACTTTGTTCGTGACCACGCGCCCCTGTGCCCAATTTAGGCGGTGACGGCGCAATTTCTGGCCAATTTCGCGGTAAACATTAGCAGCAACCGCGATAGCGATATGGGCGCGCATCGGCAAATAAACAAGCCCTTTGCGACCGCTTGCATAATAGGTGTCTGCAAGGCTTAGCAGCCTATCTATCGCGCCCTTAATCTGCTCCGCCTCTATGCTATCAGATACATCCGCACTCGCCACTATATCACTTGCGGATAGCTGGCCAACCCAGCTTGCCGGCAGATAGCGCCTGCCCATCTTTGCATCTTCCAGCACATCGCGTGCGATATTGGTTAGCTGCATAGCGATACCCATATCCACAGCAAAGGAAAAGGCGTGTCTGTCCTGACAGCCTAAAACTGGACACATTAATAATCCCACTGTGCCAGCCACCTGATAGGCATATTTTATCAACTCATCTTCTGAGGTTAGCAGAACCTCGCCTTGATCAAACAACAACCCGTCCAACAAATGCTGAATAGGGCGTATCGGCACAGAACAAGCGATAAGTGTTGGCATAAATCCCTGCAAGGCCGCATCTGGATTTACCGGTTTCTGACCGGCTGCCAACGTGCTTAACTGGTCATTAATGGCCGCTAGTCGCGCCGCGCCATTTTCAATATCCCCATCAGCCAAATCATCAACTGTGCGGCAGAAAGCATAGAGATGGGCCGCATCATGGGCTGTCTTACGGCCTAGAAAATGCGATGCCCAATAAAAACTGCGGCCACCTTTAGCCAGCACGTTCAGTGCATCTATGTTGTTTTTATTCTCTGCGTGCCGGCCCATTTTTTGTCTATCTGCTACCAGTAGCCCTTCTTATTCACCAACCCCTAGCCAGCCTTTTCAGGCGTTGCAGCCTCACCAGCTTCCTCGCCTACCAGCCTGTCAACCACTTTGGCTGAGCATAGCACACCCGGCATGCCAGCCCCTGGATGCGCACCTGCTGCCGAGAAATACAGATTGCTTAAATGCGGGTCGCGGTTATGGTATCTGAACCAAGCAGATTGTGTAAAATTTGGTGCAATGGAGAAACCAGCCCCATGCATCGAGCGATAGCGCGTTTTGAAATCTTCAGGCGTCATATAGAAATCTTCAACGATATGTTCAGTAAGACCCGGCATAATAGTCTTATCAAGCGCGGCAACAATACGTTGCTGTAAGGCAGGTCCTTCTTGTTCCCAATCAACATTGCCTTGCAGATTCGGCACTGGACATAGCACATAAAAGCTGTCACATCCCTCTGGGGCAAAGCTAGCGTCGGTTGCTGTTGGGCGATGCACATATAGTGAGAAATCATCCGCTAGAATTTTGCGATTGAAAATATCATGCAATAATTCTTTATACCGTTTGCCCATCCATATCGTGTGATGCGCAATATTGGGATAGGTTTTCTTGGTGCCAAAGAACAGCACATAAAGCCCCATTGAATATCGGGTCACCTTATCGGGAAGTGCTTTTTTACGCTTGCCCTTATGGGCGGGCAGCATTTCCGCATAAATGGTTGGCGGATCGCCATTACAGATAATCCTGTCTGCACTAATCTGCGTTCCGTCTTGTGTGATAACGCCGGTCACCTTATTGCTGCTATCATGGCTCACCATAATTTCACGCACATCGGTGTTCAGCAGAATTTCAATCCCTTGCCGGCGCATCAGATTTTCCAACTCAGCCACCAGCTTACCCGTACCGCCCATACAGAAATAAACACCCCATTTACGCTCTAGATAATGAATAAGCGCATAAATGGAGGTTGTATCAAATGGATTACCGCCCACCAGAAGCGGGTGGATAGAAAACGCCTGACGCAAAAGCGGATGCTTGATATGGCTATTTACCAATTGTGCAACCGTCATATAGCTTTTCAGCCGCAAAAGTTGCGGGATCTGCTTTAACATCGCGCCAAAGCGGGTAAAAGGCCGGTCTGCAAGCTCACTAAACCCAATATCAAAGATATCTTTGGAAGTGCTGATCAGGCGATCATAATTTTTCATATCTTCTGGCGAGAAGCGCGCAATTTCAGCGTGGGTATCTTCTAGGGACGGGCGATAATCAAATTCTGACCCTTCATGGAAGTAAAAACGATACCATGGGTCTAGAGGGCGAAAATCTAGATGATCTTCACGCTTTTCGTCAAATAGGGCAAAAAGCTCATCAAAAAGAAAGGGGGCGGTAATAACAGTAGGCCCAGCATCATGGCGAAACCCGCCTTGCTCAAAGGCTTGCGCCCGCCCACCTATCGCGTCAAGACGTTCTATCAGGGTAACTTTATGCCCCCTGGCACGCATCCGCAATGCCGCCGCAATGCCGCCAAAACCAGCACCAATAACTAGCGAATGTGTTGTGTTCTCAGACGCATCGAATGTGCCCATGTCATCCATGGCAAGCTGCACTCCCCCTAATATGGGTTAAAATCATTAAAAAAGCCGGTCTTGTAGGCACGAATTGCCCCTGTAACTACCTTATTACTTAGACAGCAATTAGCTGTTATCTGCAACAAGATCTCTACAGACATGGCGCAATTGCGCTTTAATTGGCGTAATTATCGCCTGACAATCTGACGGCAGGGCATCAGATGAGCTTTCAGCTTCATCAAACATGCTCATCAAGGCAGAGGATGTCATAGAAAGCGCAGGCGAGCGGCGCAGACGGGTTTGCCAGTTCAGCGCGTTATGTTCGCTCCCAGAAGCAAGCCAGCTATCAAATTCAGCCGCATGTTCCCTATCCAAGGTTGTTCGGAACATTACAATCACCGCATTTGGTGCGCGCCGCAATAGATCAGATGCTGGGCTAGCTGCCCCATCTTTGCCGATAACATTCAGCATATCATTGGCTATCTGATAGCATCCACCAGCGGCTGTGAAGAAACGCTGCAAGGGTGTTATCACATCATTGCGTCCAGCCAAATGAGCAATACCTTCAACAGAGGCTACAAATAAAGGTGCTGTCTTGCCTGTGCTGATATCCATATATTTTGACCAGCTTGGATAGCTATCAATGGCAAATTCCAATGCTTGGCCAGTGGTAGTCGCAGCCATATGGTGCGAAAGTACAGATACCAGCTTTGGTGTCTGACCAATGCATGCTGCCTCTGAGGCCAGCTCAAATGAGAGCGCGATAAGCCAGTCCCCTAGCGCAAGGGCTGTATCCTTGCCATATTGTGCCCACACAGATGGCATTCCGCGTCGCACCATATCGCCGTCGCAAATATCATCATGGACGAGCGAGGCATTATGCAATATTTCAACAGCGGCTGCCCAACGCATAGATATAGATTGCGGCACACCAAAACAATCAGCGGCGGTAAGCGCCATGCGCCCACGCAGCTGTTTTCCAGCTTTTTTGAAATGATGATGTGCTGGCTTACCAAGCGGATGGCTGGTATCAGGCAAGCGGCTGATAATGAAATCTGATAAAGATTGTGAGATATCAGAAAGGGGCGGCGTGACGTCTCTGCTGACAATGGCAGGCTCGAAATTGCTGTTAAAGGTCTCTGGCATCACCCTCACCCTTAATTAAATTACTATATTTTTAAATCTATAAATTAAGTATTTGGCGAAAGGCCGCAAAGCAGGGTCGCCCGCTGGGGCGCCCTGCCTTGCTAATAGATTACTTAGAAGCTTCTGACTGTGACACAGCCACATTCCAGATAATCACACCGAACGCAATTTTGTTCAGCACGTCAGCTAGATTGTAGATGATGTTCAGTGATTCCATGTCGGCACCACCGGCCATGTAGCCGAAGAAGTAGCCGAGTGGATAAATCGCCCAACCAATGGTCACAATCCAACGCATTGTTGAATAGGCTGAAGCCACTGCAGGTGAGGCTTTTTCTGCTGCGATCTTGCCAGCTTCACCAGCAAAGATTTCATACAGAATGTATGCCCAACCTACCATACCGATAACAAAGCCTAGCGTTACGTTCATGTAACCAGCTTCGCCCAAGTAACCACCGATCAGCATGACCAATGTACCGATGGTCAAGCGCCAGAAAACGCCGCCTGATACGTTGGTAATCGCACGCAGAATCAGATAGAACTCGATCATCAGCAATGGCACTGTGATCAACCAGTCAATGTAACGATAGACTGTTGGTGTATCACCTGTCGCAATCCACACATCTCTCATGTAGAAATAGTGTACTGCGGCAACCAGTGTTACCAGACCTGACACAACAAGTGAGGTCTTCCACTTTGCTTCAACTCTTTGTGTTTCAAGAAAGAAGAAAGCTGTAGCGGCTACAAGAGCCATTGAGATCAGCCAGAAGCTGATACCCACGAAATCGTCAGATTCCAAGTTAGCTGCCTGAGCAATTGCAGGCATAATTGAAAGTACAGCTGCAGGTGCAGTGAACTTAAAAAGTTTTTTAATTGACATAGGACACTCCCCAAAACGTCGCGTTCTAGAACGTCCTACTTTTTATCCCTGCCAGAACACCCGTCCTGACAGACCTCTCCCCGTTAGCGACCGATATTACTCTATTTTTTTCTGTTGGCAAGTTTTTGTTAACTTTTTAACAGAAGCGAGATATCGACCATTACCACCTATACGCCGAAATTAACTAGGCAGATTACTAAAGCTTGTCTAATCTGTGCGCATAAAAGGTTCAAATTCACGCATCAGGATGAGAGGGAAGCTATGCTTGAAGATACTGTTCTTGTCGGAGGAATTGCGTTTTTAGCCCTTGCTGGCCTTGCTTGGTTGGCGATGGAACAAATCACTAATTCTGGTTTAAGCGAGCGCGCAAAAAGGCTATTAATTTACGTTTTAATTGCCGTTTTAGGGGGGGCTGCCGTGCTTGTTTTCAGCTGGCATAGCCAGAATTGGAAAGAAAAAACTCTAAAAACTTCTATGGTCGAACAGGTTCATTTCTTAAAAATTACTTAAACTATTCAACAGAATCAGCCTCTAGTCAGGGAAAACGGGATTAGAATCAGCAGGGTATAGCTAACCATAACCAAAAAGAGGTTAAAAATCAGCACCGCTGCTTGCTAGGCTCAGAATTTCAGCGATTTCATCCTCGCTTAAACCATAATCTTCTGCTGCTTGCTCTGATGTAATATAACCATAGGCTAAATCACGTCGTACCGCATCGCGGCACCGCGCTTCTGGCTTCCCATAGCCCGCCCCGCCCGGAAAGCCCATCTGCACAACCCGGCCATGAGGCACAAATTGCTTGCCCTTGCCGCGCATTGCGGTGCCATCATCTTGGGCAATGAGGGTTGGCGCACCAGCCATCCCGCCATGGCGCCCACGCGCTGGATGGGCAAGTCTGTCAAACATGGCTTGTAGATAAAACTCATGCCCCTCTGCTGCCCCTACATCCATAAATTGGCCAAGGCCGCCGCGATATTGGCCGGCCCCGCCAGAGCCAGCACGCAATTCTTTGCGCCAAATAATCACTGGGCCCACCTGCTCGGTCGCCTCTACTGGCATCGTCATCACCCCAGATGGAAAGGCGGTTGCATTCAGACCATCTATCGTGGGGCGTGCACCTGATCCACCAGAATTGAAAATCAGCACTTCAGCATGGCGCGCTTCAGGCGGCGCCGCCGCATCACGGCGTGGGCGCAGCTGCAGCTGGAAATTACATAAACATCCCGCCCCTTCTGCTGGCACTCTGTCTGGCAGCAGCTTATCAAGCGCATCAAATATTGTATCTGGCACCATATGGCCGATAATATGCCGCAATGCGACAGGTGCAGGGTGCAGCGCATTCACAATGGAATTTTCTGGCGCAGTAATCTCAAATGGCGCTAGTGAGGCCGCATTATTGGGAATATCCGGAGCTATTGCACATTTCAGCGCATAGCAAGCATAGGCTTTGGTATAGACAAGCGGCACATTAATACCTTTTTTATCCACTCCAGAAGTGCCTTCCCAATCGCTGAGGATACGGTCTTTTTCAATGGTCAGCTTTACTTTCAGGTCAATAGGCTGCGCATAGCCATCAATACGCATCGCCCCTTCTGCAACGCCCGGGGTTAGCGCATTAATACATTCCAACGTCGCTGAGCGTGAATTATCCAGAATAAATTCTGAAATGCCAGAAAGGTCAGTCAGGCCAAACTCTGCCATCATATCCTGCAAGCGGCGATCGCCGACCAAATTACAGGTCACCAACGCGTAAATATCACCGATAAGCTGATCAGGCTCACGCACATTGCCTCTTATCATTTGCACGAGCGTGCTATCTACCTCGCCCTTATCGGCAAATTTCATCACCGGCAGATATAAGCCTTCTTCATAGACAGAATTGCCATCCACACCAAAACCGCGCCCCCCTATATCAGTGACATGGGCAGTACAGGCAAAAAACCCAACCAGCTGACCTTCAAGAAAAGACGGGGTCACTATTGTTATATCATGCAAATGACCCGTGCCTTCCCAAGGATCATTGGTGATATATACATCGCCCGCAAACATATTTTGCCGGCCAATCCGGCGAATAAAATGCGGTACCGCATCTGCCATGGCATTTACATGGCCAGGGGTGCCAGTTACCGCCTGTGCCAGCATCTCGCCCTTATCATTATAGACGCCAGCGGACAGATCGCCTGCCTCCCGCACAGAAGTGGAAAAGGCGGTACGCACCAGCGCTTGTGCCTGCTCTTCCACCACAGAAATGAGCCGGTTCCACATAACCTGATAGGCAACTTTTGAAATCTTCATCCCTTGATTAAGGCGCTTTTATCGCTGCCTTCTCCTGTCCTATTGAAGTGCTCAAGCTTTGGTTTGCTGCCCGCGCCCCTTTACCTGAATGTCTATTGTACCATCCGATGCTACGCTGGCAGAACGGCTAGCAGGCAAAACAATGGTAGTTTCATCCTCAACAATTAGGGCAGGCCCTTCAACGCCCCTGCCCATCTCCAGCGCATCCCGCCCCACTATTTGGGCTTCCACCGCTTGCCCCAATGCCGGATCAAAACACGCGCGGGTCTGGCTAGTTTCAATTGGCTCTACCGTTTTTGGTGCCTGTGCCCGGGCAGGCGGCGTAGTTGGGGTGAAAGCATTAACAGACCAGACTGTAATTTCAGCCTCCATCCCCTGAACAATGCGCCCGAACAGCCGCTTATAATCTTCCTCGAAACGCGCCAGAAAACGTGCCGCATCAGGATTATCAGCGTCCCTTGCCTCTAACGGGACAGGAATTTCCCATCCTTGCCCGGCATAGCGCATATATATTTTATATTCGAGCTCTATCTGTGCGGTGCCATCACAAGAGCGCACAAACTTGGTGGCTTCGTCTTGCATATCAACAAAAAGCTGCTTTATCGTTGCAGGCTCAAAGGCACGCATCGGCATAAAGACAGATCGGTTTGCCTCAAAGCTGAAAGGCGCGCATAAAAAGCCAATAGCTGAGCCAACCCCGGCTCCTTTGGGTACAAGACAACGCGCAATCCCCAGCTTCTCGCATAGGCGGGCTGCATGTAACGGTGCAGCACCACCAAAGGCTATCATGACATATTCTGATAAATCCTCACCATTTTCGATAGCATGTACCCGTGCGGCATTGGCCATATTCTCATCCACCACCTCCGCAAGCCCCCAGGCAGCCTCACCAGCATCCATATTCAGCACATCCCCAATATGGGCAATAAGCGCGTCAGCAGATTTTTGCGGCTCTAGCTGTATGGTCCCGCCAGCAAAATTATCCGCATCAAGCTTGCCCATGATAAGATCAGCGTCTGTCACCGCAGGCCGAGTACCGCCGCGCCCATAACAGGCGGGGCCGGGCTCTGAGCCCGCACTTTCTGGCCCTACGCGAATTTGCCGCAAATTATCAACATGCGCTAGCGAGCCTCCACCAGCACCTATTTCCACCATATCAATAACCGGTATCGAAATCGGCATGCCAGAGCCTTTTTTAAAGCGATAGCTTCGTGCCACTTCGAACACCCTTGCGGTTTTCGGGGTTTGCCCTTGAATGAGACAGATTTTTGCAGTTGTGCCGCCCATATCAAAGGACAACACCTTATCTAGCTGATGCCTTGCGGCTACCTCTGCTGCAAAGATTGCCCCACCTGCCGGTCCAGATTCGACCAGCCGCACCGGAAAGGCTGCCGCACTTTCCAGCGATATAATTCCGCCGCCAGAATGCATCAAAAATACAGGACAAGCCGCGCCAGCCTCTTCCAGCCTGCCTTTTAGCCTGTCTAAATAGGCCTTCATCAAGGGCTGTATATAGGCATTGGCAATCGTGGTATTAAATCTTTCATATTCCCGCATTTGCGGAGATACGCTGCTAGATAGAGATAGCAGCACTGATGGCATACGCTGCCGCAAAATATCAGCAATTTTCTGTTCATGCCGGTCATTTGCATAAGCATGTAACAGGCCGATAGCGATACTTTCATATTTCGCCTCTGCCAGTTTATCTGCCAGCTTTTCTGTAGCGGCAACATCTAGCGGAACCAGCACTTCGCCTGAGGCAGCAACCCGCTCTTCAATGACATAGCGGCGATTTCGCGGCAAAAGAGGGTCAGGAAGCTTCAAATTCAGGTCATATTGCTCGAACCGGCTTTCGGTGCGCATTTCGATAACATCCCGAAACCCCTTCGTCGTGATAAAGGCAGTTTTCGCACCACGCCGCTCGATAAGCGCGTTGGTCGCCAATGTTGTACCGTGAATGATCTGCTCGATATCTTCTGGCTGGATGCTGGCTTTCGCACAGACCTGCATCATCGCGTCCAATATTGCTTCTTCTGGGGCATGATAGGTCGTCAGCACTTTGGTGGAATAGCGGGAACCTGCAACCTCTAGCACCGCATCCGTAAAGGTGCCGCCAATATCTACGCCCAGCCTTACCCCTTTTTTTACCACCCCGTCCTGCATAATAAACGCCTCTAGCTCGTTAAAGGTTCTCGTCAGGTTCAGTGATTTGATGCACTTCGATCACATTACCATCTGGGTCATAAAAGAAAATCTGATGCCAGCCAGCTACCGCCCTGTCGCCCCAGTCAGAATAAGGTACGCCAAGCTTATCTAGATGTGCCATAAAACCCTTTAGATCGTCTGTGCGATAGGCAATATGCCCATTTGAAACCGGATTAACAATTTGGCCAGTTCGAAAGCTTGCATGAATATCCTTGGCGGCTAGATGCATTTGGATATGTCCATCACTGACAAAGGCCACATCACCTGCATAGCCTTTTTTCTTCTCTAGCACAGGCAGACCCTTTGTTTCAGTATCCAGACCAATAACCTCGCGATAGAACTGGTCCATCTCTTCGACCTTCTGGGTAGATAAATTAATATGATGCAACGTTAATTTCATTTCAGATACAAAGCCCTTATCGTGATGTTCAAATATGCCCTTATCGTGATGTTCAAATATAAATGTCAATCCAAGCGTCCTATAACTCTAGCAGTGTAAAAATTCTTGACTAGCCAATAACTAGAAAGAATCTGATATATCAGTGATTTTTCTTGCTTCGCCGTATCTGAAAAATCTAGGATTTAAAAATGGCTGTCACATCTTTTAAAAGAGAGACCTCAATGGAAAATAAAAAAACTTCGGTTGGCAAAACAGTTATCATTACAGGGGCGGCCAGAGGCATAGGGCTAGCCACCGCCCATCTGATGCATGAAGCTGGCTGGAGGATTGTGCTGGTTGACTGGGATGCAGAAGCGCTAGCAGAAAGTACGAAAGCGTTTGAAAATGGGATAGGGCTCGTCTGTGATATCTCTGAGCCAAAAGCGGTAGAAGCCATGATAGCCGATGCGCTTCGCTGGTCAGGGCAGATTGACGCGCTGGTAAATAATGCTGGCATCGCTGATTTTGGCCCTATCGAAGAAACTAATTTTGAGCGGTGGCGCAAGGTTATGGCCACCAATTTAGATGGGGTGTTTCTTGTATCCCAAGCGGCTATCCCCGCCTTGAAAGATACACGCGGCGCGATTGTTAATATCGCCTCTATTTCTGGCTTGCGCGCTTCAACCCTGCGGGTAGCTTATGGCACTTCCAAAGCAGGTGTGATGCAACTCACCCTGCAGCAGGCGGTTGAATTGGGCGAATTTGGTATTCGGGTAAATTGCATTGCACCAGGGCCTGTACGCACCAAGCTGGCCATGGCTGTTCATACACAGGATATTATTGACGCTTATCATGACGCGATACCGCTAAACCGTTATGGGCAAGATCGTGAGATAGCTGAGGCAATTTTCTTTTTAGCATCGGACCGGGCAAGCTATATCACTGGACAAGTGCTGGCCGCTGATGGCGGATTTGAGGCAACTGGTGTAGGTCTGCCAGCCCTTCGCGATGAAAAACAGAGTTAGGAAAGAGCAAAAGAATAAAAAGGCTGAGCAAAAAAAAGAAACCTAGGCAAAAAAAGAAAACTGGGCATTAAAAAGATAGGCAGGTGTTATGGATAAAGATGATGAGATGTTAGACCTGCCAGCAACTAAGCTTGCAGCGCTAATCAGAAAAAAAGAGCTGTCACCTGTGGCGCTAATCGAAGCTAGCATCGCGCGCGTCAAATCCCTAAATCCAATTTTGAACGCTATTGTGACGGATAATTTTGAAGCTGCCCGCATTGAAGCCAAGGCAGCTGAAAAAGCGGTGCTGGAAGGCGATGAGCTTGGCCTATTACATGGCCTGCCTGTAGGGGTGAAGGATCTAGAAATAACAAAGGGGCTACGCACCACCTTTGGTTCAAAACTCTTTGCCGACAATATTCCTGAACGCGACCAATCTTCGGTTGCGGCTCTCCGCCGTGAAGGCGCGATTATTATTGGCAAAACAAACACGCCTGAATTTGGGGCTGGCGGGAATACACGCAATCTGCTTTTTGGTGTTACCAGCAACCCGTTTGATATTAGCAAGACCTCTGGCGGCTCTTCTGGTGGCGCAGCGGCAGGGCTGGCAACCGGCATGATGGCTTTGGCAACAGGCTCTGACTATGGCGGCTCTGTGCGCACCCCGTCTGGATTTTGCGGGGTGGCCGGATTTCGCCCTAGCCCAGGCACCATCCCAGCCGAAGATAAGCCGGTTAGCCTATCCCCGTTTTCGGTATTAGGCCCAATGGCCCGCAACATTAGCGATATAGATTTGCTGCTGCGTGCCCAGCTTGGTGCAGATAGGCGCGATCCTTTTTCTGTGGCGGTTGATTACGACTTAGAATTACCGATTGAAGCTGCAGATTTATCCAGCATAACAATCCTGCTTTCAGACGATTTAGATGGCGCGCCACTTTGTGCTGAATACCGCCAGCTTTTTGCTGAAAAGATGCAAATTCTGCGCAGCCAAGCCTTTGATACGCCTGATGGTCATCCTGATTTTGACGGCGCTGATAATGCGTTTGAGGTATTGCGCGGGGTGAATTTCATTGCTGCCCATGGCCAGAAAGTCAGCCAGCATAAAGACCATCTAGGCCCGTTTGTTATCGATAATGTAGAACGCGGGCTGGCCTATAATGCAGCAGATATCGCGCTGGCCCATAGCCAGCAATCTAAAATCGCAAAAGCTTGGCTGGCTATGTTTGAGGAAGTAGATGCGGTTATCGCCCCTGCCTGTTCAGTGCCGCCCTTTGCCCATGAAAACTGGACGGTGAGCGAAATTGACGGCACGCCTATGCCGACTTATATGAGCTGGCTCGCCCTGACCTATCGCCCAACCATGGCCCTAGCTTGTGCGGCGGCTATTCCCTGCGGTTTAGATAAACATGGCCTGCCCTTTGGTATTCAGGTGCTAGGTCCACCTGGAAGCGATAGAAAGATTTTAAACATCGCGCTGGCTATTGAGCAGCTTTTTGCAACCACATCACAAACAAAGCGCCCCTGTCCTGACATTACCAGCTTGAGGGAAATTGGCGCATGAAGCCAGTGTCACTCTTTGCTTCCAGCACAGTTCAAGCTGTTATATGGATGTTTTTCTGCTGTTTTAGTTTGACGATGATTGCGGCTCTTGGCCGCTATGCCGCGCATGCTGGGATGCACCCTGCGCAAACCGTTTTCCTGCGGCTGTTTTTTGCACTGGTCCTTATTCTGCCTTTTGCGATGCGGGCGGGCTTAAACCTAAAGAAAACACCCCAAATAAAGGCGCATTTACTCCGATCTTTTGTGGGTATGTGCGCGATGTGGCTTTGGTTTAGCAGCATTTCGATAATCCCTATAACAGACCAGACTGCACTGAGCTTCCTTGCCCCTATTTTCACCACGGTAGGTGCGGTTTTATTTCTGAGTGAGAAGGTGCGAGTGCGCCGTTGGATGGCGATTATGGTCGGCCTATTTGGGGCTGCTGTGATTGTCCGGCCAGGCTTTATTGACCTTAGCATGGGGCATTTACTGGCGGTTGGCTCGGCAATGATGATGGGCATGTCGATGCTGCTTATCAAACATCTGACCGCCAAAGATAGCCCCTTGATGATTGTCTTTTTATCACATCTGTTTATGACGCCAGCATCACTGATACCCGCCCTGCTTGTTTGGGAGGGCTTTCCGCTCGAGCTTTACCTTGTTCTAGGAGGCTTTGCACCGTTCGCCTTTTTTGGTCATTTTGCGCTGGCAAAGGCCTATTCGCTGGCAGACGCATCCTTCATCGCCGCCCTAGATTATGCACGCCTGCCTTTTGCCGCGCTTATAGGCTGGCTTATGTTTGCTGAATTTAGTGACATCTGGACATGGATAGGGGCGAGTATTATTTTTGGCTCAGCCTTTTATATTGTGCGGCGTGAAGTTCAGCTTGCAAGGCAGCGCGCGGCACCCGGCTCAAAGGAGTAGAAATATTTATGGTTGATTTAGTTGCAGATATTGGCGGCACGAATGCCCGTTTTGCCCTCTGGCAGAACCCATCAAATAGCGCCGATCGCCTGCATCAGATTAGCTATTTTAAGACCAATGAGTTTCCCTCTCTTGCGATAGCGATCAAAGCTTATTGCAAGAAAATAGATATTCAGCCCTCTCGTTTGTCACTGGCCGTAGCTGGCCCTGTGGAAACAGATTTTGTATCGATGAGCAATAATAACTGGTCTTTTTCCAAAGCAGAGCTGAAACAAGCCTTAAAGCTAGAGCAGCTGACGGTCATTAATGATTTTACCGCGCAGGCATTATTGCCGCCTGCCCTTGGGGCAGCCGAAAAACATCTCATCCGAAAAGGCACGCCCCTTGCCGGAACACCTGTTGCTATTCTAGGCGCTGGCACGGGGCTCGGCATGTCCGCCCTCATCCCGCTTCATACCCCAGAAAGCAACGAAATTGAATGGCGTGCCCTAGAAGCAGAAGGCGGTAATGTGCCGTTCGCGCCGCGCGATGCAGACGAGCAAGCATTGATGCAATTTATTGCTGGCGAGACAGGTCGCACTGTAAGCTTTGAGGATGTATTAAGCGGGCGCGGCCTAGAGCGGACTTATCGTTATTATGCCAGCAAATCACAGCCTCTATCTGCAGCGGATATCACAGCCCAAGCCAGCGATAATCCGCTAGCCAGACAGGCCGTTATCCTGTTCTTGAATAGCTTATCTAATTTTGTGTTGCATGTGGTAATGATGGTAGGCGCGCGCCAAGGCGTTTACTTGTCTGGCGGCATTATCCCGCGTTTATTGCCATATTTTGCAGATAGCGCTTTTACCGCGCGCCTGTCTGAATATGGCATTTTTACAGATTATATCGCTGCTGTGCCGATTTGGCTTATCACCATAAAGGAGCCTGGTCTGACCGGAGCTGGTCTTGCACTTGGCAATCCCTATCTTCAGCATCGCACGCTTTGAACAACAAAAAAAGGCAGCACCTTTTTCAAAAGCGCTGCCTTTAATTTAGAAATTAGATAGGTTTTTAAGCGATATCGAAACGGTCTAGTTCCATCACTTTTACCCAAGCTGCCACAAAGTCTTTGACAAATTTTTCCTTATTATCATCTTGTGCATATACTTCAGCTATAGCCCGCAGGATAGAGTTTGAACCAAAGGCAAGGTCCACCCGCGTTGCGGTGCGCACTATCTTGCCGGTCTTTCTATCGCGCCCTTCATAGACATCATTGCCAGCTGCTGTCCAAACAACTTTCATATCCAGCAGATTGACAAAGAAATCATTGCTCAGACTGCCTTCATTTTCAGTAAAGACGCCATGGTTGGTGCCGCCATAATTGGCACCCAACACACGCAAGCCACCAACCAGCACAGTCATTTCTGGGCCCGTTAGGGTCAGCAGCTGGGCTTTATCAAGGAACAACTCTTCTGCGCTCACACTAAAGGCCTGTTGCTGATAATTACGGAAACCATCGGCGAGTGGCTCTAATACTGCGAAGGAGTCTACATCTGTCTGTTCTTGTGTGGCATCCCCGCGCCCTGCGGTAAAGGGTACATCCACATCAAACCCAGCAGCCTTAATCCCCTGCTCAACACCAACATTACCTGCCAGAACAATCATATCAGCCATGCTGATATCTTTGGCTGACGCCTTGCGGATGCCTTCTAGAACGTCCAATACACGGGCCAGCTGGTCTGGCTGATTAACTTCCCAGTCCTTTTGCGGTGCAAGACGAATACGTGCCCCATTTGCGCCGCCGCGCATGTCAGAACCGCGATAACTTGCAGCACTTGCCCATGCGGTAGTAACCATCTCAGAGGTGGTTAGATCAGAAGCGGCAATCTGTGCTTTAATAGCTGCAATATCGCTATCGCTAGGTACAGAAGAAGGCGCTTCGATTGGGTCCTGCCAAATCAGCTCTTCTGACGGTACTTCTGGCCCTAAGTAACGAATAAGTGGGCCCATATCACGATGCGTTAGCTTATACCAAGCACGCGCAAAGGCATCGGCAAACTCATCTGGGTTTTCATGGAAACGGCGTGAAACCTTCTCATAGGCTGGATCCATACGCATCGCCATATCAGCGGTTGTCATCATGGTTGGGACGCGCAATGAAGCGTCTTCGGCATCAGGTGCCATATCTTCTTGCTTCTGGCCAACAGCCTGCCATTGCTGGGCACCTGCAGGGCTTTTTGTTAGCTCCCACTCATAGCCGAACAACAGATCAAAATAGCCATTATCCCATTTTGTTGGATTGCTTGTCCATGCCCCTTCGATACCGCTAGTGATAGTATCGCGGCCGCTACCAGAGCCATGCGCGCTAATCCAGCCAAGCCCCATCTGCTCAATTGGCGCACCTTCTGGTTCTGCACCAACAAGACCGGCATCACCGGCGCCGTGTGCTTTACCAAAGGTGTGACCGCCTGCAACTAGCGCGACTGTCTCTTCATCATTCATCGCCATACGGGCAAAGGTTTCGCGGATATCGACCGCGCTTGCCAGCGGGTCTGGATTGCCGTCTGGGCCTTCTGGGTTCACATAAATCAGACCCATCTGCACAGCTGCTAGCGGGTTTGCTAATTCACGCTCGCCGCGATAACGCTTATTATCCAGCCATTCGCCCTCATTACCCCAATAGATATCTTCTTCAGGGTGCCAGATATCTGGCCGGCCGCCGCCAAACCCAAAAGTCTTGCCACCCATAGATTCAATCGCCACATTTCCGGCTAAAATCAACAGGTCAGCCCAGCTAATCTTATTGCCGTATTTTTGCTTAATTGGCCAAAGTAGACGGCGTGCTTTATCCAAATTGCCATTATCTGGCCAGCTATTTAGGGGGGCAAAGCGCTGCGCGCCTGTACCGCCGCCACCGCGGCCATCAGTTGTCCGATATGTCCCCGCAGCATGCCAAGCCATGCGAATAAAGAACCCGCCATAATGGCCGTAATCTGCTGGCCACCATTCTTGCGAATCTGTCATCAGGTCATTCAAATCTTTTTTCAGCGCAGTGTAATCCAGTGTTTTGAAAGCCTCACGGTAATCAAAATCAGGATCCATCGGGTTGGAGCGCGCATCATGTTGACGCAGCAAACTCACATCAAGCTGGTTAGGCCACCAATCCTTATTTGTGGTGCCTTCAAGGTTCGTATGCATAAACGGACACTTGTTCTGGGTGTTCATAACTGTCTCCTCAGACGAATTTGAATGGTCAAAAACTTAAAAGATAACACTATTTGGCAGATGACAAGATTAAAGACGACAAAATTTCGGCTAACAGCTAGTCAGAAAGCTCTTCCCTCTACCTATTGCTAAGCGTAGCGGGGTGCAAAAATAAGGTCAAGAAAATTAGAATGATTCTAAACTAGAAAAAAAGATTTGAGACTAGAAAATAAAGATTTAAGATTTGCGCCTTAGTCGCACCGTCAGCTCAATGCTTTCTGCTTCGAACCCATCTGGCAGTTCTGGCAGTTCCGGCATTAAAATTTCACCCGGATCGATATCAATAAGCTCGCCTGTCTCTACATCCACAAAATGATGGTGGTCACCTAAATTCGTATCATAAAGCACCGCATCACCAGCGTGATGCACTGGGCGCAACAGCCCAGCTTCTTCAAACTGGTGCAGGCAATTATAGATGGTGGCAAGCGCCATAGGCTGACCATAAGCAACGAGCTCATCACGCAATTGTTCTGCGCTAACATGGCGCGCCCGCCCATCCAGCAAGCGTTCAGCAATTGCGATACGTTGGCGGGTGGGACGCAAGCTGGCGGCACGCAATTTCATTGCGGCCTCTTCTGACAAGATAGATTTCGGTTGTACTTCAGACATAGCCGAGTGTTGCCTTTGTTCTATAAAAATGTCAAGCAAGCCCCTATATTCTGGGCTTCATTCCTGCTATTACGAAGATTATTTACCCTATTATCTGCTCTTTAAATACAAGCCCTATCAAATAGGAAAAACCCATGAATGATATAACAGAATTCCTAAAAAACAGGCGCTCTGTCCTGATTAAAAACCTAAACGCTGAGCCAGTGGATAAAGGGGATATTGACGCGATTCTGGAATGTGGTTTGCGTGTGCCGGATCACGGCGTGCTAGGGCCATGGCGTATTAGTGTTATTACCCCTGAAACAGGCCGGCATCTAGGCCAGCATATTCTAGCCCCTGAATTTGCCGCCCAGCATGCAGAGGCAACAGAGGCAATGCTGACATTTGAGCGCCATCGTTTTACCCGCACCGGCCTGGTATTAGCGGTTATTTCCACACCCATAGAACATATTAAAATTCCGGCATGGGAAATGCATCTATCGGTAGGTGCGCTTTGCATGAATCTTTTGCATGGCGCGCTGGCGCTCGGATATGGGGCGCAGTGGGTTACCGAATGGTATGCACAGAATGATAGGCTTTTAAAAGAACTGGGCGGCAATCCACAAACAGATAAATTTGCTGGCTTTATTTATATTGGCCACAAAATTGAAGAACCAAACCCGCGCAGGCGGCCGGAAAAAAAGGATATCATTTCGGTCTACAAACCGACACAATAGACGTATATCAAGAAGCGTATACCAAGAGTATATCGGGGTGCGAGCTAGGAGCAAAGAAACTGAGATGAATATACATCTTTACAAACACGACCTGCCAGATGAGCTGGATTTAGGCACAAGCATTGCCATCGACACCGAAACAATGGGACTGAATTTAGGGCGCGATAGGCTATGTCTTGTCCAGATATCTGCAGGCGATGGACAAGCGCATCTTGTGCAAATTGCAGCCGAGATGCAGCCATGTCCGAATTTAAAAGCTCTGCTAGCGGATAAAGAGGTAGAAAAACTATTTCATTTTGCCCGCTTTGATCTGGCTATGCTTAAACATCATATCGGGCCTGTAAACGGGGCTGTATTTTGCACTAAAATAGCCTCCAAACTCTGCCGCACCTATACGGACAGGCATAGCTTATCAGAGCTTTGCCGCGAATTGTTGGGACAAGAGATATCCAAACAACAGCAATCCTCGGATTGGGGGGCAGAAGAATTGACCCAAGCACAGCAAAAATATGCTGCTGGCGATGTACTATATTTGCATCAATTAAGGGATAAGCTAGGCGCAATGCTGACGCGTGCAGATAGGCTAGCTATGGCACAAGCCTGCTTTGCCTTTTTGGCTACACGCACAGATTTAGATATGGCCGGCTTTGAGACCCTTGATATCTTTCATCACTAGTTCTGAGACGCATCATGAAAGACACCCAGCCAGCAAAGACAAATATTTTCACCCCTCAGATAGCAGAGGCTGACACCGAAACTGCTTTGCAGAAACCACAGCGTTCAGGCTTGCCAGTGTCTCTCAGCCTTATCCTGCTAGGAGTTGCCATAATTATTGGCGGCATCATTGTAGGGTGGACAAGCTTTTTTCAGAACAACGATAATATTGAGATTAGCCTTGAGAGTGTTAGCACACAGCCTACTGGCACGTTGGAAATGACTGGCGCCCGCTATTCTGGCACGACCGAAAATGGGGTGGAATTTTCTATCAACGCTGATCGTGCGGTAGAATCTGCTGATGAAAAGGGGCTGGTAGTGCTGTATGAGCCAGATGGATTTGTCTCTTCTGAAAGTGATGGGCGCACCAACCTATCCTCAAATTCTGCTTTATATTATGCCACAGAACGGCGGCTAGATATGAGTGGGAACGTCAATATTTATCAAGCAAAACAGAATCTTACTTTGAAAAGTGAGGAAATAGTTGCGCTTATTGGCAAGGGCGAGATGTTAAGCAACAAACCTGTTATTCTGGAAGGGCCGGACATTTTCCTTACCTCACAAGGCATGCATGCAACAGACAATGGGGAGGTGATTAAGTTTACCGGTAAATCCCGTGTTGAGCTAAAGCAAAATTGATCAGGGTTTAAATAAAATAATGGTAGGTAACAGTATGAAATCCAGCTTCCTAAAAATGCTACTGCGCACCGCATTTATCGCCAGCTTTGCTATATTTCCAGCGCAAGCTGCGGATATGATTGTCAATGCTGATACCAGCCTTGAATGGAATCAGAAGGAAGGATTTTATGAGGCGCGCGGCAATGCGCATGCCTATCAAGGAAATCAGGAAATTTTCGCAGATGAGCTAAAGGCCTTTTATGATGCCGCATCTTCGGGGCGCACCATTACGCAGATCTTTGCCAATGGCAATGTCCGCTTTGCCGATGCTGCACATACAGGCTCTGGCAGCCGTCTTAGCTATCAGCTAGATACAAATGACTATAAGCTCGAAGGGCCAAATGCCCGCATTGATGGCCCTGATGGTAAAGCAAGAGCCAATAAAGATATTCATTTTCAGCGCAATAAGGGGCGTGTGCATTTGCGCGAGGCAGCAGAGATAAAGCTTAGCGATGGTCGCCACTTAAAAGGGGATGATGTGCAGCTATATTTGAGTGCTGAGGATAATATTGAACGTATCGAAGCGCGCGGCAATATCACCGTTACACAAGCCTCAGGCGCGCGTGCATCTGCCGATAAGATGGACTATAACCGCCTCGAAGATAAGGCCACTTTGATTGGCAATGTAACGATTTTGGATGGCGGCAATCAGCTATCTGGGGATAAGGCAGAAATTGATTTTGAAACCGGAATCAGCAAAATGTTGTCCACTAATTCAGGTGGACGGGTATCGGGACGTTTTACAGGAACAAAACAATAGGTTAAGCTATAATTATCTGGCTGCCTTTACCGGCGTCTATTTTCAAATAGGCAGATAATTAAAAAAACTAACCTTTAAGGCAGCATGCCGCACAAAATGGATAACACACAAACACCCAATTCCGACCAGCTGCGACTGGTCAGCGAAAATCGCGGATTGCAAGCGCGCGGCATTGGCAAATATTTTGGCCAAAAACGTGTTGTGCGCAACATTTCGATCAGCGTGCGACGCGGTGAGGCGGTTGGACTGTTAGGGCCAAACGGTGCGGGTAAAACCACAACTTTTTATATGCTTTCTGGGCTCATACCGTGTGATGAGGGTGTCATTTTCATGGATGGTATGGATGTCACCGATACACCTTTGTTTCAGCGCGCGCGTATGGGGGTTGGATATCTGCCGCAAGAATCGAGTATTTTTCGCGGTCTGACAGTTGAAAAAAATATCCTGTCAGTTCTAGAAATTACCGAAAAGAAACTAGATATGCGCGATGCGATGCTTGAAGAGCTGATGGCCGAATTTGGCATTGGCCATTTGCGTAATACGCCGGCGGTAAATCTATCTGGTGGGGAGCGTCGCCGCCTAGAAATAGCACGAGCATTAGCCGCCCGCCCAGCTTTTCTGCTGCTTGATGAGCCTTTAGCAGGTATTGACCCGATTGCCGTTGCGGATATCCGTGATTTAATCTCGCAACTGAAGGGCCATGGTCTGGGTGTGTTAATCACTGACCATAATGTGCGCGAAATGCTGGATATTGTTGACCGTGCCTATATCATCCATGATGGCTCGGTAATGATGGAAGGCACCCCATCAGAAGTTGTTGGCCATGCCGGTGTACGCCAAGTCTATCTAGGCGACCGCTTTACCATCTAAGCCTGCTCTGCAGAACAGATATTCGTTAATGAAGCTTTTATCACATTTAAAGGCGGTTTTTGCGATGCTGCTTATCCGGCTAGATGTAGTGATTTTCGTGGAAAAGATATTCCCTTGTTTGGTGGAGCCAATCGGGATCGAACCGACGACCTCTACAATGCCATTGTAGCGCTCTCCCAGCTGAGCTATGGCCCCAAATACCAAACAGGATGCGTTGCTTTTTACACAGACCCGCAATCAGATGCAAGCGAAAAGCAAGGCGTGATGAGGCGGGGATACCCCCTCTTAGCTATCCTCTTCCTCATCATCTAAATCATCCCCTGTGACAAGCGGCTCCTCATCATCTAGCACATCGATAAGTTCTGCACCGCCTTCTGCTTCCTCTTCGTCATCATCAGTTGCAATAGCAATCAATGGCTCATCTTCGGTTGGCAGTACATCATCATCGTCAAAATTATCATCATCTGCTTCGGTGATAATTTCTTCTTCTTCTGTTTCTTCTGCTCCAAGCGTAGCAGCTTTTTGTTCTACTTTGGCTGGGCTGCGTCCCCGTCTGCTTTTCAGCAGGGTTTCTGGATCAAATTCTGTATGACAGCTGGGGCAAATAATGGGCGTTTTATTCAAATCATAGAATTTAATGCCGCATGATCCGCATCTTTGCTTATGACCCAATTCAGCTTTTGCCATATTTTTTGTCCTTGAAAAAAAAATTAACTGCGAGCGATTAAACGCAAATCCTGCCTTCTGTCAAAAGTTTTTTAAAGGCAAAAATAAATTTATCAAGCAAGCTGAGGCAGTTTTATTCAAATATGGTGAATTATTTACCAAATTAGAGGATAAAGTATGACCATGGTAGGTAAATGGCAGGTAATTTTTGAAAAATACCTGCTGGCTGTTTGCGAAATACAAAAATACGGTGTAAGACAGCAAACCTAAAAAATACGAAGTTTAAATAATTTGCATGGGCGGTCTGGCCCAACCCTTGGATATGAATAATCACATTGAAACGCTGACATCTTCACCTGTCTCTGGCCTATCTGGCGAGATGCTGATCCCGGGCGATAAATCTATCTCGCATCGCGCCCTTATTTTGGGAGGCATGGCCATTGGCCAGACAAAAATATCAGGCTTGTTGATGGGCGCAGATGTTCTGTCTACCTTAGAGGCTGTGCGTGCGCTAGGCGTTACCATCACTTCTGATGCGGGCATCATTACTATTAACGGGGTCGGCACAGGCGGCTTTATACCCCCAAAAGCCCCGCTAGACCTTGGTAATGCAGGCACGGGGGTTAGGCTTTTGATGGGCGCGGTAGCTGGCCAGCCTATATCAGCTGTCTTTACAGGTGATGCCTCGCTCAGCAAGCGGCCAATGAAGCGCATCACGGATCCGCTGGCAATGATGGGCGCGCAAATTGCCTATACGCCAGAAGGCGATCAAAAGGGCTATCTGCCTGTGACCATTACCGGTGCACAGCCCCCCTTGCCACTTTCCTATGAAATGCCTGTTGCTTCAGCACAGATCAAATCAGCCATTTTATTCGCCGCCCTAAATGCACGAGGCCAAACTATTGTAACTGAGCCGCATCTATCGCGCGATCATAGTGAGGCGATGCTATCTCATTTTGGGGTTAAATTGACCCGTGAGATGCTAGAAGATGGCCGCCACCGAATCACCCTTGAAGGTGAGGTTGATTTGCATGCAAAAGATATCTTTGTACCGCGCGACCCCTCATCCGCAGCTTTTGCAATAGTGGCAGCCCTAATCACAGATGAGAGCCATATTCGGCTACCCGGCATCAGTTTGAACCCGCAGCGGACTGGTCTTATCACCACGCTACAGGAAATGGGCGGGAATATTGTTATTGAAAATCAGCGCATAGAGGGCGGTGAGGATGTTGGTGATATAATCGTTAAATCAAGCCAGCTGTCCGGCATTGAGGTGCCAGCAGAGCGTTCTGCCTCTATGATAGATGAATATCCCATCCTGTCAGTTGCAGCATCGCGTGCAAAGGGCAAAACCTATATGCCAGGTGTGGCTGAATTGAGAGTGAAAGAAACAGACCGAATTTCGGTTATGGCAGAGGGGCTTAAGGCTTGCGGGGTAGAGGTGTCCGAGACAAATGATAGCATGACGGTTATCGGCGCTGGTGCCATCAAAGGCGGTGCAACGATAGCCTCACAACATGACCACCGGATTGCCATGTCATTTTTAGTGCTGGGGATGGTTGCACAAAACTCTATAACCATGCTAGACGTGGCGACCATTTCAACAAGCTTTCCAGATTTTGCGGCGATTATGAACAAAAGCGGGGCGCATCTGGAAGCCGGAGTAAAGCTTTAAAATCCAGAGTGGAGCTCTAAATATAGCTTCACGTAACTGTGAAAAACATTAAACAAATTATACCCTATACTAAGACAAGGTTAAAGCCAGCTAATAGAGCTGGTAAAGGGTTTTGATAAAGAAGAGAGTTTTTAATGATCATTGCCATTGATGGAACAGCTGCTTCTGGGAAAGGCACGTTAGGGCGAACCCTTGCGATGCGTCTTGGTCTAGATCATCTTGATACTGGCCAGCTGTACCGTGCGGTAGGGCTTGCAGTGAAGCAGGCAGACTTGGATTTAGAGACTGCTTGCGATGATGCGCTAAAGGCATTGGTAGAAGGGCTTGACCTATCACAAAACTTTGGGCCGGAATTGCGAAGCTCAGAAATAGGGGAGCTGGCCTCAAAAGTGGCAGCAATACCGCAGGTGCGCACCAGCTTGCTAGAAAAACAGCGTGATTTTGCACAGCAACCCCCACATGGCAAAGGGGCAGTTTTGGATGGGCGGGATATCGGCTCTGTTGTCTTGCCAGATGCAGATGCTAAATTTTTTATTGATGCGGCTGCGGATATTCGTGCAACCCGACGCCACCTAGAATTAAAAGCGCGCGGCGAAGATATCGATTTCTCTGAAGTACTGTCAGATATTATTAAACGGGACTGCCGTGACAAAAATCGCACAGTTGCACCGCTAATTGCTGCGAGTGATGCGTTTTTTATTGACTCTTCGGACAAGAATGCCGAAGAAGTCTTGGCGATCTGTCTGGATCATCTGGATAGTGAGCATGAACCGCAAGCTGCAAATGGCCTCTGAACCTAATCTTAGCTTGTTTATTTAAATTAACCTTTGATACTGGATAGCATAGTTGCGCCGCTAGATTTTTCACTTGAACTTAGTGAAACAGACTTCAGGGGATTTTTTCATCCCCCTTTCAGAGGAAGCCAAAACCCTGAACCAGCACGGGGATAAATTCAGATACCGCAAAAATCAGGCATCTGACTTTCGGCGTATTTACGGAGAACATTCTTGTCACAAAACCAAACAGCGGACGTAATGTCCGAAAATTTTGCTGATCTTCTTGCAGAAAGCTTTGCAGAAGATACCTCTATTGAAGGCAGCGTTGTCAAAGGCATCGTTGTTGGCGTCTCAGATGACCATGTTACCATTGATGTCGGTCTGAAATCTGAAGGACGTGTGCCTAAAAAAGAATTTGCTGCCCCCGGTCAGGATGCTGAAATCCAGCTCGGTGATACGGTTGAGGTGTATGTTGAGCGTATGGAAGACCGCGATGGTGCGGCGATGCTCAGCCGCGAGAAAGCACGCCGCGAAGAAGCATGGATTCTGCTTGAAAATGCGTTTGAAGCCCAAGAGCGGGTTACTGGTGTTATCTTTGGCCGCGTAAAAGGCGGGTTTACTGTTGACCTATCAGGCGCTACCGCATTCCTGCCAGGTAGTCAGGTCGATATACGGCCTATCCATGATGTGGGCCCATTAATGGGTACACCGCAGCCTTTCCAGATTTTGAAAATTGACCGCCGCCGTGGCAACATTGTGGTATCGCGCCGCGCTGTTCTCGAAGAGTCCCGCGCTGAAGCCCGTAGCGAGCTGGTTTCTAACTTACAAGAAGGTCAAGTTCTGCAAGGGGTTGTTAAAAACATCACCGATTATGGCGCCTTTGTCGATTTAGGCGGTGTAGATGGCCTGTTGCATGTGACCGATATCGCATGGAAGCGTATCAATCATCCATCAGAAGCTTTGCAAGTTGGCCAAACTGTAGATGTACAGGTTATTCGCTTCAATTCTGAAACACAGCGTATTTCACTTGGTATGAAGCAGTTACAGTCAGACCCATGGTCAGATGCTGCAGAGAAGTTCGCTATCGGGGCCAAGCTTAGCGGCCGCGTGACCAATATCACCGATTATGGCGCATTTGTTGAGCTAGATGAAGGTGTTGAAGGTCTGGTGCATGTCTCTGAGATGAGCTGGACAAAGAAAAATGTTCATCCAGGCAAGATCGTGTCTACCAGCCAGCAAATCGAAGTGATGGTTTTAGACGTGGATATGGTTAAGCGCCGCATTTCACTTGGCCTGAAGCAGTGCACAGCAAACCCTTGGGAAGATTTTGAAACAACCCATCAAGTTGGTAGCATCATTGAAGGCGAGATTCGCAATATCACCGAATTTGGCATCTTTGTTGGTCTAACCGAAGATATTGATGGCTTGGTACATTTGTCTGACATTTCTTGGGAAAGCACTGGCGAAGCCGCACTTGAAGGCTTTAACAAAGGCGATAAGGTCTCTGCTAAAATACTTGAGATCGATATGGAAAAAGAACGCATCTCGCTTGGTATCAAGCAGCTGTCTGATGATCCTTATGCCGGCGAAATTGACAAATATCGCAAGGGCTCGCTCGTTACCTGTACCATTACAGGCGTCAATGAAAATGGCCTTGATGTTCTGGTTGGCGAAAACCTGACTGGCTTTATCCGCCGTGCCGATTTATCACGTGAGCGCTCTGAGCAACGCACAGAACGGTTCGCTGTTGATGAGAAGGTGGATGCGATTGTCACCCAGTTTGGCAAAAAGACTAGTGGGCTGACCTTGTCTATCAAGGCACGTGAAATTGAAGAAGAAAAAAGCGCGATGGAGAATTTTGGTTCTTCAGATAGTGGTGCCAGCCTTGGGGATATCCTTGGTGCAGCACTGGCGAAAAAAGAGGATTCTTCGGAGTAAGTCAACAAATACTCTAAGCCGCGGAATACTGGCCTTTGCCAGACCCGCTTTTAAATAAAATAAAGGCACCTGCTATCTTGCTGATAGTGGGTGTTTTTTTAATTTTTGCCTAACAATTAGGATTTTCGCTATAATCCTTGACGCTAGATAGAGAAATCGGCATGATCATGATAATTGTTCAGCTTTATAAAAGGCATTAAACATGACAAAATCAGAGCTGATTGCGCGTTTAGCCGAACTAAATCCTTCCTTATATCACCGGGATCTAGAACAGTTGGTCAACACTGTTTTTGACACGATCACCGAAGCGCTAGAAAAAGGGGACAGGGTAGAGCTCCGCGGCTTTGGTGCTTTTTCTTTAAGAGAACGCAAAGCCCGTGTTGGCCGCAACCCGCGCACAGGCGAAGCAGTAAGTGTTGACGCAAAGACCATTCCCTTTTTTAAAATGGGCAAGGGTATGCGCGAGCGCCTAAACAAATAAAAAAGAGATAGCTGTTCGGCCGCCTCACAGGATCGCATCCCATGCGCCTTCTCACCCGTTTGGTTTATTTTAGTATTATACTGCTCTCTTGCGGGCTTATTGCTGCTTTTGTGGTGGTCAATAATACACCAGCCTCTCTTCACTTATGGCCATTTAGTACATATATTACAGCCGAAATTTGGGTATTTATTCTAATCGCGTTTGCAAGTGGCATGCTGGTGGGCGGGATTTTTATCTGGGCAAAACTGCTCAGTTTACGCACCCGTCTATGGTCTCGTGACCGCCAGCTTGCCAAGCTTACCGCAACCCTTGAAGAAGCCGCAAAGAAATCTGATGATGCGCTGATGCTTGAGCGAACAGATTAAAATTGAAATATGCGCAAGAATTGAGATGTGCACTAAATTTGCGTATAAGCAGGGGCAGCATTTTCAAGTTTTTTGGGCATTTTAGAATGAACGCACTAACTTCTAGCTCAGAAGCGCGCTTTTAAGCACAGGATAAAGACAAATGGAAGCATCTGGATCGGCCGTAAAAATCTGCGGCATATCTACCTTTGAGATTTATCACCATTGCGCTGATGTGGGCGTGGATTGGATAGGTATGGTGTTTTTCAAAAAATCTCCACGCCATTTAGAGTTGAGCACGGCCGCCGCACTAGCCCAGCGGTCTGATAAAGAGCTAGACCCAGCATCACGACCGGGCCGTGTGGCGTTGGTGGTGGATGCTGATGATGCTTATCTTGAGGCGATAATTAGCCATGCGCGCCCAGATATGTTGCAACTTCATGGCCATGAAAAACCTGCACGTATTGCCGAGATTAAACAGCGATTTGGCCTGCCAGTAATGCCCGTTATCAGCGTCTCTAGCGCAAATGATATCGCCCAAGCTAGCGAGGTAGCCGAGCTCGCAGACTGGATTTTGTTTGATGCCCAGCCTAGCCCAGATAGTGATGGCCTGCCTGGCGGCACGGGATCATCTTTTGACTGGTCGTATCTAGCTGGCTTTAAAAATGATACGCCATGGATGCTGGCGGGGGGGCTAAATGCAGGCAATGTGAGAGAGGCTATCTCTATCTCAGATGCGCGCGCTGTGGATATTTCGTCCGGTGTTGAAAAAAACCGTGGTGAAAAGTCAAAATCTGCCATCTCTGCCTTTGTACAAGCAGCAAAACTCAGGTAAACTCCCCGCGTAACCGGCTTAAATTGCGCTAATTCAAAAGACCATAAGGAACGTTCAGCTATGCGTGAAAAGGCTTCTAACTCATATCGTAACTTGCCAGATGACAATGGTCGTTTTGGCATTCATGGCGGCAGGTTCGTTGCCGAAACGCTGATGCCACTGGTTTTGGATGTTGAAAAATCCTATCACGCGGCGCGTAAAGACCAGAGTTTCTTATCTGAGCTATTATATTATCAGAAGCATTATATTGGCCGGCCATCACCTTTGTATTTTGCAGAACGTATGACGGCGCATTTTGGCGGGGCAAAGCTTTATTTCAAGCGGGATGAGCTAAATCATACTGGTGCGCATAAGATTAACAATGTGCTAGGTCAGGCTTTGCTAGCAAAGCGGATGGGAAAGACCAAAATTATTGCTGAGACAGGGGCAGGTCAGCACGGCGTGGCCACTGCCACTGCTTGCGCATTGTTCAATCTTGAATGTGAAGTCTTTATGGGCGCAGAAGATGTGCGCAGACAAAAACCAAATGTAGACCGGATGCGGCTATTAGGGGCAAAAGTGCATGCTGTTACTTCTGGCACCTCAACCTTAAAAGATGCAATGAACGAGGCGTTGCGCTATTGGGTTGCACATCCTGATACACATTTCTATATCATCGGCACCGTCGCAGGCCCCCATCCTTATCCAGAGATGGTACGCGATTTTCAGTCTGTTATTGGCAAAGAAACCCGAGAGCAAATAACCGAAGCAGAGGGGCGCCTGCCAGATGCGCTTATCGCCTGTATCGGGGGCGGCTCTAATGCTATGGGGCTATTTCACCCATTTTTGGATGATGAGGAAATTGAAATTTACGGCGTTGAAGCCGCAGGGCATGGGCTGGATACTGACCAGCATGCGGCTAGCCTTACTGGTGGCAGTCCCGGCGTATTACATGGCAACCGCACCTATCTTCTGCAGACAGCTGAAGGCCAGATCAAAGATGCGCATTCCATTTCAGCCGGCCTAGATTATCCAGGTATTGGCCCTGAGCATTCATGGCTGCATGATATCGGGCGAGTGAATTATGTCAGCGCTACAGATGAAGAAGCGTTAAAGATGTTCCAGCTTTGCTCTCGCCTTGAAGGGATTATCCCGGCCCTTGAGCCATCCCATGCGCTGGCCTTTGCATCGACACTTCTGCCGAAGATGGCAGAAGATAAAATTGTTGTGCTGAATATGTGTGGTCGCGGGGATAAAGACCTAGAAGCTGTGCTGCCCCTTCTTGATGAACGCGGCTTGCTGTAGGCAAAAGGGAAGTTATCCATGACGAACAGAATTTCACAATGCTTTGAAAAAGCGGCTTCTCAAAATCGGGCGGTATTAGGGGTATTTGTTACCGCAGGCGACCCAGATGCACAAACCTCTGCTGCCTTGCTTGATAGCTTGGTTGAAAATGGTGCTGATTTTATTGAGCTTGGCATGCCCTTTTCCGATCCTATGGCAGATGGTCCAGCTATTCAGGCGGCTAGTATACGCGCAATCAAAGCGGGTATGACATTACAGAAAACCCTCGATATGGCAGCTAGTTTTCGCCAGCGCCATCCCGACACGCCGCTTATTCTGATGGGATATTTCAACCCGATTTATATCTATGGCCGGGACGCCTTTATCAGCGCCGCTAATAAAGCTGGTGTAGATGGGCTTATCATTGTTGATTTGCCGCCAGAAGAAGATGTTGAGTTATGTGATGCAGCGCGCGAGGCAGGCCTTAGCTTTATCCGGCTGGTTACGCCAACCACCCTTGGCGATCGCTTGCCTGTTGTCATCAAAAAAGCTGGCGGATTTGTTTATTATGTCGCTATTGCTGGCATTACCGGCACCAAGAGCGCCGCAACAGACAGCATCCGTTCAGCCTTCACACGCCTGCGTGAAGAAACAGACCTTCCGGCTGTAGCTGGTTTTGGCATTCGTTCTGCTGAGCAGGCCAGTGAGGTCGCCGCTATTGCTGATGGGGTTGTAGTCGGCTCTGCTCTTGTGCAGAAAATAGAAGATGCGGTAAGCTCTGGAGATGATACCAAGCTGATAGCCGATGTTGGCACCTTTTGTGCCAGCCTGTCTGCTGCGATGCAGCGAAAATAACGCGTATCAGAAAGGCAGTATAGATAGATGAACTGGATTACGAATTCTGTTTTGCCAAAGATTAAGGCGTTGGTGCAATCCTCGGATGTGCCAGAAAATCTGTGGATCAAATGTCCCTCATGTAGCCAGATGCTGTTCCATAAGGACTATCAGGAAGCCTTTAATTGCTGTTCCACTTGCGGCCATCACACCCCGCTTGCCCCAGAGGAGCGGTTTAGATTGCTCTATGATGCAGATAGCTATGAGACATTGGAGGTTGTTGTTAGCAGCGATGATCCATTAAAATTTAAGGATAGTAAGCGTTATCCAGAACGGCTAAAAGCAACGCGCGCCAAAACAGGCACACAAGATGCTATCGCTGTTGCCAAAGGGGAAATTGGCGGCAAGCCAGTAGTCATTGCTGCCTTTGATTTCCGTTTTATGGGCGGGTCTATGGGCCGGACAGTTGGTGATGGCCTATTGCTGGCAGCAGATACAGCTGTAACAGAAAAGGCAGCTCTTATCGTTGTGCCTTCTTCGGGCGGGGCGCGCATGCAAGAGGGCATTTTATCACTGATGCAATTACCGCGCTCTATTCTGGCGGTAGAAAAAGTGCGGGACGCTAAGCTTCCTTATATTGTACTGCTGACCCATCCAACGACAGGCGGGGTTACTGCCTCCTTTGCGATGCTAGGCGACATCCAACTGGCAGAACCAGGTGCGATTATTGGCTTTGCAGGGCGGCGCGTTATCGAAGAGACCGTGCGCGAGAAACTGCCTGATGATTTCCAGACTGCTGAATATCTACAAGATCATGGTATGGTGGATATGGTGGTAGCTAGAACAGAGCAAAAACAGCAAATTGATGCAATCCTGTCCATGCTAATGGAAGCGCGCGCCGCCTAATTTTGCGCGAACCGAAATGACCGCATCTCAAACCGAATTGGAGGCCGAATTGCAGGCCGAATTGCAGGCCGCTCTTGATAGGCTGACAAAGCTTCATCCCAAACTCATAGATTTAGGGCTGGGCCGCACTATGGCTTTGTCAGAAAAATGTGGGAGTCCGCATCGCCACCTGCCGCCTGTAATTCATATTGCTGGAACTAACGGTAAGGGGTCGGTCAGCGCATTTCTAGCTAGCTTGTATGAAGCATCCGGGCTGCGCGCGCATGTTTATAACTCGCCTCATCTCTGTCGTTTTAATGAGCGTATTCGCCTTGCAGGCAAGCTTATCTCAGACACAGAACTGGTTACAATATTAAGCGAGATTGAGGCCGTAAATGATGGAGCACCAATAACCTTTTTCGAAAGCACTACTATTGCCGCCTTCCTTGCCTTTGCCCGGCATCCAGCAGATATATTAATCCTAGAAACAGGGTTGGGCGGAAAATTTGATTCAACCAACATAATTGAGGATACAGCTGTATCTGTACTCACGCCGATTGCCCGTGACCATGAACATTTTCTAGGCACTGACATTACCCAAATCGCGGTGCAAAAAGCCGGTATTATGCGCAAAGAAAAACCTACTATCTGGGCACAGCAAAGCCCAGAAGCGCGCCAAGGGCTGATGAGTGAAGCCGAAAAACTAGGCAGTGATATCTTCGAAGAAGGAAGCGATTTTAGCGCCTATCCAAGTGATGATGGCAGCTTTGATTTTATCTGGCAGGGGGAAAAAATAAAGATGCCTGCCCCTGCCCTGCAAGGCACGCATCAAGTTCAAAATGCCAGCCTAGCCCTAGCGGCCATGAAAATAGCCACGCCAGATGCCTTTACCGCTGCTGCCTTTAACGGGATAAGCAAGGCGAAATGGCCTGGACGCATTCAAGAATTACGAACTGGAAAGCTAAAAGATATCTTAGGGGCTGATTATCCATTATGGCTCGATGGGGCGCATAATGCGCATGGAGCAGCAGCTTTGGTTAATACCCTAAAGAGCCTAAGCCAGCAAAAATGGATGGTGATTTATGGCGCGCTGAATACACGGCCACCAGAAGCCTTCCTAACCCAATTAAAACCAGTTACAAGCTATATTCATACGCTGGAAATTTCCGATCAGCCAGCCGCCCTATCCGCTCAGGAATTAGCAGCGGCTGCGACGCGCACAAACATACCTGCCATGCCAGCTAATTCCCTTGTAGATGCGTTAGCTAAAATAAAACACACCGCACCGCCGGAGACGCCAGTTGTCATTTGCGGCTCACTCTATCTGGCGGGGCACGTGCTAGACGAAAACCAGACCCTGCCTGACTAGGGCGCGCCTATAGCCTATTGATGCCGCTTTACTCGTTACCTTCTGAATAATAGCGTGTAAAAATCAGTCTTAAATTATCTTTGAAAATGCGCGTTAAACACTATCATTAATCCATTGTTCCAGCGCAGATTTTGGCATTGCGCCAATTTTTTCTGCAACAACCTGACCGCCTTTAAAGATAAGCAAGGTAGGAATCCCGCGCACGTTATAGGATTGCGGCGTGCCTGGATTTTCATCGATATTCAGCTTAGCGATAGTAAGCTCACCATCCATGCTATCAGCGATTTCTTCTAGAGCCGGGCCAATCGCTTTACAAGGGCCGCACCATTCTGCCCAGAAATCAACCAATACAGGCTTTTCTGCCTGCAATACGTCATTTTCGAAATCCGCATCTGTTGTGGTGACTGTTGGCATTGGCTTGCCTCCCTTAATTTTTCCATTTTGGCGATATATTAGACCTCGCCCACCCCCTCAACATAGGCATTCGCCAAGGCCAGATCAAGGTAAGCTCTTCAATTTAGCATCGCTTATCAAAAAATGCCAAAAAATGATTCATAAAGACAGGTGAATGAGGAAATTAAATACCTTCTGGTGCTACTACCAGCTGCTCCAGCATTTCTTGGCGCATTTGCGCAGGTACCAACGATACCTTCATAATTTGTGTCCAAATAAGTAAGCATTCCACTTCACGATCTGGGTAAATTTGGCTAACCAGCGCTCCATATAACGCCATCTGTCGAAGATAGGCTAACGGGATTTGTGCTGGGTCGTCTAACTCTTTTGGCGGCAAACCTGTTTTGAAATCAGCAATGATTATTTTATCTTCCAAGACAACCATCCGGTCAATCTGCCCCTGTACGGCCATTCCGCCTACTAGCCCAGATATATCTGCTTCTGCTAGCGCGTTGCCGCCAAATAACGAAGAGAGTTCTGGCAAATTCATCACCTCTTCTACCGCTTCAAACAGGTTTTCGATTTCCTCAGCACTAAAGGCGGCAGGCTTATCAAATCCGGTATCTCTCATGCCCATTATCTCAGCTATACGGCCAGCAGCTGTCCATCTGTCTGAAGCTGGCAGGTCAGGCAGGATTTCAAATAAACGATGCACAAAACTACCACGCAATAAGGCAGCCTTTCGGCTGGCTGTGCCAAAAGGTATGGTCGCATCACGTGGGCCTGTATCTGACGGGGTTATGGGACGTGCCGGAATAGGCTCGTCAGCTGGGTAGTTTTCAAACCAGCTTGACAGGGCTGGTGTGATACCTGCCGCCTCTACAATATCTTCGCTGTTTGCTTCGGGCTGGCCAGAGGCAAGCCGCCAAGTGCCATCTGCCAACTCATGCGCACCTCTACAAGATTTAATTGTCTCTAATGTGTTTACATACCAGCTATCTTTTTCAACGCGACTACGCTTCCGGCTCCAGCCTGAAATAAACAAAGCTTGGCGCGCTCTGGTCAGGGCGACATATAGCAGCCTGTCTGCTTCTTGATCGCGCATGTCCTTAGCCTCAATTTTTAGCTCTGCCAGATACTCATTTTCTGGTTTCCCCGCTGGCCAGTAAACAGCTTCTTCGGTAGTGACAAGGCTGTCAGATGGCATTCGCGCGCTCAGCATATCTGGCAAATAGACAATCGGCGCTTCCAGCCCTTTTGCACCATGAATAGTCATCACTCGGACTACGCCTGCCCCCGCACTATCCATATCGCGCTTCACCTCGCTATTGCCTTGCCGGAAACTATTCAGGAAATGAGAAAGGCCAGGTTGGCCTGTTTGACCATGATCGCGCGCGCGCTGCAGAAAAGCATCCAGGCTTTCATCCACCGCATGACCAAGCCTACAATGAAACGCCTTCCTCCCGCCTTGCGATAGAACCGCACTAAAAAATTCAAAGACTGGTAATTGCTGACTAAGCTGGCGCCATTGCAGAAATTTAGCTGCCGCATCGCCAAACCTATTAGATGCACCATCATATACCATTAACTGATCAAACAGGCTTTTATCCCCGCGGCTAGCAGCCAGCGTCATCAGCGCGTCTTCATCTAGACCGATAAGCGGCGATTTTAACAGACAGGCCAATTGCAAATCATCTTCTGGCAGCAGACAGGCATCGGCTAAGGCGAGTAAATCCAAAATTTCAATCTGGTTCTTTAACGCCATCCTGTCCGCACCTGCTACCGGAATAGCTTCACGTTCCAATGCCGCACGAAGCAGTGCAAAAAAGCTATCTCTCTTACGCAATAAAATCAGAATATCTTGCGGGACTATTGGCTTGCCAAAATGTGCCTGCTCAGCGCCATCAAGCAATGATTTGATATGGCTGGCAACACGCCTAGCCTGTTGCAAAGGGCCATCATCGCCTTCTGAAAAGTCAGGCAAATTAAGATAGGGCGGCGGGTCTGCAGGTGCTGTTTCGATGATTGGCCATACCTCTACCAAACCAGCTAACTTGTTGTGATAAATAGCATGTGGTTTTGGGTTTCGCTCACCAAGACCGGTGTGGATGCCGCACTCAATAAGCTTATTCACAAAATCCAGAACCGCCCCACTAGAGCGGAATGACAGGGTGAAATCAATCTCAGAAAAGGGTTTTTTAGCTTGGTTCAACCGGCGCTTAAAATCATCACGGCTAGCCCCAAAAACTTGTGGGCGTGCACCTTGAAAGCTATAAATGGACTGCTTTAAATCCCCCACTGCAAATAATGTGCGCACTTCATCTGATTGGCCATCTTTTTGTGCCTCGCTAACATCGTCAAAGAACGGCGCGCTGATATAGCGGATAAGCTTCCATTGATCTGGGCTGGTATCCTGCGCCTCATCCACCAGCAAATGATTAACGCCGCGATCAAGCTTCCAGCGAACCCAAGCCATCTTTTCTTCTTGCTCCAGCAACTGGGTAGTAAACAGGATCAAATCGTCATAATCTAGCATCCCTCTAGCGCTTTTCTCCTGTTGGAAACGGCGATAAAGCGCACTGCCAGCATCAGTCAACGCCATCGTTAGCTCAAAACATAGGGCGTTAGCGATAGAAGATTGATAGCGCTCCATCAGCGCCATTATCGGGGCTTGCATTGCCTCACAATTGGGATGTTTAGAATTTATACTATTATCACTCACCTTTTTTAACGCCCAGCCTTCTTGGGTTAGAAAGGCGCTGGCCAGCAAGCCTAATTCGTCAATGCGATTCTGATAATCAAGGGCTAGCCAGAAACGAATTTTATCCGCTCTTTTTTGCTGATTAACCCCGCCATCACCAAGCATAACGGCAATCGCTGCTAGCGGTTCTGCTTGCACTGCATCCATTACTTCATGGGTAAGTTCTGGCACCTCTTTTGGAGGGAAAAACGCTGCCTCATCTAGCAGGCTTGCCTCAAATTCAGGCCGCGCACCAACCTCGAACGCCATTTTATGTGCATGCGATCTATTAGACAAAAACCCTTGCAAGCGTTTTAAAATCTGCTCGTCATCACTCTGTGCGGCAAGGCGCGTGAACGCCTTTGCCTGCGCGCTTGTAGGCGTGGCATTTGCTTCGTCTAACAGGGCGTAAAAACACTCAGTTAGCAGCACATTGCGATCATGCTCGGCGATCAGCTCAAACTGCGGGGCGATACCAGCCTCAATGGGAAAGCGCATCAATACCGACTGACAAAAAGAATGGACAGTTTCAATAAGGGGGCCATCTTCATGATCAAGAATATGCGCAAACAAGCTGCGGGCAGTGTCAATCTGTGTCTGGCTAGCGCGCTCTATGCCCAGTTTGCCTAGCGCGTCTAATAATGCGCTCTCATCACAAATTGCCCAATTCGACAACTCTTTGTTTAGCCGGTGGCGCATTTCCGCTGCGGCTGCCTTAGTATAGGTCAGGCATAAGATCGTATCAGCCGGCGCACCAGATAAGAGCAAGCGCAAAACCCGCATGGTCAAAACTTGTGTCTTGCCTGTTCCAGCGTTTGCAGAAACAAATACAGAATGATCGGGGCGCGCCGCATCACGTTGCAGGGCGGTTGCCGCTTTGGCCGCTTCAACATTTACCAAATGGTCAGTCATCCTTGACCTCCTGCGGGCGCCATTCCCGCACCCGTGCCAAATGCCGGTAGTCTGAGAATTTTGGCCGAGAGGCCGGATCAGGCTCTGGCAGAAACGGCGTCTTTGCGCGGCTAAAATGCTTCACCAATTCTTGTAATTGATTTAGCACATCTTCTACATCCAAGCTCTTTGGGGTGACTTCCAATATATCTGCTATGCGGCCATGATGGCCTGCAAGTTGCCAGTAAAATAGGTGTATGTTTGCTAGAGGCGCTTCTTGCTCTGTATCGCAGACAGGGCTAAAAGGAAACGCGCCCGCCCCTAGCAACGCCGCCTCTACTAGTAATTGGACGGCCCGTCCTTGCTCTACCTCTTTTTTGCTTGGCACAGAACCTGTTTTATAATCAATAATGGCGATACGGCCATCAGCAAAATTATCTAGCCTGTCGGCACGTGCAGTAATCGCAACCTCACCTGCATCTGTTGCTATGCTGATACGCGCTGCTTCTTCAACAAGACTTTGTTTCACCTCCGCCCGGCGTTCTTGTTCTTTTTGGCAAAACCAGTTGGCAATTTCCCTAAATTTGCTTTGCCAGAACAGACGAACAGGTGGATGAACAAGATAGGGGGCAAAGCGTCTTTCAGCTAACTGATAAAGCAAATCTGCTGCATCTGCTGGTAAATCTCCGGTTGGGTGCGCAGCAAGGAAGCTGGCTAGGACGCCATGAATTAGGTTGCCTTTCAGCGCGTTATCTGGCCGCTTATCTATTTCCTCCAGCTTGTTCAAACGCAGCACCTTGCGCGCATAAATCTGATAGGGATCAGAGATAAGTAGATTAAAATCAGTTGCTGAATACCGGTTAGGGCGTAGCGATAAAGCAGGGCATGGGCGCGGCATCGCCGCAGGATTTACAGGCAAGGACTGGTGCGCAGAAATAGCCGCGATAACATCATCATCTGGCTGTGTTACTAAACCTTCTTTTAACGCAGCAGCCTGCAAGACTGCTTGCATCCGCTCAATCCATCGGCTAGGGGTGGTGGGGGCATCATCAGCACGTGCAGAACGGGTTATCATCACTTGAGGGTGTGTGGCCAACATGAAAAAATCATGTGCGGATAGTCCAGATCGCCAACGCCTATCTGGCAGGCCAAGCGCTTCTCTTATCTTCTCATTTGTCCAAGGGTCTGCCTGCTGACGCGGCGGCCAAACCCCTTCATTCACCCCGCCTAAAATTATCAGATCAGCATTTTGCATCCGCGCTTCCACCGTACCGAGGATGGCAAGACGTGGATGGCTGCGCCATGTTTTACGCACTACATATCCTGAACAAATCGCGCGGAAAATAGCTGCATATTCTGCATGCCTTATTGCATTACTCCCGCCTGTATCTGCTAGCTCTGCGAGCAAGGCTGCCGCTTGCTTGCCATCTGGGGTTTCCCATAATTTCAGCAGTGCTTCATTTTCGATATCGCTTTGTGCCAGCATTTCAGCGGCGCGGCCATGCGCATCTGCTAGCATAGCTAAAGATGGGCTTACCACATCAAACAGGGCTATCAGCGGCGCCAAAGCTGTTAAGATATGCTGCTCATAAAAGACGCATAAATCCTTGCTTTCTTTTTGTGCTTTTAGCCGCGCCCTGATGCCCTCCATCGAGCTATCTGCCAGATAGCCGCGCAACGCTGCCATTTCCAGCGCGCGCACCAATGATGCGTAACGCGCATAAGAAAAACCAGCAGAGCACAGTGGATGTTTTAGCAAAGCGAGCAGTGATTGTGCACTTCCTTTACTGGCAAACCATTCCGATATCAGGGCAAGGAAAGACCCAACACGGCTGTCAATTAAATCTGTGCCCGCGCTATCCTCAATGTCTAAATTCCATTTCAGCAACGCTGCCCTTACCTGACGCGCCAGCTTTCGGTCTGGGGTTACCAACATCGCTGTCTGCCCCTTTGTCTCTAATGTCTTGCGCATGACGCTTGCAATAATATCTGCCTCTTGCCCGATATCATCAGCCTCTATCAGAGATAGCCCTGATATCGCGCTTTGGTCCATATCTGGAGTAGTCTCGCGGATGCGCCGCCATTCCCGCGTAAGCGGAGCTGGCTTGAAAACTTGCATTAAAAATTGCCGGCGATTCTCAGATGCTGCATCTGTTTTCCTATCTCTGATAGGCCAGCTAAGCACTGCTTCTGGGGCAATATCCAGTTGGGAAAGGGTTTTTAAAAGCTGATGAAAAGGATGCCCTGTATCCTCGATAATGGCTTGATGTTCTGCTTCGGGAAAGGGACGGTTTTCCAGCCCCGGAAACACCACCATCCCGCGAGGCAGACTGGCTACCGACGCCATCATCTGAAGGGTTTTAGGCAAGGAGCCGGTTGAACCTGCCAGAATAATGGGATGGTCTGGCGGCGCAGTCTTCCAGCTTGTCATTTGCTGATCGGCAAGTTTCAACTTTCGGATAACTGGGTCAAGCAGGCCTCTATCCTGCAATATATCTGGCCAATTCTGAATAATGATATTCAAAAAGGTCAAAATATCCTGCCAGTGGCGAGCAAGGTCATCTGGTACCTGCTTTGACAACATCTTGGGCAGCTTTTCGGGCGGCGTTCCTGCCTGATAAATCTGATCCAGAAAATGACTTAGCGACTGGGCAAGGCGTATTGCTTGCGCAGCAGAAACAGCTTGCCCAGCAAGCGGCATCCGCTCTATCAGTTGGGTTAAAATGAGCTGTTTTTCAATATTTGATATACTCGCTGGCAGGGTAATATCTGCAACTGTATCGGGACTAGAATTACCGCCCAAAGACAAAGATAAAATATCACTTCCATCTTCTTCAATATCCCCAATAGGGGACATTTTTGGCAGCAATAAGGGCGTGCCATTTGCTACCTCAGTAAAGGCGGCTTGCACAGATTGCACGGCTCGGCGTGAGGGCAATAAAATCTGAACTGTAGAAAGACTATCGCCGTGCCCAAATGCCTGCATAATCCCGCTAGCCAGACACCGCGCAAAAGGCATGCCAGCTGGTATGGTGTAATAGCCACTGGTGAGATGAGATACAGGAGGAGAGATGCTGGTCATACGCAAAAGTATAAACCGATCTCCTATTAGCTGGAAGCCCTATTGATCTAAGATGTCTGCAAGCCAAGAAGCCAGCTTTTTCTGGGCATCATTTGGGGCACCATTTGGGGCATCATTTGGGGGTTCATTTTCGGCAAGATCGTCTGATATGGATAGACTCAAAATCCGGCTTTCTTCATCCGCGCCAAACCCCAGATAAAGATGCATGGCGCTATCTGGCAGCAAAGTCTTGATACGGTCTGGCCATTCAATAAGGCAGCAAGCTTCAAAAAAGGCTTCTTCGATGCCAAGTGCTAACACCTCTTCTTCACGATCAAAACGATAGAGGTCAAGATGCCAAACCTCAAACCCTGACTTTGCCAAATAGGGCTGAACAAGGGTGAAGGTTGGGCTGGGGATATCATCTATATCGCGGCAAAGCCCTGTAATAATCGCGCGGGCAAGGGCTGATTTACCTGCACCAAGCTCGCCATGCAGACATAATATATCCCCGGCATCTAGCCTTGTGGCTAGGCCTCTACCTATATCCTGCATCGCTTCCAGATTGTGGACCAGCCGGGGGCGGAAGTGATGCTGCTGGTCAGCTTCTACCATAACTGCCCTCTCACGCCCACCGCCTGAAATAATACCCTTAATAGCGATATTGTTCAGACTTGAACGGGCCTTGCTGTTCAACGCCAATATAGTCTGCTTGGTCTTCGCGTAATTTGGTTAGTTGAGCCCCCACCTTTTCCAGATGCAAGGCAGCTACCTTTTCATCCAGATGACGCGGCAGGGTATATACGCGTTGCTCATACTCACCGCTACGCTGCCACAGCTCTATTTGCGCCAGCACCTGATTAGTAAAGGAAGCTGACATCACAAAAGAAGGATGACCTGTTGCGCAACCCAGATTTACTAGACGCCCCTTTGCTAGCAAAATGATGCGTTTGCCATCTGGGAATTCAACCTCATCTACCTGCGGCTTGACTTCTGTCCAAGCCATGTTGTTAAGCGAGGCAACTTGAATTTCATTATCGAAATGTCCGATATTACATACAATAGCCCGCTCTTTCATATCACGCATATGATCAAGCGTGATGACATCCTTATTGCCCGTAGCGGTAACAAAAATATCTGCCTTGCTTGCAGCCTCATCCATAGTGACAACTTCATAGCCTTCCATCGCGGCTTGAAGCGCACAAATTGGATCAATTTCAGTCACCATAACACGCGCACCGCCCTGACGGAGCGAAGCAGCAGAGCCTTTGCCAACATCGCCATACCCTGCGACAACCGCAACTTTACCAGCCAACATCACATCGGTGGCGCGGCGAATACCATCCACTAGTGATTCTCGGCAACCGTAAAGATTATCAAATTTTGACTTTGTAACAGAATCATTCACATTTATAGCTGGGAAAGGTAGCTGGCCCTTTTCCGCCATTTGATACAAGCGCAGAACCCCCGTGGTTGTCTCTTCTGATACGCCGATGATGGCATCTTTCTGGCGGGTAAACCAACCAGGGCTAGCAGCATGCCGCTTCAGAAGCTGGGCTTTTAGGAACTCCTCTTCTTCTGTAGCCGGATTTTCCAGCACTGTTTCACCTGCTTCGATGCGCGCACCTAGCAGAATATACATAGTTGCATCACCGCCATCATCGAGAATTAGATTAGCCGGCGCGTCATCTGACCAGTCAAAAATACGGTCAACATATTCCCAGTAATCTGCTAGCGTCTCACCCTTCACAGCAAATACAGGAATGCCGCGCGCCGCTATGGCAGCTGCTGCCTGATCTTGGGTTGAAAAAATATTACAAGATGACCAGCGAATATCAGCCCCTAGGTCCGCAAGTGTTTCAATAAGCACCGCTGTTTGAATAGTCATATGCAAACAGCCGGCGATACGCGCACCTGCCAGCGGCTTTACGCCTGCATTTTCTTCGCGCAGAGCCATCAAACCCGGCATTTCATTTTCAGCAATGGCGATTTCTTTACGCCCCCAATCAGCAAGGCTAATATCGGCAATCACATAATCATTAGACATAAAATAACTCCTGTTCGCGGCATAAAATCATCACCCCGTAAATATCCTGACCCTTGGTTAGCAAATAGCAAGGCATAATGCAAAAACTTATAAGTCGCGGTGGTAAAGCTGTGCCACCATATTCTGTGTCGCTGCCCAATTAGCAAACCAGTTTGCGCTAGCAACCGATCGATGTCGCCCACCAGTACAACCAAATGCAAGGGTTATCTGCCCGCGCCCATCGCTGCGCAAACGCGGCAGACTGGCAGAGACAAGCGCTGATACCCCATCCATGAAAGGCTGAAAAGCTTCGTCTGCTTGAACAAAATCTTTAACTGCGCTGTCCTGCCCAGTTTGCGCACGCAGCTCCTTTTGCCAATGCGGATTAGCCAAAAACCGCATATCAAAAATAAAATCTGCTGCAGAAGGCAGGCCGCGGCGATAGGAAAAGCTGAGGATGTTAAGCTGTGCCTGACTTTGCTGAGCAAGCCCTAGACGGCTTAATAAAGCACTGCAAAATTCAACTGGCGTTGTCTCTGTGCTGTCGATATGCAAATCAGCCAGGTGACGGAGTGCATCCACAGAAATTTGATCTGTTTCTATTGCTGCCTCAAGGCTTGGCGCGCTTTTCTGAAGGGGGTGGCGACGACGTGTTGCCTGATGGCGGCGCAAAATTTCCTGCGGCTGGGCAGTTATCAGGACCAGCTGGCACTGATCTGCAAGTCGGTTTCGTAAATTGCCTACCAGCCGCTCAATTGCCTTAGCATCAAAGCCAGAGGTGCGTAAATCTGCGCAGACCGCAATATGCTGTTTTTCGGTTTCAACCGATAACGCAACGAGCTGGTCAATAAGGGCAAGTGGCAAATTATCTATTGCACTAAACCCTGCATCTTCAAGGCAACCTAGCGCAGTGGAATGGCCAGAACCTGACTGGCCTATTACGATCACCAGACGACCAGTATCATTGGCACTTCCATGCGTTTCAGAATTTAATGCGTTTTCACTGTTGCTATCGCTCATAGATCAGAGGATAGCAACTTCACAGCTAATCCGCTAGCGGAAGTGTAAGGGTGAAAATCGCCCCACCAGATTTATCACTAGCCCCTTTTAGCTGGCCACCATGAGCGATGGCAATTTGCCGCGCGATAGACAGACCAAGGCCAGAATGCTTGCCAAACCCTTCAGATGATGGACGCTCTGTATAAAACCGGTCAAAAATACGCTCTTCTTTACCTGCTGGTAGACCAGGCCCCTTGTCGGCAAGGCTGATCTGAACCTGTCCACGTAGCCGCTTGACGCTAAGGATAATGGGCTCTTCGCCATCATGAAAAGTCATCGCGTTTGCTAGAAGATTATCCAGAATCTGAATGATGCGGGTGTTATACATTCGCACCATCAAGGCTTTTTTATAGGGCTGATAGCTTAGCCTATGCTGGCCAAAACGTGCGCGCGACACCTCAGCCCAGCTTTCCAATAGAGCCGTGATATCCTCTGGCTCTGGGGTTTGACCTGTTAGCTCTGCATCCACACGGCTAGCTTGGCTGATATCGGTGATAAGCCTATCCAGCCGGTTAACATCGGTTAAAATAACATCCATCAATTTGCGCTGCTGTTCAGGGTTATCAATCCGCGCCACCGTCTCTACAGCAGAGCGCAAAGACGTCAGCGGGTTTTTTATTTCATGCGAAACATCAGCAGCAAATTTAGCCGTTGCCTGAATACGGCGTTGTAATTCTGCGGTCATATCGCTCAAGGCTTGTGATAGCTGGCCAATTTCGTCCTTACGCTCAGGCAGGCCTCGCAAGGGGGTCTGAATATCCCCGGTTTGCCGCAACCGATCTGCAGAAGCAGCTAAAAATACAATTGGCCGGGTAATAGAGCGCGCCAGATACAGCCCTAGCAAAATGGTTACTGTTAAAATACCCATAAAGAGCTGCACAAAGGCCCATTGTACATTCGCGATTTCCCGCTCAATATTGCCGCCTGTACTGGTCATTAGGAGCGCGCCGCGCACCACTCGCAAATTCTGTATTGGCAGACTAACAGATAGCACTAGTTGGCCACGCGGATTGCGCCACATATTGCGCACAATATCCCCAGATAACGCTGCACGCACATCACGCAAACCATCCGCATGACGCAAGCCACGCAAATTCATCACTGGCACAGGCGGACGATTAGAAATCAGGTCAGCCAGATTGTTAAAGGCACCAACCGTCTTAACGCGAAACCTATTGGAAAAATCTACTGGCTCACGCCGCCTAATACGGGTCATCGGAAAGCGGTCGCCGCGCCGGAAGGTATCTGCCATCAACTGGCCTTGTGGCTGAAAAACACGGGCTCGAAGTTGTGAGCCATAACCCACAAGCGGCAGAAGATGACGCATAGTTTGCGGCGATAGCTCTCTTGTGGCAACCATCCCTCCTGTTCGGTCAGCCTCCGCAAGCGCCAGCGAGCGAGCAAGCGTCATACCCTGACGCTCCAACGCGTCAAATTCAGCACGCACCAGTACAGAGCGATATTGATCAATAGAAAACAAGCCAATGAAAAATAGCGCCAAAGGCAGAAGCATAATAGCAAGAATGCGCGCTGAGAGCGGACTAATAAAAGATGGCCAGTAGCGCTTTTTCCCGCTCACTATAATAGCCCTCCTTTTTCTTCAACCCGCTAAATTCAAAAAGCCCTGATTAGGCATCGCCCTTATATTTATAGCCAATACCGTAGAGGGTCTCAATTCGGTCAAAACTATTATCATGGGCACGAAATTTTCTACGGATGCGCTTAATATGGCTATCAATAGTTCTGTCCTCTAGGAAAACAGAATCGCCATAAGCTGCATCCATTAGCTGGTCACGGCTTTTGACATGACCAGGACGCAGGGCTAGCGCTTGAAGTAATAAAAATTCAGTAACTGTTAGCTTTACCTCCACCCCTTTCCAGCTACAAAGATGGCGTTCTGGGTCCAGCACAAGATCGCCATGTGAGATGGTATCTGCCTTTGGTCCGGGCGATGTCTCATGCCCAATCCTCCGCAACACAGCCTTAATTCTGGCCAGCAATAAACGCTGCGAAAACGGCTTAGTTATATAGTCATCCGCGCCCATACCAAGGCCTAAGGCTTCATCAAGCTCATCATCTTTACTGGTTAGAAATATTACTGGTAAACTTGATTTTTGGCGTAGCTTGCTAAGCAGTTCTGTGCCATCCATACGCGGCATTTTAATGTCTAGTATAGCGAGCGCGGGGGGGCGTTGAATAAGGCCAATCAGAGCTTGCTCACTATCAAAATAGGTGTCCACCTCATAGCCTTCAGATTCGAGTGCCAGCGAAACAGAAGCTAAAATATTTTGATCATCATCCACTAGGGCTAATCTATTGGCCATTCGCGCTCTCTCCTCTTATTGGTATTGCATCACCCAAACATCGCATGTTGCCATAATATGTTGCTAATATTCAACGATATACAAGGTCAAATCACGGCCTGATTACGGCAAAAATGCGGCAGTTGCAGCTATTGAAAAACACATCCTTAATGTGCTTCTGCCCAGCTATCTGCCACGCCTGCCTCTGCGACTAACGGCACTTTTAGCTCCAATATTGGGGCCGCTGCTTCTTCCATAACCTTTGTAATAAAAGCAACCGCTGTGTCAGCTTCTGCTTCTGGCACTTCAAAGATAAGCTCATCATGCACCTGCAACAACATATCGGCATTCAAACCAGCTGCCTTTATCGCTGCAGGCAGTCTTATCATAGCACGTTTAATAATATCTGCTGCACTGCCCTGAATAGGGGCATTTATAGCCTGTCTTTCAGCAAAGGCGCGCACCGCCTGATTTTTATCTTCGATTTGCGGGATATGGATACGCCGGCCAAACAATGTTTCCACATAATGATTTACCTTAGCAAATTGCTTGGCATTGTCCATATAAGCGCGAATACCAGGAAAGCGTTCAAAATAGGCCTTAATATAATCGCGAGCCTCGCCTTGCGGGATAGAAAGCTGGCGCGCCAAACCAAAGCCAGAAATTCCGTAAATAATACCGAAATTAATCGCCTTTGCGCGTCTTCTGGTTTCTGAATCCATTGTCTCTAACGGAACGTTAAAGACCTCTGCTGCGGTCTGGGCGTGAATATCCACCCCTCTGTGAAACGCTGCCATCATCGTCTCTTCTTCTGCAACATGAGCCACCAGACGCAGCTCAATTTGGCTATAATCCGCAGAAATTAATTTATACCCGTCTCGCGCAACAAAAGCAGTTCTGATCTGCCGCCCCTCTTGCGTGCGAATAGGAATATTCTGCAAATTTGGATCAGAAGAAGATAGCCTGCCTGTAGACGCCCCAACCATTGAATAGGAAGTATGTACACGCCCCGTATCAGGGTTAATCGATTTCATCAACGCATCAGTATAGGTGGATTTCAGCTTGGCAAGCTGTCGATAATCCAAGACTGATTTCGCAATTTCAGCACCATTTGCTGCCAGATCTTCAAGCACATCTGCGCCAGTAGACCATGCCCCTGTCTTAGATTTCTTGCCCCCCTCATAGCCCATTTTATCAAACAGGATTTCACCCAATTGTTTAGGTGAAGCGATATTAAAGCTTGTACCTGCCTGCGCATGGATTACGCCTTCAAGCTCAGCGATGCGGGTGGCAAAATCATTCGATAAGCGGCGCAGAATATTCCCGTCAACAACAATACCTGTCTTTTCCATCTCTGCCAGAATAGGAATAAGCGGTCGCTCAAGGCGTTCATAAACGCTACTAACCGCCTCACGGGCAAGACGCGGACGATACATCATCCAAAGCCGCAAACAGATATCGGCATCCTCGCTAGCATAAGCGCAAGCTGTCTCGGGGCTGACCTCAGCAAACGAAATTTGTTTTGCCCCTTTACCGCATACTTCCTCATATTTAATGGTCTGTACATGTAGGAGGTTGAGTGCTAGAGGGTCCAAGCCATGCCGCTCAGAGCGTCCTGCATCCAGCACATATGACAAGCACATCGTATCATCCACTGGACTAAGCTCTAGCCCGCCATTGCGTGGCTGGCTAAGCACATGCATATCATATTTCAGATTATGCCCAATTTTTAAAACAGACGGATCTGCAAATAATGCACGCAGCCGTTCCATCGCTGTATCAAAATCTATCTGCTGAAGGGGCAGCTCAACAACAGCTTCTGGATCTGGAGCGCTAAAATCAAGCCCGCCTTGCGGTGTGCCATCTGTTGGCATTGTACCTGGCCCAACATGACGCAAGGGAATATAACAAGCGCGTCCAGGGGCAGTTGCCATGGCCACCCCTACAAGCTCGGCACGCGCCGCATCAAGAGAGCTTGTTTCAGTATCCACCGCAACAAAGCCCTGTTTTTGTGCTTCCTCAATCCAGCGCTCAAGATCAGCAATATCAGTGACCAGCTGATAGTCAGTCTCCGCTACAACTGGCGGCATAATAGCATCTGGCGCGCCATCAGAGGTTTCGGCTGATGCGCCAGTTGACGCATTTTGGCTAGCCGCATTTTGGCTTATGGCAGGCATGGTTCCGCCAAGTGCTGCTATTAAAGATTTAAATCCTTGTTCCGCAAGAAAACCCATCAGCCTTTCATCATCTGCCTTCTGAAAGGTAAGGGCAGCAATATCTATCGGCAGGTCAACATCATCTTTTAACAGGACCAGTTGGCGGGATATGCGCGCCTGCTCAGCAAAATTGATTAGATTTTCACGCCGCTTTGGCTGTTTTATGCTCTCTGCCCCAGCGAGCAAGCTTTCCAGATCGCCGAACTGGTTTATGAGCTCTGCAGCCGTCTTCACCCCAATGCCCGGAACGCCCGGTACATTATCAGTAGAATCGCCAGCAAGTGCTTGCACATCCACCACCTTATCTGGGGTAACACCAAATTTTTTGACCACCTCTTCTGCGCCGATAGGCCGGTTTTTCATTGGGTCAAGCATAGTAATATCGCCGCGCACCAACTGCATCAAATCCTTGTCCGAGGAAACAATCAAACACGGCATGCCTTGTTTTTCAGCTTTCAGGGCGTAGCTAGCGATAAGGTCATCTGCCTCAAAACCCTCCATTTCCAGCAATGGCAAGCCAATAGCCTCAGCCGCCATCCGTACAAGCGGGAATTGCGGTACTAGCTCTTCAGGTGGCTCAGATCGATTAGCTTTATAATCACCATAAATCTCATTGCGGAAGGTCACGCGCCCAGCATCAAAAATCACAATAATATGAGATGGGTTTAAATCCGCCTTCAGCTTTAAAAGCATTTTGGTAAAGCCAAATACCGCATTAATTGGCGTACCATCTGGCCGGGTCATCATCGGCAGACCATGAAAGGCGCGGAAGATGTAACCAGACCCATCTACAAGAACAAGCTGGTCATTGGCAGGGGTCTGGGGCATGGATTTAAATCCTGTTGCTATGTTAATTTCTTGCTAGCTTACGGTTAAACTGGCATCGGCTTATTCATGTCTGTTCTGGCGTGTAAACAGCTGACGCATGGGGTTTTCAAAAAAGGAAGAAAACAGCCCTTAAGCGTCTGCAACAAACAGGCGTGAGCAATATGGACAAACCACCTTGGCAGGGGCGTCATCCTCTTCTTTTTGTAGATTCAGCCAAACTTGTGGATGCCCTAGCGCGCCGCCGCCGCCATCACATGAAACCCTGCTGGTGCCAGAGGCAACATTAACATGGTCGCTGATATCCACAGTAGAGGCAGTGCTAACAGGTACGTCTGACATGATATTTTTAAAATCCCGGTTGATAGATTAACTCTGGTAAGGCAACAGCCTTGCATAGCCAGAATAGACCAAGTGCGGCGAACAAACAACCACCCTCACCCATTGCCCTTTACCACAATTCTGCCTATATAATGGGGGCATTCCTAAGGCGCAGATATACTTCTTACAGCTAGAGGTTTTGTTATAACTGTGCTGCGGTTTTCTTTTAAACCCCCTATTTATACATTAAGGCTATTTTTTCAAAATGCATGCTAGCTTTACCTCTCCTTTTTCAGACAGCCCAAATCCAGATTTCGCGATAACGGCCTATGGCTTGGAAAAAACCTATGGGGGTGCGGCAAAGGGCGCTGCCAAGCAAGCACTGAAATCGATAAATATAGAAGTACCAAGGGGATGTATTTTTGGTCTGTTAGGGCCAAATGGTGCAGGCAAATCCACCTTTATTAATATCTTAGCTGGCACAGTGATTAAAACTGCTGGGAGGGTTTCGGTTTGGGGCAGCGATTTGGATACATCCCCCCGCCAATTGCGGGCAAATATTGGTATCGTTCCGCAAGAGCTTAATATTGACGTGTATTTTACACCGCGCGAATTGTTGGAATTTAACGCTGGCATGTATGGCGTGCCAAAGGCTGAACGGCGCACGGATGCGCTGTTAGAATTGATGGGGTTAACCGATAAGGCAGGCGCGTATTCGCGCACCCTATCGGGAGGTATGCGCAGGCGCTTGCTGGTCGCAAAAGCAATGGTGCATCAACCGCCAGTTCTGGTACTGGATGAGCCAACAGCAGGCGTGGATGTCGAGCTACGACAGCGCTTATGGGATACAGTCAAAGAGCTAAATGAAAGCGGCGTGACGATAGTGCTAACCACCCACTATCTAGAGGAAGCAGAAAATCTTTGCGACCATATTGCCATTTTAAATAAGGGCGAGATTATCACCTCCCAGCCAAAGCAGGAATTGCTGAAATCAGCAGCGCAAAAAGACCTGTATATCAGCCTGCCAGAAAAGCTTCCTGAAAAGCTACCAAAGGCCATACAGGCATTGGACCCAGTGCTAGGGGAAGGGCGCATGCGTATCCGCTTTAATCCCAACCATACCCATGCGGGCGCTATTCTGGCGCAATTGCATAACGCGGGTATAACCGTGGGTGATGTCAGCACAGATGAGCCAGACTTAGAGGATATTTTCTTATCGCTGACCCGGAAGTAGCAGATAGCGCGGACGCTCAAGACCCCAATAGTCAGGGCATGTTATTCTGGGCACGTTATTCTGGGGGTGTTAATCTGGGCACGTATTCTGGGCTGTTAATCTGGGGGTGTTAATCTGGGGCTGTGATTTTTTTCAGATAGTTGTATTCAGCGCATAGATGATTTAAAAGAGAACAAATGTTACTAAGCCGCTGATCATGGCGGCCAGTAGCGGTGAATAAAAATGGCGGCTAAAAATCGTGGCTGAAAATAATAGCCGTTAGATAACAGATGCACCCGTAGCTCAGCTGGATAGAGCGCTGCCCTCCGAAGGCAGAGGTCA
>JADHLI010000029.1 GCA_016780775.1 Alphaproteobacteria bacterium | reverse complement strand
TCAGACTCAGGCAGAGAAGCATATAGGGTGGTACGTGAAGGTTGCTGCATAACAAAATAAGCGAGCAGCCCCATGAGGGTGACAACAACCGCAACTATTGTTGGCAGAGACCGGCGAAACGCTGGTGAATTCCACAACTCTTTAGCCTGTGCCATCAAGGAACCTGCCCCTGGCATCAAGCCCCTACCTGACGTGCTTTGTGTATTATTTACCGCGAGTTCGGCCATTTTTGTCTCCGCTCAATGACGCTGTTTTCTTGCTTTATGCCCAGCTTTATGACTGGCTTTATGACTAGCTTTAAACAGGCATATTCATAATATCTTTATAGGCACTCAAAACTTTATTTCTGACATTCAACGTCATCTGAAAACCAAGTGATGAGACTTGCTGGGTAACCATCACTTTGGCCAAATCTGTCTCGCGCCCCAATTCAAAATCACGGGTGATACGTGCAGAATCATTTTGGGCTTCAGCGACCGAACGCAGCGCATCTGTCATACGCTGCGGGAATTCTACATCCTGACGTGCTGGGCTAAAGCTTGCATCTGCGCGCTCCAAAAGGCGCTGGCGCAAGGCGGTTGCACCTGTTGGGTTAGATAAGCCTGCCGCGTTTATATCAGCGCCTTGCCTGTTCAACGCACTTATCTGGCCTTGCATCATGGAAACTTTATCGATCATCTTACCGCTCTCACTTATTCCTTGAAAAGGGGGGGATACCCAAAACCATTAAATCCTTACGCTGGCAGAGCAGAAACCTGCTGCGCCTGCATCATCCGGCTACTGGTTAGCTGCTGCGTTACGGTGCCATCAACCATGATATCAGCTGCAGAAATGATGTTGTCTGAGCAGAGAACCAACGCACGTTGCAGCACATTTTCCAGCTCCCGCACATTGCCCGGCCAGCCATAATTCAACAGCAATTCAATGGCATCATCTGCCAGTGCCGGGATCGTATCTAGCGCAGCAGCGTGGCGTTTCAGCAAAATGGTGCTAATCGCTACGATATCATTTTTGCGTTCATGCAAATGCCGGCTGGCAAGGGGAAATACATTTAGACGATAGAATAAATCTTCGCGGAAACGCCCCTCTTTTACCTCGCCTAGCATATTACGGTTGGTGGTTGCCACCACCCGTACATCAACATCAATTTCGCGCTGACTACCCAAGGGTGTGACTTTGCGCTCTTGTAATGCCCGCAACAATTTAGCTTGCAGGCCAAGTGGCATTTCAGAAATTTCATCTAGCAGCAAGGTGCCCCCATCAGCCGCGCGGAAAATGCCCTTATTCGCAGTTGATGCACCCGTAAATGCGCCCTTTTCATGACCAAAAAGGATGGCTTCCAACATGTTCTCAGGGATAGCGGCACAGTTTACGGCAACAAACGGCGCGTCGATACGGCCTGACTGATTATGAATAAATTTAGCCAGAACTTCTTTACCAGTCCCTGTAGGGCCATTGATAAAGACGGTGACATCTGTTTTGCTCACCCGCTTTGCCAACGCCATCAACTCTAGGCTTTTTATGTCAGACACAGCCACATGCGCATCATCCAGAAGCAGGCTCGCCGCCATTTGCAGAGAATAATTATTGACACAATTAGCCTCTAACTTGGCCGCTTGCATGTCCGCGCTTGCCATATTCAGATGGATAAGGTTGCCCTTCATCTCAGAGCTAATGTTAAAGCCGCTGCTCGCCTCATGCGCAATAATCAGCACACGTCCGGCCTTGATAGAACGGGCTATCTCGGTTACCCCGCTAACCCCGCCATTTTCATCTGCAAAATGTTTTGAGCAAACAAAAGCGCCAGATTGCTTAAGAAACTTATTATCTCCAGAAGAAGCATTTAACTCATCATGCCAGATAATTTCTGCCAAGCGGTTTTCAAGATAGGTCGCTAGCTGGTCTGCACCGGTAAGGCCTGATTTCTCAATAATGATTTTGGTCACGTCATCACTCCAAAAATAGATTGGTACTCAGAGAAAGGCAAAAATCTTGCCAACTCAAAATCATACCTAAAAAACCATTATAAGGCATTGTTTTATATCGTTTATTTTTTCTTCATTTTTATTGTTCATTTTTTTGACATTTCTTTATTAGCGATTACTATAAGGCACAGGATTTTGACATCTCCTTTGGTTAGGCCAAAGAGATAGGGTATCAGCAAAAGGCAGATATGAATGACAAGTTTAGATAATCTGCTAGTGGGTCAATCCGGGCCCATGCGCGAAATTAAGCGGCTGATAGAGCTTGCTGCCCCTTCAACGACCACCTTGCTGGTGCAAGGGGAGACCGGAACAGGCAAAGAGCTGGTTGCGCAGGCTATTCACAGCCTATCTGGGCGCGTCGGCCAGCTTATTAGCGTTAATTGCTCTGCTATTCCGTCTGAATTGCTGGAGAGTGAACTTTTTGGTCATGAAAAAGGGGCTTTTACCGGCGCGGATAAATTGCGTGCTGGCCGGTTTGAACTCGCAGATGGCGGCACCTTATTCCTAGACGAAATTGGCGATATGCCACTTTCCCTTCAGGCTAAATTATTGCGTGCTCTTGAAAGCCGCACTATCCAGAGGGTTGGCGGCTCAAAGGAAATTGAAGTTGATTTTCGGCTTGTCTGCGCTACCCATCAAAATATTGAAGCGGACATTGAAACAGGGAAATTCCGTGCGGATCTTTTTTACCGGATTAATGTTTTTCCCTTAACTATGCCAGCGCTAGCAGCGCGTGCGGTAGATATCCCGATGCTGGTAGAAGCCATCATCAAAAGAATTAAAAAGGAAAGCAAAGGCGCTAATCTGCCCACTTTCAAAGATAGCGCCATGTCAGAATTGATGCGCTATCCTTGGCCGGGGAATGTGCGCGAGCTGCGCAATGTGATCGAACGGGCTTGCCTTTTATATCCGGGCCGGAGTGTTGAAAATAATGATGTGCGGAATAATCTTCTTCGGATAAAAGCCCCCGATCCGGTCGAAGAGCAAGAGGCCTTATGGATGGCAAGCGCTGATTTTACCGCCGTTGACCGCGAAGAAGAAAGCGCGCGCCTGCCCTTGCCGCACCCCTCTCATTATGAGGATTGGTTTTCCTACTTCGATAATATTGACCTGCGCCGCCACCTTCAGGATGTAGAGATTGTTCTCATTGAAGCTGCCTTGCAGAAATCAGGCGGGATGATATCGACAGCTGCGGAAGCCCTAAAACTACGCCGCACCACCCTAATAGAGAAAATGAAGAAATTCATGATCGAGAAGCCAAGCTAGCTCAAGCCCGCCCCTCACCCGCCCCTCAGATAAAGTAAGCTGTCTTTAATTTATGAGCATGAGCAGGTTTTGTTTCGCCTGATTAGCATTGACCAGCATATTGGTAGCGGCCTGTTCTAGGATTTGCGAGCGGGCAAGACGGGTGCTTTCAGCTGCATAATCTGCATCCACTATGCGGCCATTTGCCTGCTCTGACATCAAGATATTCATACTGAGATTATCAATATTATGGGTAAAGCGGTTTTCAATCGCCCCAAGCTTAGCTTGTGCCGCCGATATCCGCACAATCACCTCATTTAGCAACTCTGCTGCGTCTGCCGCCCCTTCGCGCGTGGAGATATCAATCCCCTCTAATGCTAGATTATTATCATCGCGCTTATCATTGGTAATATCCAAACGCCGGAAATCGGTATAGCGCTTGGTGCCGCTGGAATGATTATAATACACCGTCACTTCAAACTCAGTGCGCCCACTTTCAAAATCTATCCGCCCGGTTGAGCTGATCTGGCCAGTATTATCTATCTCAAACTGCAAATGGTCACGCACAGTAGTATAGGGCGACTGGGCCAGCTCAAAACTACCTGCGTAATTATCTGCCTCTGCATAGGCCGCAAGGAAGGTGTTTATCTGCGGGACGATAATGACCTCACTTGATTCTGTGGCAACAAACTCAGACCGGCTATGGTCATAAGAGGTAGGCGTTAAATTGATTTGTACATGTTCTATAAAATTATCAATGCTGGCGCTATTATAGCGGATATAAAGGTCTAGCACCGGGTCATCTGCCATCCGAAGCTCGCCTTTAGAGGTCAGCGTGCCATCAGACGCCATCGTAAACTTGTCATAATCGCCTTGCTCTAACAGCTCAAACGCCCCCTGATTACCATCCTTTGCTGCATAAGCCTGCAAGCTGGTCAGGAGGCTCCCCTGTACAATCACGCTTTGGGCTTCTTCAACAGACAAGGTAGCTTGTGCGCTTAGCGTATCTTCAAGGTTTAGCGTAATCTCGCTGGAAAAAGCGTCGCTGCCCAATACATAATCAAGGTTCAGGCGGTAGCTTTGCTGGCTGTCATAATCTAGCGCGTTCAGCGAATATATCGCGCCTGTATTATTGACCCCAAACAGCCCTGCATCTGCACCAGAAAGCTGATACATGCCGCCCGGATTATCACGCGCATAATCATCTAGATAGGTAAACTCATTCCCGTTCAAAAAGACCGTACTGGCTTCAAGTGCGGTAAAGGTACCTTCAGATTGCATAAACCTTGTTAGATTAACCGTTACATCTTCTACATGCTGGGTCGCACCATGGGTATAAATCAGCTCAAAATTATAGCTCGCCTGCTCTTCTTTACGAAACACTTTATTGGCAATAACCTGACCACCAACAACCTGAAACAAATTACTGCCTATACCAATAGAATAGCTGCCCCCGGGATTAAGACCTGCATAGCTATTAGAGGCAGTCAAATCAGCAATATTAATCACCATCTGATCTGCTTCTTCTACTTCCAAAACCGCAGAGGAAGCCAGTGTATCTTCTAAGCTTAAGACAACCCTGTCGGTAAACTCACGCCCGTCTGATGCGCGGTACACAACATTAAAATGAAAAACATCTTCAACACTGTAATCCAGCGCATTAAACGACGATATCATCCGCGTGGCTTGATCTACCGTAAACTCATTCACATCATCTGCATCCCCGTCATTAGCCGGGTTGCCATCTGCATTATCATAGCGCTCTAAACGAAATGAGCCGCCATACCCATCTGCCACCGCAAAGTTAGTCAGATGCGTTAAATCATCCAAAGATATGTTCACGCGATTAGCTTCAGGCGCGGTTAGTACGCTATCGGCCTGAAGCGAAGGCGTAAGCTGCAAATTGATGCTTTCAGTGTGCAAATCGCCTGTTGAAGAGGTGTATTCAACATTAAAATTATAGCTGTCTTTTGTCTGGTGAACTAGGGGCTGATTAGAGCGCACCTCATTACCGACCAGGGTGAAATAAGACGCATCTGTCCCCGAAAGCGCATAGCTTCCAACCCCTGCATCCTTGCCAGCAAAGGTGTTTGTGGCTGCTAATGCAGTACCCGCAATGACAATATTTGTAGACTCTTCTGCCGTCATTTGCGCCGTTGAATTTAGCGTGTCAGCAAGATTGAGCGTAATAGCATCACGGAACTGGAGGCCATTTGTTGCCTGATAAATTACGTTAAAGTTGTAGCTTTGCTGGGTGTCAAAATCGAGTGCACCTACAGAAGTAATATTCCCATTTGCCGCGATAGTGAATTTACTAAAATCACTGCCGGATGCCTCGATAGAGAATGTACCTCTAGAACCATCACGGCTCGCAAAACCAGATAAATGTGTGAGCCTATCTAGCAATATATTCACTTGGCCAGATTCAACCGCATTAAGCGTAGTGTTTGCCTGTAGGGCTTCACTCAAGGCAAAGTTTACAGCTTCTGAATGCACATCATTATTGGCCGCTGTATAAACCACATTGAAGCTGTAGTTTTCTTTGGCACTGCGCAGCAAAGCCCCGTTTGAAGTAACATTACCAAAATTATCAATAGAAAAAGCGCTAGAATCATCGCCAGTTAACTGAAAATTACCCACCCCGGGATCCTTGCTATAAAACGCAAAACTTGATGTAAGGGTCGTGTTGTCTATCGTCAGACCTTGAGTTTCTTCTGCTGTGATATTGGCAAATGACTGGAAGGTATCGGTCAGGTTCAACGTGACTGCCTCTGAAAACACTCTTCCATCTGAGCTTTGATATTCAACGTTAAAACTATAGCTTTGCTGGGTATCAAACTCTAACCCAGCATTAGATGTAACGCGCCCATTCGCATCCACCGTAAAGCTCAGATGATCCCCGCCAGAGGAAGACACGCTATAACTACCCGCTTTACGGTCGCGCAGCGCAAACGCATTTACCGCAGTCAAATCTTCTGCGTCAATACTGATTTGCTGGGTACTTTCTTGGCTCGTGAAAACAGCATTTGCATTGAGAGACTCACTCAATTGCAAGCGCACCGTCTCGCTAGACTGCAAAACACCGCCTGCAGTGTAATCAATAATGAATTCAAAATTACGATCTGGATTATAGGTGGCACTATGGTTTGCAAGCAGGGCTTGATTGGCGGTTATATTGCCAGAACCATCTATGGTAAAAAGCCCATTATCCGTGCCGCGTAAATTATAGGTTCCGCCACTAACAGCAGTTGCAGCCGCTTGGGTATATTGAAACTCCGATGCAGCAATCGCTAGTGCTTGTGTTTCGGTGGCCCGAATAGTTGTAACTGGCGCGCTAGGGGATGACAGATTTAGCGTCACTGTCTCGCTAAAAACATCGCCTGCACTATTTGTATAGGATGCGATAAATGAAAATTGGCTTTGCAAGGCGGGATCAAACGGGCTTTGCGAGGTGATGTTGCCACTGCTGTCTATCTGAAACATCAGATAATCATCTGCATCACTTCCACTAGGACCTAGATTGTAACTGCCAGCATGGCTATCACGCGCGGCAAACTCAAACAGATTCCCTAGCTGGGCGCGGTCTATACGCACATCATCCGCAGAATTGGCATATAAAACGGAGGATGCTTGCAAGGCTTCGGTCAAGTTCAGCTGGATATTTTCTATATGGGTAGGCGCAAAATTGGGCGAGGTATATATATATTTCAGATCATAACTTTGCTTATCTGCCAGCCTTAGCGTGCCATTCGAGATAATGTTGCCGCCCCCGTCGAGAGAAAAATAGCCTGCATCAGTTCCGCCAAGAGAAAAGCTTCCCGCATTACCATCTGCGGCCACGATACTAGCTGAACTGGTTATTGCGGCAGCGCTAATGGTAATCTGGTCGGATTCCTCTGCCGTGAAGCTCGCACTGGACTCCAACGTATCCAGAAGGGCAAGGCGAACTTGATTGGTAAAAACCCGTCCATCAGTTGCGGTGTAAATAACGTCAAAATTCCGAACCGCACCATCTTCATAATTTAGAGCCCCAACCGAGCTTACTTGCCCATTACTGTCTACCCTGAATTGAGCGCCATCTGCACCTGTCCCAATGCTAAAATTGCCGCCTGTGGCGCTGTTATAAAAGCTGTCTAACAACGTCATCTCAGAACGGGCTATCGTCAAACTATCGGCCTCTTGCGCCGTGAAATCAGAGCTTGCCCCAAGCCCTGTCTGTAGATTTAACGTTACGGTTTCAATATGCGTTTTACCGTTTGTGCCAACATATTTCACATCAAAGTTATAGGAAGTCTGCGTAGCCCGCATTAAGGGCTGGGTCGAGGTAATTACCCCATTTTGGTCAATGCTAAATTTGTTGAAATCAGCGCCGCGCGCAACCATAGAATAAACACCCACACCAGTGTCTTCTGCTACCTTGGTTTGCATCTGTGCAAGCGCACTTGCCGCAATGGTGACCATATTTGCCTCAGTTGCTTCGAGGGTGACGCTAGCATTTGTTACCGCTGCATTGGCCGGATCATTTTGTGTGATCGCAAGATTGGTTAACGAGATTTGAGAGCCAACACGCCCGCCACCATTTTCATCAAAAGAGCCAGAAATAAACGCAAATTTATAGCTTCCTTGACGGGTAATTGTCTCATTTACGGAAAAGACTGGCGTCTGACCAATCGCATTATGGGTGTAATCGACTAAATCAACGACCGTCCCATCATTCTCATCAATCAGAAAGGCGCGAACATCTGCGGCGTCACCGCTTCCCACGCCCTGCCAATTGAAAGATATACTATCCCCGATTTCCAGTGACACGGCGGAATCAGAAACTACATAAGGCCCATGTACAATTCCATTCGCAGCTGCCACTACGTCATTTGTGCCAAGTGTAATACCGCCATTTTCCAGCCGGTAACTTAGCTCAATATCATTACCAGCAAAGCCTGTTATGACACTGCCATCTCCTACACTCCCTGCGGGCTGATTACTATCTGCTGGCGCTGCAAACCCTGCAATAGTTCGCTGTAAAGAAGCAGGGGCAGAGCTGGTCAGGGCAATTTGTTTTAAATGAACTTGCCAGCCATTTATTTGCTGGGTTGCTTCACCATTGCGCACAATGCGGCTAACAGGCCCTCCAGAAAAATCAGAATTAACAAAAGATAATGGCTGCAAATTGGAGGCGCCATTACTAGCGACACTAGCCTGTGAGGTAGCTAATACGCCACTTGAAACAGACGTGCCAGAAGACAAAACCCGGCTATTTCCGTTGCTAGTATAGTTAGTTGTATTGGTTACCTGATTAGCTGTGATTCGGTTAAGCTGAGAGGAGCCGAAAGCTATCGTTGCGGCTTTCAAAACTCGTTCTGAAACACCAGACGCACGACTAAGTACACTTGTATCTCCAGTATTTTCTGCTATACCGTTGAAGCTAGCTGGCACACTTAAAGTGGATGTCCCAATTGCAGTCTGCGTATCTGGTGTTTGAAATTCAGAGGTTCCTGTTGCAGTATTCGTTGCTAGATAATCAAGATTTGATGTACCGCTGGCTCCACTACTCGCAGGGGTATCAAACACAGATGTTCCAATTGCATTCGATGTAGGAAGAGTAAATAAACTAGAGCTACCTGTTGCAGTAGAACTTGCCGGAATATTAAAAGAAGACACCCCAGAGGAAGTGGCAGTTGCTTTATAACGCGCGGCCATATCCCCAGAGGCGTATGAGGTGAGACCGGTATCATAAGAAGAAGCACCACCTGCATACTCAAGCGGGCTGAGCAGAGATATTGCACTTCCCGATGCATAGGATGAACCTTCAATATGCCTATTTACCCCCATACCATCAATACTAATAGAAACAGTTTCAGCGTTGGTGTTACCGACCCGCATAAGCTGTTCATAAGAGCCATCTAGTAGATTAATATTATTAAAGGTAGTGGCCTCGGCAATACGTTGTAGCTCTTTTTGAAGAGAAAGCATTTCATCCTGCAAATTCTGTCTGTCAGAATTTGTATATGCGCCATTATGAGATTGCACGGCAAGTTCACGCAAACGATGGCTAATATCAAGAGAGGTTTGCATACCTGCCAACGCTGCCTGCAGTAGCGACACGCCATCTGCTGTGTTTTTAAAGGCAGTTTGCATACCGCCTATCTGGCTCTTGAGTTTATTCGAAACGGCCAAGCCTGCGGCATCATCACTTGCACTATTAATGCGTTTCCCAGAAGCTACCGTTGTCGCCGCAGCCTCACTTTCACTACGTGCCTTCAAATTATATGTGCTCGCTATTAAGGCGGCTATATTCGTATTTATTTTTGTCATAACCTTCAATCGTTGAAACGACTGAAATGAGGAAGATCTTAATTTTTTTGATAGAAAGCTTCAAAAATTGGATGTCAAAGATTTCTGTTCTAGCTCACCATTATATTAAGTTAGCCATAAAAAATAGGTGATTGCTAATTAAATGGCTTTAATTGATGAGCATGAGTAGGTTTTGTTTAGCCTGATTAGCATTGACCAGCATGTTAGTAGCGGCCTGTTCTAGGATTTGTGAGCGAGCAAGGCGGGTGCTCTCAGCTGCATAGTCTGCATCCACTATTCGACCATTTGCCTGCTCCGACATTAAGATATTCATGCTGAGATTATCGATATTATAGGTAAACCTATTTTCAATAGCGCCCAATTTAGCCTGTGAAGAATTTATTCTTACTATCACCTCGTTCAATAGTTTTGCTGCTTCGGCTGCTTTTTCACGGGTTGAAATATCAATTCCCTCCAATGCTAAATTATTGTCATCTCGCTTGTCATTGGTGATATCCAAACGCCGGTAATCAGTGTAGCGTTTAGTACCGCTGGAATGATTATAATAAACTGTAACTTCATACTCGGTGCGCCCACTCTCAAAATCTATTCGCCCGGTTGAGCTGATCTGGCCAGTATTATCTATCTCGAATTGGAGATGGTCACGCACTGTTGTATAGGGTGACTGAGCTAGCTCAAAACTACCTTGATAATTATCTGCCTCTGCATAAGCTGCCAAAAAGGTGTTTATCTGCGGAACAATAATCACCTCGCTTGATTCACTGGCAACAAACTCAGACCGGCTATGATCATAAGAGGTAGGGGTTAAATTGATTTGTACATGTTCTACAAAAGTATCAATGCTTGGGCTATTATAACGGATATAAAGGTCTAGCACCGGATCATCTGCCATCCGAAGCTCGCCTTTAGATGTCAATGTGCCATCAGAGGCCATCGTAAACTTATCATGGTCGCCTTGCTCTAACAGCTCAAATATCCCCTGATTACCATCCTTTGCTGCATAAGCCTGCAAGCTGGTCAGCAAATTCCCCTGCACTATCACACTTTGTGCTTCTTCAACAGACAAGGTAGCTTGTGCGGTCAGCGTATCTTCAAGGTTCAGCGTAATCTCGCTAGAGAAGGTATCGCTACCCAGTACATAATCAAGGTTTAGCCGGTAGCTCTGCTGGCTATCATAATCTAATGCGTTCAGCGAATATATCGCGCCTGTATTATTGACCCCAAACAGGCCTGCATCTGCTCCAGAAAGTTGATATGTACCACCCGGATTATCACGCGCATAATCGTCTAGATAAGTAAACTCATTCCCGTTCAGAAAGACCGTACTTGCTTCAAGAGCGGTAAAGGTACCTTCAGATTGCATGAACCGGGTTAAATTAACCGTTACATCTTCTACATGCTGGGTTGTGCCATGGGTATAAATCAACTCAAAATTATAGCTTAGCTGCTCCTCTTTACGGAATTCTTTATCAGCAATAACCTGATTGCCAACCACCCGGAATAAATTACTGCCTGTGCCAATAGAATAACTGCCCCCTGGATTACGACTTGCATAAGTATTAGAGGCGGTCAAATCGCCAATATTAATCACCATCTGATCTGCTTCTTCTACCTCCAACACTGCAGAAGAGGCGAGCGTATCTTCTAAGCTCAATACAACCCTATCGGTAAACTCACGCCCATCAGAAGCGCGGTAAACAACATTAAAATGAAATGTATCTTCAACACTATAATCAAGCGCATTAAAAGACGATATCATGCGCGTGGCCTGATCCACCGTAAACTCATTTACATCATCCGCATCCCCGTCATTGGCAGAATTGCCATCCGCGTTATCATAGCGCTCTAAACGAAATGAACCCCCATACCCATCTGCCACCGCAAAGTTAGTAATATGCGTCAAATCATCTAAAGATATGTTCACGCGATTGGCTTCAAGAGCAGTTACAGCCGTGTCTGATTGAAGAAATTCTGTTAAATTAACCGTAACTCTCTCAGTGTGTTGCGTTCCACCATTAGTATACACAAGGTCAAATTGATAAGTACTCTTATTCGGTATTCGGAAATTACCATTAGCTATAATTTCATTACCAACGATACTAAATAAATTATTGTCTAGCCCCGTTGGAGCTATTGAAAATGCCCCGCCAGCATAACGCGCAGAAAAGTCTGAAGAAGAAGTCAGTTCAGATAAATTAATTTTTATTTGGTCAGTTTCTTCAACTGCTAATACTGATGAAGAGTTAAATGTGTCCTGTAGATTCAAGACTACATGATTAACAAAGGTCCTACCATCTGCCGCCCGCGCAGTAACATCAAAATGAAACTCAGTTTCATCTGAATAATCAAGAGGGACGTTTGATGTTATGACCCCAGTGTTTTGGTCAATTGAAAATTGTAGATAATCATCAGGGTCGCCGTTATTTGCTGGATTACCATCATTATCACTGTAGGCGCGCAATCCATAAGTTACAACTTGTCCAAAATTCCTATTTGCTTCAAAGTCCATAAATTTCTTGAAACTCGTTAATTGAGTTGGGTCAATACGAACACTATCAGCTTCGTCAGAAGTGAGCGTAGAGAAAGCTTCATCATGGGGTGTGAGGTTTAAGTTTACCGTTTCATTGTGAACAGTTCCATTGGGGCCGTTATACTGAATTTCGAACTGGTACCTATTTTGTACATCATAAAAAAGCTGTTGATTTGATGAAATATTTCCCGTGTTTGGGTCTATGGTAAATTTTCCATAATCTGACCCTTTTGCTAAAATAGAATAAGTGCCGCCTGGATCAATTGACTTACTATTTTCGGCACTTGATAATAAGTTTGCATTGATTCTAACTTGCTGCGACTCCACCGCCTGCGCTGTTACGGTCGCCTTAAATTCATTCAGCGAGGGAGGGTTAGCCTGAACCACATCAATGTTTCTAATAGCCAATCCATTTCCAAGAAGTCGCCCACCAGTCCTGTCGTAGGAGCCAGCAATAAAAACAAACTTATAATTACCGGCTGTCGAAACACCAGAGCCAGCTGAAATCCAGCCATCAACGCCCAATCCCAGGTCCTGAGTAGACCGCTGTGATGTTGTTCCAGTTTCGTTTAAGAGTTGAATGGTAGAGCCTGTGTCTTCATTCAACAAATACCCGTAAACATCATAAGCATCGCCCCCATTTAGCCCAAACCATTCAAAAGAAACAGTGTCCCCAACTTCAAGGCTAACAGCATTTTGTGAAACTACGTAAGGCCCTCTAGAAACTGCGTAGCTATCATGCCAATAACTACCTTGTTCAAGGTAGAGTGCGCCATTTCGCACTAAGTTATTGGTGTTTATATTTGATAAATTATTCAACAAATCACTGGATTGGGCTTCGTTACTGTTAGGGGGTGTCGAACCATCCATTGGAACTTGAAATCCGCCAATTTCAAATACATCCCCATCAAGCTCGGGCTGCCGTAAAAATATATCCCAACCTGGGATCGAGACAACATCTCCATTTTGGGTTGCATTGCCATCCGTGAAATCACCATTTTGGAAACCAACATCTGTGAATGTTGATGTACTACTCAAAGACCCTACTCGTACCTCTGCATCGGTAAAAGTTTTGTAAAATGGATTAGTTGACCCTGTGGCATTGGCCTCGGCTGGAGTTAGATATTGTGAGTTTCCTGTTGCATTTGCTTCAGATAGATAAGAAGGTGCTGTTGATGTCAAAGTTGCCAAAGAGCTGGCTGGGAGGTTGAATGATGAGAACCCCGATGCTGTTGCCGTTGTTAAGTAGCGTGGCGTCATATCGCCCTCACCATAGGAGGAATTAATCAAACTAAATTCCGAATTCCCTATAGCAAACTCAAGAGGGCTCAATATTTGCCGGGCAGTCCCCGTCGCATAACTCTCACCTGCAATGTGTTTATTGATACCCATGCCATCAATAGTTACATTGACAATTTCTGGGTTTGTATTGCCAACGCGCATATCTTTGCTGTAGCTGCCATCCAGTAAGTTTACATCATTGAATTTGGTGTGGGTTGCGATCCTATTTAATTCACCCAGCAATTCATCTGCTTCTTGCTGTAGGTTATTTCTGTCACCATCCACATAAACACCATTGTGTGATTGAATGGCAAGCTCGCGAAGCCTTTGAGCTATATCTAATGAATTTTGCATTCCAGCAATTGCTGTCTGAACAAGAGAAACGCCATCTGCTGTATTTTTAAGCGCTGCATCCATTCCACGCAGTTGACTAACCATTTTATTGGACACCGCCATACCAGCTGCGTCATCAGCAGATGAGTTTATTCGTTGGCCAGAAGACAGGCGCAAAGAAGCAGTATCAACATTTCGTTGAACTAACTTTGAAGCTTTCGCGGCCATTAAGGCGCCATTGTTTGTGTTAATGTAAACCATTTCTTCTATCCAATTCAGGAAGAGAAACGACTAAAATCAATTGTTTTTTAATGATTTTCAGCCAAAATTTTATTATTTTGGGATCAAGACACTAAGAAACAAATATAATTGAATTTTGGCCAAGTTTTGGTCTAGCTGTGATAGGCAATAACCGCTTTGGTAAAACGGTTATTTCGAGTGGTTAATTTCTCAACTTCCAACTCTAGGTCTTCTATCATTTTAGTGTTTTGCCGTGTACAGAGCTCGATGAAATCAAACAATTTATCATCCACTTCATCAGCTGCAAGCAGGACAAGGTCCTGCATCAAATCCTGACGCGCCTTATCTAGTGTAATGACGCGACTGAAGCGACCATCCGATATCGCAGCAACAATCTGGTCATTCAAAACAGAAAATGCAGATATGAACTCATCGCTCTTGTTCATTATCTTTGCCAATCTCGTCCCAAGCTGATTTGATTTCACCGAGAAGGTTAATGGCGTGCGGTGTGCCTTCTGCCTTTCCACTGCCCAAATCATCGATCAACTTTTGTCTGGCAAATTCATAAAGCTGAAATAAATTTTCAGCGATGGGCCCACCTTTTTCAAAATCCAGGGAGGATTGCAGGCCATAGATTATCGTGAGCGAGCGAGCGAAATGCTTTGATTTAACATTTAAATCACCACCACTTTTCAAATTAATATTGTCAACAAACAATGTCATGGATTTCAGCAGTTCTTTAAATAAGACAGATACAACGAGATGTGGGTCATCTGTATCAGTTGCGGATTGCCGTTCGATATCCTCGTAAGCCTGAGAAATTTTGCCGAAATTCATAGTTTTCTCTCCGGTTTGAAAACCTTGCAATTAACCTTATCTGCCGCTATCATCTAATGATGATTACAATGCCAATGACAGATACAATGCCTACGCGTCTATCAGCTGCTATTGATTCCGCTGATAGGTCCATTGCGAAGACACCACAGACAAGCGATGCAACTTACATGCCATCACTTAGACAAACGGCACATGGCGTTGGAAATTTAACGCAAAGCGAAAAAAAACATTCAGAATATAATCATACCAACCTTCCATTTATTCGCTCACGCCGGGGAGCTCCTTCCGCTATCACTGCGGAAAACGTTCTAAAAGCTAGAGCTTCTCTTGAAGAAGCCTATATGCATAATATGTCGGCGACTAAACGGGAATTTATCTCAAACAGCTATGCTGATGCCCCACAATTTAGTAATCAGCTAGATGTAATGGCTTAGTCAGCTAGGCAGTCTCGATTTCTCTTACCCTTTGGGTGATCGTGCTATAGGCTCGGAACAAATCTGCCTCTGAGACAACTCCAACAAGCTGTTGATTCTGAGGGTCGATAACTGGTATTGCCTCTCCTACAAAATCTATTGCAATTTTCATAGCATCATTTATTGATTGGCTAGCTAAAAGTTGCAGACAATTTGGATTGGCAAGGCTTGCTGCAGTCTTCTGAGACGCAGTCATCACATCAAAGATAGAAATCTTGCCCAGAAAACTTCCATCCTCAGTTATACAGTAAGCTTCAGCTAGTTTATTTTTTTGCATTTTTTCTATGATGGTTTTCTTCGAAACTTCTGGGGTGAAAGACAAAAAATCATCTGTTGCTAGCGAGGCTAATTTAGTGGTTTCAAGTTCTAAAAAAATACGCCCCTTAGCCAGATCAATGCCACGAGCCAGAAGTTGTAAGTCAAATAAAGAATGGCCATAAAACAAGTGAAAAATAAGAGATGAAACAATAATACTTAGCATCGCAGCTAGCGTTAAATCATAGGAATGAGTTAGCTCTAAAACCAATATAACCATCCCTAGGGGTGCCCCAAACACCGTACCTGCAACCGCAGCTGAGCCAGAAACCACTAGCATCATTGTCAGCGAAGACAAACCAAAGAATACCGCAAGATTGGCCAGTAATGCTCCCAATACTGCTCCAATAAACAATGCTGGACCTACAAAACCACCTGAAAAGCCCATAGTTGCGGATAAAATTACAGCACTAAGCTTCGCTGCTAGCAAGATAAATAACATTTCCGTAGTTTCAACATTTGTAAACAAATTATTTATCACGCCAATGCCCAGACCTAGCACTTCTGGCAAGGTTTGCGACAGAAATATTAGATATATGAGACCAAGCACTGCTAGCCAGCGATACGCAGTTTTTGAATAGCTAGCTATCATATTGATTGTGAATAACGCGCGTATCATAAAAATAGCACTTATCCCAAAACCAACTCCTGCAATTAAGCTAATAACTGCCATTTCGCCACTTACCGTAAAGCTTTGCGTTATTTCAAAAATATCGACTGTATCAAATAGAGTTCTATTTATTGTACTAGATGAGACGCTAGCAATTGAGATAAGTGCAAGCGAGCGCCCAGAAAAATGCCGTAAAACTGCCTCATGAGCAAAGATTATCCCCGCTATCGGAGCATTAAATCCAGCTGATATTGCCGCTGCTACCCCGCAGCCAATTATAACATCACGGCCCAGCCAGACGCTGTGATACCATCTGGATATCGCAACACCAATTGTACCTCCGAGATGAACAAGTGGACCATATTGGCCAAGGGATGCCCCACCTGCAAGCGATACAAATGAGGCAAAAATGGTTAGAAGCCCGCCCTTAGTGGCTAGTTGATGTTGCCGGTTCTGAGCGCAATAAATAATATCTGCTGGGCTTTCCCATTTCGGCATATGGCCTACCGTACGAACTAAAATCACCAAAAGATAGGCGCTGATGAGTAATCCAGCTGTCCAGAGATTGAAAGAAAAACCAAAAATATCAATATATTGAGTCTGTTGACTTCGGAAATTTTCGAAATATTGAATGCCCGCTACAAAAAAATGAGCGCAGAAAGAAACAAAGCCGCCAATTAAAGCAACTATTGCCACCTGCGCTATCAGTACACGCGAAACACCTATCACTATTTTTCACCTTTGGCCTTTTGCCTTTTATACCATCAGGCTATTTCGGGCTAACCTAGTTTTACCAAGAATCTCTCAGGCCTCTTTTTCTTTTATTCTGTTCCTAAAATCTTAATTTTTCTAGGCGTTAAATGAAAAAAGGCACGATATTTGCACTTCTCTTTTTAGTTCTTGTGATTTTTGAAAGATATCTGTTCATGGCAGTAGACTATCTAAGTGCTCTAAATGTTGGAAGTGGTTTGAATGTTACTCAAATCGTTGATGCGCTTGTTGATGCTGAAAAAGTACCTCAGGAATCCCGCATTCAAAAGCAATTAGACGAACGCAATATCTCCATCTCCTCGCTTGGCGATGTGAAAAGTGATCTAGATATTTTCAAATCTAACTTAGATGTTTACAAAAATGAAACTGGTTTGGTTACTGAAACTACCAATAATTCTGCGGTGGGTGTTACAAATAATGGAAAAATTGCGGTACAGCCTTTTACACACTCTATAAGCGTAAATCAGCTAGCTGCCAGCCATACACTAGCCTTTTTAGGTTATACAACTGATACAGATACAATTTCTGCTGATACAGTCCAAATTGAGCTAGGCACATGGAACCCTGGAGGTACTTTCACCCCAGATACTGCAGGCACAACCGCTACAGTCACGATTGATAGCACAAATAATACCCTGCAATCATTTGCAGCAGCAGTTAATGCGAAAAATATCGGCGTCACAGCAAATGTTGTGCGCATTGATGAGAATAGCTATGCACTTTCAATGATAAGCCCCACTGGTGAAGCACGGCAAATGCGTGTTTCAGCCCTATCTGGAGGCTCGACTGTCGATAGCCTTAGCTATAATAATACCGCCATCCATGCCGGCAAATTAATTGCCTCCGGAAAGGATGCTGATTTTACCTTGGATGGGCTTGCTGTAACCCGAAATACCAATAGTGTTGATGACATCGTAAATGGCATGACTATTGAGCTGAAACAAACAACTACCAATCCAGTTGGCATTGGGGCAAGTTACGATAAAGATGCAGCGCTAGCTAATCTAACCGATTTTGTTACTGACCTGAATTTTATGATTAACAAACTGACGGAGCTTACCTATCGCGGCTCACCTGGCGGCGAAGATGCAGGCCCACTTGCAGATGACACACTCGTTAAAGGCTATTTGCGGTCTTTTAAGCGGATGACAACCACGCCATTACCAGGCTTTCAAGACCAAACACTCTATTTATCGAATTTTGGCGTAATGACTGAGTTAGATGGGTCCGTAAGTATCAATGAGACAAAATTTGAAGAATTTTTCACCGCAAACCCAGATGCTTTCTCCGCAATAACCAACACAAGGGCAGTTTCAGATTCTAATCTCGTTCAAGCAGAACTCAGCGGCAGCTTATGGAAAACTGGTACTTATGAGTTTGATAAGCTCTCAAGTACAACAGCCCAACTGTATAAATTAGACGAGAATGGCGCACGGGTGGACGCAGGCCATGCTATGAGCTTTGAAGGCGGCAAATTTAAAATTGCAGATGGAGATGCTCGAGGCCTAGCGTTAACAATGCTTGGCAATGGTGAAGATGCCAAGATTTTTATCGGTAAATCACTGATGCAAACGATACAAGAGTTTACCGATAACATACTCAGACCGAACAATGATATTGACGTGAAAATTCAGGCTTATAACGAGGATATTACTGAATTTAATGAGAATATTACCGACCTAACAGAGCGAATGGCTAATCAGCGTGAACGTTACATGGAGCAGTTTACAGCTATGGAGAGTTCAGTTGCTAGTTTTAAGAAAACAGGCGATTTATTGACCAATTTTATGGATAGCTGGAGAGCGAGCCTGAAAAGTTAGAACACCTATTCGATATTCATAGTATATCGAGAATATTAATTGATTTCGAAGCAATATCGCGCAGAAAAGGTAAATCATCAAAATTTGAAAGCTTCCAACCGGGTGGCGCATGGATGGCTACGGATGAACGCACAGAAAATAAATAAGCCTTAAAGCGCTTTATGGCCGTATCAGTGTCGTATTCACGAGCTGAAACTGGGGCGTCTACTGAGCCAAATAGTGGCTTCATCTTTCGCTTAACGTTATTGCTTTCATAAAAAATCCGAAAAAAACAATAACTGTTTAGCAACGGTATTGCTTCGGTTTCAACTTTCACTTCGTCTAGAGCGCGAATTAGCCCCTCCGCAGTCCCCTCCAACTCATCTATTGCAATTAAATCATATTTACCAGACAAACCATCTGAATATTTTTTGGCGACCATTTTGATTGGCATTTCTTGCGCAATATATTCATTTGCAACCTGAGCAGCGACCGCATCATAAATCCATCCTGGGC
>JADHLI010000028.1 GCA_016780775.1 Alphaproteobacteria bacterium | reverse complement strand
TCATAATTCTGGCGGATATGGTCGATTAAGCTCGGCCATAATTGCACAGCAAGATCAAGGTCTGGGTCTTGCCCAGCCACATAGCCGCCCATCAAAATTAAATCGCGGTTTTCTAGGTACAAAGAAATCAACTTGCGGAACACAATCGCCGCATCTGTTTGTTGCGGGCTAGCAATCTCACTCATCACGCGGCTAACAGATGCAGGCACATCTACAGCTGGATAGATACCGAGTTGCGTTTGCTGACGTGACAGCAATATATGACCATCCAAAATGGCTCGCGCTGTATCTACAACCGGGTCATTTGTATCATCGCCATCCGCAAGCACTGTATAAAAAGAAGTGATAGAACCTTGGCCTTCAAGACCAGTACCTGAGCGTTCGATCAAGGAAGGGATCAGCGAGACAACAGAAGGTGGATACCCCTTTGATGTAGGCTGCTCACCTAAGGCTAAACCAATTTCGCGTCTGGCATGTGCAACTCTGGTAAGGGAGTCCATAATCAGCAAAACATTTTTGCCCTTATCACGAAAATATTCAGCAATAGCGGTCGCTCTATTAGCGGCGCGGATACGAAGTAGAGGCGATCTGTCTGCTGGCTCAGCTACGACAACGGTTCGCGCTCTGGTCTCTGAGCTAAATACATTTTTGACAAAATCGCCTACCTCACGGCCACGCTCGCCTATCAGGCCAACCACGACAATATCGGCTTCGGTAAAACGGGTCATCATGCTCAGAAGCACAGATTTGCCTACGCCAGAGCCGGCAATAATACCCAAGCGCTGACCTTGTCCAACGGTCAACAAGCTGTTGATAACACGGACACCTACATCCAGCTTTTCATTCACAGGCTTTCGCATGAGCGGGTTTAACTTCACCCCCTCTAATGGCCAGCTTTCCTCTAGTACTGGCGGCGCGCTGCCATCTAAACAATTGCCCAAACTATCAAAGACGCGGCCCAACACCCCATCGCCAATAGCCATTAAATAGCCATCATCCTTAATGCGAACTTCTGCACCAACGCTGATACGTGCACCGGTTTCATGGACGCATAGCAAATTATTATTATTCTGAAAGCCAATAATTTCAGCAATGATTTCTCCGCCCTCTTGGGTTGCCACCGAACAGAGTGTGCCTATCGTGGCCGGAAATCCGTCACATTCAATCATATGACCATCAAAGCGATGCACGCGCCCAGAATAAAGTGGGGCGGGGGCGCCAGCCTGATTGATCAGCTCACCTATTTTCTGGCTTAGCACGCTCATTCGCTTGTCTCGTCCTTTAACGTGACTTCAGGGGCTGGCTCAGCAGCTTCTTCATTTGTGGCCGCTTCTGGGTCTGAGGCTTCTGAGGTCGCCTCTTCAGACTGAACCTCTTCTGGCTGAACCTCTTCTGGCTGAACCTCTTCAGACTGCACATCTTCTGATGCTGCTTCTTCTAGCTGCACCTCTTCTGCTGATGCCACCTTTTCTAGCTGAACTTCTTCTGCGTCAATTTCAGGGGCAGGCGCGATGACGCTCTCCACCCCCAATAGATCAGTAACGGTAATCCCATCCAGCTTTAGGCGAATATCGCCAGACGCGAAATCTGCATCCCCGCGCCAATCCCAATTTGGATGTGTGTTTTGGGCGCCTCGCCAAGCTTGCACGGCGGCTAGATCATCTGGGTTCAGGGTGATGGTAATGGCATTCGCCCCTGATTTAACCTTTTCAATCAGGGCTTCGATACGCTGAACCACCCCTTCTGGATTTTCAGCAATAGCAAGGCCAGCACGCTCGGACGCCAGCTTTAAAACCGCTTGCTCTAGAGCAGGCGCTAGAGCAGAGACATCGACCGCATCCGCACTTGCCGCACGCGCAATAACGGCCTCTAGCCTAGCTATCACATCCTGGCGCTCTTGCTCGCGCATCGCGGTAATCGCTTTTTCTTCTTCGGTAGGCTCAGCAGAACGCGCCGCTTCTAACCCTGCTTCAAAGCCGCGCTTATATCCCTCATCATCTGCAATGGCACGCAACGCTTTATCTTCAGCCTCGCGTTGCAGGCGCGCCTCTTCGGCGGCAACTTCTTGTGCCTGCTCTTGCTGGAGTTGGTCTGCAAATGCAGTATTGCCGCCCGCTAAACTAGCTGTATCTGATAGGCTCTGCGCGTCTGGCTGATTTGGATTTTCGCCTAGCCTCTGCCCAGCGCCGCTATCTTGCCCAGCAACATCATCCTGTGAAGACGCCTCTGCCATCGCCTGTTCAGCTGCTTCTTGTGCAGCCTTTTCTATAGCGGCTTTCTGGGCAGCTTCCTCTTGTCTTTTCTTTTCCGCCTCAAAAGCAATTTCAACCAGCGAGCGCGGCTTAAAAGCATCATCTGTTTCTGGAACAAGGCTTTCTGACTTTTTAAATTGGGCCGCCTGCACAGACTTTAGCAAGCGAGCAATCTCCGCATCAGCCAGCCCGTCTTCAGCCGCGGTTTTTTGCAATTCAGAAAGATAGGATTCTGCTGCCTGTGCCATGTTAGACTTCCATTACTTTATCGCTGTTCAGAGACAAGAGGGGATTAAACAAAATCATCCCCACCACGACCTGCCAGTACAATTGTGCCTTCATCTGACATCTTACGCGCTACATTAATGATATCTTTTTGCGCCGCCTGAACCTCGGTTAAGCGAACCGGCCCCAGCGCTTCCATTTCATCCACGATATTAGCGGCCGCGCGCTTGGACATACAGCCAAATAGCTTTTCGCGAAGTGGCTCATCAGCGCCTTTCAGTGCAAGAACCAACAATTCTGTATCTATTGCGCGCAATAAGGTCTGAAGCGAGCGGTCATCAGACAGGATAAGGTTGTCAAAGACAAACATACTTTCCTGAATAGACTGCATCAGGTCTTTATTATCGCGGGCAATATCTTTCATAATCCGTAATTCCATCGCCTGCTTAGTAAAGTTCATAATACGGGCCGCTGCTTCAACACCGCCAACCTTAGCCGCACGCAAGGATGTATTTGCTTTAAACTTTGACTGCATTACTTTTTCAAGTTCTGCTAGCGCATCTGGGCCAACCGTCTGCAAGGTTGCAATTCGGCGGATAATTTCTGGCTGAAGATTTGTAGGCAGCAAGCCCAACACATCCGCGCCCAAACCATAATCAAGATAGGAAATAATAAGGGCAATAATTTGCGGATGCTCATCAACAATCAGCTCTGCAATGGAGCGTGCATCCATCCAGTCGAGAATATCAATTGGCTTGGAAGTCTGAGAGGGAGATATGCGGCTCAATACAGATTGCGCCTTATCTTCGCCAAGTGCCTTATTCATCACATTGCGAATATAATTGCCAGCTCCCATACCAAGGCTGGTTTGCGCTTTGATAATCGCCAGAAATTCATCGAGTACCGCGTTTACAGTTTCCTGATCGAGGCCTTGCACCGAATACATTGCCGTACCCAGATGCTGCACCTCCTTTGGCGATAGGTTGCGGATGATTTCAGAAGCCTCATCCTCCCCCAGCAGCATCATCAAAATAGCGGATTTCTGCGTGCCGGTAAGCATCTCAAAGGTGCTTTTATTTTCATCTTCCATGATTTCTGCAACCGCTGCCATATTCCTGCTCCTTCAAATCTAATCTTACTGCACGCTAAAGTTAAGTCTTGTTTCTAGCTGCGGTTTTCAATATCGCTTTGCATCATCGCCTTAAAGACGTTTGATACACGGCCAGCTTCATCAGCAACAATCATCCGGATGACCGCTACCTTATCATCATAGGTGTTCGCAGTATCTAGCATCTCAGCAGAGATAGCTTGTTTCTTCGGCTTCAGCTTGGCTTTGATATCCTCAAGGCTTTCACCCTCGCCTACTTCAATCTGGTCTAGGTCAACTTCCTCATCACCCGTACTCATCAAAGTAGAGCTGACAGAGGCAGGCACCAGAATACGGTTCAATAACGGGCGGATAATACCTAAGATAACAATCGCTAATATCAGCACGATAGCAAGCTGGTTTACCGCTGAGCGAACCCATTGTTCTTCATACCAAGGCGCTTGCACCCCTTCTAGAACATTCATAAACGCTGAGCTTGAAACCGTTAGACTGTCGCCGCGATTGATATCAATACCGATAGCATCCGTAACAAGGCCTTCCAATTTTGCCTTCATTTCGTCAGACATCGGCACGGTCGTCTCTGCCCCTGTTTCTGGGTCAGTAACCGTCATTTCACGCACCAGTACCGCAGCATTAATCTTTTGAATGCGGTGGGATGGCTTCATCGTGTTGGATACAGTCCGGCTTACTTCATAGTTTTTGACCTCACTTGAAGAGCTAGAGCGGATATTATCCAACGCTTGTGACTGCAGGCTAGTGGTACCAATATCAGGGGTTTGCGGCGGGGTATTTGCCACGGCGCCCGGGATCCCTTTTGCCGGGGTCTCACGCGTTAAATCATTCGTGTTTTGCTCACTGCGAAGGGCATTACCTTCTGGGTCAACAATTTCTTGGGTCACTTCAGAGCGGGTAAAGTCAATATCCAAATTGACCTGTGCGCTTACATTACCGGGCCCAACAATAGGCGTTAAAAGAGAGATAACCCGGCTACGATACAAGTCTTCCATACGCACGCGGTGTTCAAGCTCGGCATCATTAACCAAACCATTCGCTGAACTTGAAGCGTTCGATAATAGCGCACCATTATGGTCAATAACAGATACATCTTCTTTCGCCAATTTTGGCACAGATGATGATACCAGATGAATAATCGCTTCAACCTGCGTTCTGCCTAAAATGCGCCCTTGAGCGAGCTGCACAAAAACAGATGCTGTTGGCTGCGCTTCTTGGCGAATAAAGACTTCTTTTTCTGGTATTGCCAGATGTACCCGCGCAGATAAAACATTATCAATTTCGGCAATAGATCGCGCAAGCTCTAACTCTTGGGTTTGTTTTAGGCGCATAGCTTCTACAGAACGGCTGCTGCCCATCTGGATAGAATCTAAATTTTCATACCCTGTTGGCACGACTGTCGGCAGGCCTTGAGCAGCGAGTGTCATGCGCGAGGAATAGTAATCACTTGATGGAACCATCACATCGCCGGTTGTTGGATCAAGCGCGACATCCACACCAGCATTTTGCAACGCTGCCAAAACCCTAGATTTTTCAGACTCAGGCAGAGAAGCATATAGGGTGGTACGTGAAGGCTGCTGCATAACAAAATAAGCGAGCAACCCCATGAGGGTGACGACAACCGCAACAATCGTTGGCAGAGACCGGCGAAACGCTGGTGAATTCCACAACTCTTTGGCCTGTGCCATCAAGGAACCTGCCCCTGGCATCAAGCCGCTACCTGTTGTGCTTTGTGTATTATTTACCGCGAGTTCGGCCATTTTTGTCTCCGCTCAATGACGCTGTTTTCTTGCTTTATGCCCAGCTTTATGACTGGCTTTAAACAGGCATATTCATAATATCTTTATAGGCACTCAAAACTTTGTTTCTGACGTTCAACGTCATCTGAAAACCAAGTGATGAGACTTGCTGGGTAACCATCACTTTGGCCAAATCTGTCTCGCGCCCCAATTCAAAATCACGGGTGATGCGTGCAGAATCATTTTGTGCGTCAGCGACCGAACGCAGCGCATCTGTCATACGCTGCGGGAATTCGACATCTTGGCGTGCTGGACTAAAACTTGTATCTACGCGTTCCAAAAGGCGCTGGCGCAAAGCTGTTGCACCTGTCGGACTAGATAAGCCTGTTGCGTTTATTTCAGCGCCTTGCTTGTTTAGTGCGCCTATCTGGCCTTGCATCATGGAAACTTTTTCGATCATCTTACCGCTCTCACTGATTGTTTGAAAAAAGGTGTGTTAACATAAGACAGTAAATCCTACGCTGGCAGAGCAGAAACCTGCTGCGCCTGCATCATCCGGCTACTGGTCAGCTGTTCCGTTACCGTGCCATCAACCATGATATCGGCTGCTGAAATGATGTTGTTTGAACAAAGAACCAAGGCACGTTGCAACACATTTTCTAGCTCCCGCACATTGCCCGGCCAGCCGTAATTCAACAGTAATTCAACAGCATCATCTGCCAGTGCCGGTATCGTATCTAGCGCTGCGGCATGGCGTTTCAGCAAAATTGTGCTAATCGCTACAATATCATTTTTACGTTCATGCAAATGCCGGCTAGCAAGTGGAAACACGTTCAAACGGTAGAATAAATCTTCACGGAAACGTCCTTCTTTGACCTCACCTAGCATATTACGGTTAGTGGTTGCGACCACACGGACATCAACATCAATTTCGCGCTGACTGCCCAAGGGGGTCACTTTGCGTTCCTGTAATGCCCGCAATAATTTAGCTTGCAGGCCAAGGGGCATTTCCGAAATTTCATCTAGAAGCAATGTGCCGGCATCAGCTGCACGGAAAATACCTTTATTTGCAGTTGAAGCTCCAGTAAAAGCGCCCTTTTCATGACCAAAAAGGATAGCTTCCAGCATGTTCTCAGGGATAGCAGCACAGTTCACCGCAACAAAAGGAGCGTCGATACGGCCCGATTGGTTATGGATAAACTTTGCCAGCACTTCTTTACCTGTGCCGGTTGGACCATTGATGAAGACGGTGACATCTGTTTTGCTGACCCGCTTTGCCAACGCCATCAACTCTAGGCTCTTGGCATCTGATACCGCAACATGCGCATCATCTAAAAGCAGGCTTGCGGCCATTTGCAGGGAATAATTATTAACGTAAGCCGCTTCTAATTTGGCAGCTTGCATATCTGCGCTTGCCATATTCAGATGGATAAGGTTGCCCTTCATCTCGGAGCTAACATTAAATCCGCTGCTCTCTTCATACGCAATAATCAGCACGCGCCCAGCCTTTATAGAACGGGCTATTTCGGTCACCCCGCTTACCCCGCCATTTTCATCCGCAAAATGTTTCGAGCATACAAAAGCGCCAGATTGCTGAAGGAATTTATTATCCCCAGAAGAAGCATTTAGCTCATCGCGCCAGATAATTTCTGCCAAGCGATTCTCAAGATAGGTCGCTAGCTGGTCTGCACCGATAAGGCCTGATTTCTCAATAATGATTTTGGTCACGTCATCACTCCAAAAATAGATGGGTGCTCAGGGAAAGGCAAAATCCTTGCCAACTCAAAATCATGACTAAAAATATGTTTGAAATTATTGTTTTATTTGATTTATTTTTTCTTCATTTTTATCGTTCATTTTTTTGACATTTCTTTATTAGATATTAGTATTATGCACAGGATTTTGACATCTCCTTTGGTTAAGCCAAAGAGGTAGGGTATCAGCATAAGGCAGATATGAATGACAGGTTTAGATAATCTGCTAGTGGGCCAATCAGGTCCCATGCGCGAAACAAAGCGGCTGATCGAGCTTGCCGCTCCTTCAACCACCACTTTGCTGATACAAGGAGAGACAGGCACCGGCAAAGAGCTAGTTGCTCAGGCTATTCACAGGCTGTCTGGGCGCACCGGCCAGCTGATTAGTGTTAATTGCTCTGCCATCCCTTCTGAGTTACTTGAAAGTGAGCTTTTTGGCCATGAAAAAGGGGCTTTTACTGGCGCGGATAAAATGCGTGCTGGCCGGTTTGAGCTTGCAGATGGCGGCACATTATTCCTCGACGAAATTGGAGATATGCCACTTCCCCTTCAGGCTAAATTATTGCGTGCACTTGAAAGCCGAACAATCCAAAGGGTTGGTGGATCGAAGGAAATTGAAGTTGATTTCCGGCTTGTATGCGCGACCCACCAGAATATTGAGGCGGATATTGAAAAGGGAAAATTCCGTGCTGACCTATTCTATCGCATTAATGTCTTTCCCCTAACAATGCCAGCGCTAGCGGCTCGGGCGGTGGATATCCCGATGCTGGTGGAGGCCATAACTAAGAAAATAAAAAAAGAGAATAAAGGCGCTAACCTGCCTATTTTTAAAGAAAGCTCTATGTCGGAGCTAATGCGCTATCCTTGGCCGGGGAATGTGCGCGAGCTTCGAAATGTGATAGAGCGGGCCTGCTTGCTGTATCCGGGACGGGCGGTAGAGAATACCGATGTTCAAAATAATCTGCTGCGGATCAAAGCGCCAGACCCGGTTGAAGAGCAAGAAGCCCTTTGGATGGCCAGTGCAGACTTTAATCCGATAGATCAAAAAGAAGAAACCTCTGCCCTGCCCCTGCCGCACCCATCTCACTATGAAGACTGGTTTTCCTATTTCGACAATATTGATTTGCGCCGACATTTACAGGATGTAGAAATTGTGCTCATTGAAGCTGCTTTGCAAAAGTCAGATGGCATAATATCGGCTGCAGCAGAAGCATTGAAACTACGCCGCACCACGCTCATCGAGAAAATGAAAAAGTTTATGATTGAAAAGCCAAATTAATTTTCTATTGCAACAACATCAGAAGATTTTGCTTTGCTTGATTAGCTCCTACCAACATATTTGTTGCGGCTTGATCAAGAATCTGGGATCGCGCTAAACGTGCAGACTCAATAGCATAATCAGCATCTAAAATCCGGCCGTTTGCCTGCTCAGACTTCAAAATAGTCATTGATAAATTGTCAAGATTATGAGTGAACCGATTTTCAATTGCACCAAGCTTAGCCTGGGCCGATGATATTCGAATGATTACTTCATTTAGAAGGTTGGCGGCTTCGGCTGCCCCCTTTCTTGTGGAAATGTCGATACCTTCTAATGCCAAATTATTATCATCACGAGTATCGTTTGTTATTTCCAATCGTCTAAAATCAGTGTATTTTTTAGTGCCGCTAGAGTGATGATAAAAAACAGTCACTTCAAATTCAGTTTGCCCTTCTTCAAAGTCTAGCCTTCCCTTACTAGTAATGCGCCCACCGGAATCTATATCAAAAAAATTATAGTCTGGTTCCGTTGTATATGGAGATTGAGAAATTTCGAATCTTCCTGCGAAATTATCTGCCTCAGCATAACTTTGTAAAAATTGATTAATCTGTGGTATAATTACTACGGAACCACTCTCAGTTGCAGAATACTCTGAGCGGCTATGGTCGTAACTTGTTGGTGTTAGTGTTATTTCAACATGCTCAACATAACTATCGATAGTATCACTACTATATTCGATGTAGACATCTAGAACAGGTTTTTCTGACATTCTTAATTCACCGATCGAGGTCAATGTTCCATCGCTAGCAATAGAAAATTTATCATAATCACCCTGCTCTAATATCTTAAACGAACCTCTATTGTTATCTTTTGCCGCATAAGAAGTTAGACTGGTGAGTAGGTTCCCGTTAACGATAACACTTTGAGCCTCTTCACAAAGCAAAGTTGCTTGCCCTCCTAATGTGTCTTCTATGCCTAACACAACTGCAGACGAAAATGTTTTAATACCATCTGTGTAATTCAACGTCAGATTGAATGTCTGTTGGTCATCAAAATCTATTTCATTCAAGGAATAGACAGTCCCAGAATTACTAACGCCAAAAAATGCTGCATCTGTCCCTGTAAGCTCGAACCGCCCACCGGGATTGTCGCTTGCGTAATTGTGCAAATGGGTAAAATCATTGTTATTAATGAAGATATTTTCAGCCTCCTGAGCAGTAAATGTCCCTTGAGCCTGCATAAACCGCGTTAAATCGATTTGGATATTTTCTGTGTGCAGTATTCCGCCATGAGTATATAAAAGCTGTATGTTGTACTGGCTTTGTCCATCCAATCTAAACTCATTGTTGGCGATTATTTGATTGCCCTGCACCTGGAAAAGATTACTTGGGTCAATAATCGAAAATACACCGCCAGGATTTAGTGTTGAATAGGTATTGGAAGCATGTAAGTCTGATATATTTATGACGATCTGGTCCGCTTCTTCTACCTCCAATGTGGCTGAAGCAAACAATGTATCCTCGAGGGTCAAAATTATCCTATCTGTAAATTCAGTACCATCACTAGCTGTATATACAATATTAAAGTGAAAGACATCCTCTACAGTGTAGTCTAATGGTGTCTGAGAATAAATTTCACGCGTGTCATTTGCAATATAAAACTGAGAAAAATCATCGGGATCCCCGTCATTAGCTGGATTGCCATCTGCATTATCATACCTTTCCAATCTAAAAGACCCAGCATAATTATCATCAGATGCAAATGTTGTAATGTGAGTTAAATCATCAATCGAAATTCCAATTCGCTCTGATTCATCAGCAGTTACTGACGAATCAGATTGCAAAAACCGAGTTAAATTCACTGTCACTCTTTCTGTGTGCTGAGCAACCCCATCAGAATATAAAAGATCAAATTGGTATGAATTTTTGTTAGGAATTCTAAAATTCTGATTAGCTATTATTTCATTGCCAACAATATTAAATAAATTATTGTCTAAACCAGTGGCTGGAATTGAAAAATTTCCGCCCGGATAACGCGTTTGAAAATCAGACGATGCTGTCAATTCTGAAAGTTGAATTTTAATTGTGTCAGTTTCTTCGACAGAGAGATTTGCTTGTGAATCGAACGTATCTTCAAGATTTAAGGTAATATGATCTACATAAGTACGGCCATCTGCAGCTGTTGCAGTCAAATTGAACTTAAATTCAGATTGAGTGGAAAAATCAAGCGGACCATTTGATGAAATTATACCAGAATTTTGGTCTACCGAAAATTGAAGAAAATCATTTGGATCTCCATCATTAGCGGGGTTCATATCACGGTCAGTGTAACTACTCAAAGCATAAGTAAGTCCCTGATTTGTGCCTCTATTAGTTTCAAAATCAATAAAGTTTTGAAGGTTCTCCAACGCTGTCGTCTCAATTTGAACATTATTACTTTCATTTGCAGTAACTATGGAAAATGCTTCATCGTGGGGTGTTAATTTAATGTTTACCTCTTCTATGTGTTCCACACCACCTGGGCCAGTATATTGTATTTCAAATTTATAGTTTTCTTGACTATCAAAACTGAGGGGTTGATTAGACACAATATCCCCTGTAGTAGCGTCAATTGTAAAAAGATTAAAGTCTGAGCCATTTGGTAAAATGGAATAATTTCCTCCCGGGTCATTGGCCTCTGATGTTCCAGCACTGACTAGTAAATTTTTATTAATTCTAACTTCATTCGACTCGACTGCTTGAACTGTAACTCTAGCTCTAAACTCATTTACTGATGGCGGATTTGCTTGGGTTACATCTACGTTTCTAATCGCAAGACCATTACCCAACCATCTTCCACCGGACAAATCAAATGAGCCCGCTATAAAAACAAATTTGTAATTTCCGGCTATATTAATATTTGTAGAGGCTGGAATCCACCCATCCACCCCCATTCCCAATTGCAGGGTAGAACTGCCGGTTCGTGTTCCAGTTTGATTCAATAATTCTACTGTTGAACCATCATCTTCATTTAAAAGATAACCATAAACATCATAAGCATCGCCTCCTGAAAGCCCAAACCATTCAAAGGAGACTGAATCGCCAACTTCGAGAGCCACGGCGTCTTGGGATATCACATAAGGTCCGCGCGTAACCGCAAAACTATCGTGATTGTAACCACCTTGCTCCAAGTAAAGCGCGCCGTTTCTGACTAAATTATTGATATTAGTGGAGGATAAGTTATTTATCAAAGCATTTGATTGCCTTTCATTACCTCTAAATGGGACATTGTTATCGAGAGGTACCTGAAAACCACCAATCTGGTATGCATCTCCGTCCAACTCCGGTTGCCTTAAGAAAATATCCCAGCCAGGTATTGAGACTACATCCCCATTTTGGTTAGCAGAACCATCAGTAAAATCACCATTTTGAAAACCAACTTCGGTAAAATTAGAGGAGGAACTGATAGAGTTTGAGCGCACCTCAGCATTGGAAAATGCATTTACAAATGGGTTGCTTGTTCCTACTCCGTTTGATTGTGCTGGAATGTTAAATTCAGAAACACCAACAGCATAATCTTCGGGAAGGTAAGATGGGGCAGAAGATAACAAAGCTGCTTGAGAACTCGATGGCAAGTCAAATGCCGAAATACCACTTGCTGTTGCAGAGGCCAAATAAACAGGGTTAGTTTCACCATTAGCAAATGCAGTAGAGGGCGTGCCAAACTCAGAAGTTCCATAAGCATATTCGATTGGACTTAATATCTGGGTAGAGTGACCAGAAGCATAACTTTCACCCTCGACATGTTTATTAATACCCATACCGTCAATGGTCACATTTACAATCTCAGGGTTAGTGTTACCAACGCGCATATCCTTATTGAAGCTCCCATCCAGGAGGTTTATGCCGTTAAATTTTGTTTGGGTAGCTACTCTATTTAATTCACCCAATAAAGTATCAGCCACGACTTGGAGGTTTTGTCTGTCGTCATCAACATAAACGCCATTATGAGATTGAAGAGCCAATTCGCGCAGCTTTTGAGAAATATCTAGGGAGGTTTGCATCCCAGCAGATGCTGCTTGAAGCAGTGAAATTCCATCTGAGGTATTTTTAAACGCGACTTCCATACCTCTAATTTGGGCAACCATCTTATTTGAAACAGCTAAGCCAGCTGCATCATCAGAGGCAGAGTTAACACGCAAACCTGAAGATAGGCGCAACGAGGCAGCTTCAACATTGCGTTGAACTAGTGTCATGCCTTTGGCAGCCATTAAAGCCCCATAATTTGTATTTATGTTAACCATAATATTCACTCTTCATAGAATGAATAAACGACTAGAAAACCTAACAATTTAGAAGATTTCAGGCCCTTAATTCATTTTATATCAGAAATTGTAGGGCTCTGTTTTTGGGTCTTGACCTAACTATGGTCGGGCTTTGGTTTAATTCTGGTAGGCAGTAGCTGCTTTTACAAAACGATTATTGCGGAAAGTTAGTTTTTCAGCTTCAATTTCTAGGTCTTTGATCATTTGTGTATTTTTCTGAGAACAAAGCTCGATGAATCCGAATAACTCATCGTCAACCTCATCAATATTTAGCAAAACGAGGTCTTGCATCATATCTTGACGGGCTTTATCGAGCGTAACGACCCGGGCGAAGCTACGGTCGGCGATTGCAGCAACAATCTGGTCATTTAAATCAGAAAATGCAGATATAAACTCACTGCTCTTTTTCATTGTCTTTGCCGATCTCATCCCAAGCTGATTTGATTTCACCAAGAAGGTTAATGGCGTGAGGTGTGCCGTCTGGCTTACCACTGCCCAAATCATCGATTAGCTTTTGTCTGGCAAATTCATAGAGCTGGAAAAGATTTTCAGCGATAGGCCCACCTTTTTCGAAATCAAGGGAAGATTGCAAGCCATAAATAATTGTTAAAGAGCGGGCAAAATGTTTGGATTTAACATTTAGATCGCCACCATTTTTTATATCAATGTTATCGACGAATAATGTCATCGATTTTAGTAATTCTTTGAACAAAACAGATACGACCAAATGTGGGTCATCAGCGTCTGTTACAGATTGCCGTTCAATATCTTCGTAAGCTTGAGAAATCTTGCCGAAATTCATAGTTTTCTCTCCGGTCTGAAAACCTTGCTATTGACCTTGTTTAATCCTATCATAGAAGCATGATCACTATGCCCATGACAGACACTATGCCTACGCGTCTATCAGCCGCTATTGACGCTGCTGATAAGTCGATTGCGAAAACACCGCAAACAAGTGATGCAACTTACATGCCATCCCTAAGGCAAACGGCACACGGTCTTGGAAATTTAACACAAAGTGAAAAAAAACATTCTGAGTATAATCATACCAACCTGCCTTTTATCCGCTCTCGCCGCGGAGCCCCTTCTGCTATCACCGCAGAAAACGTGCTAAAAGCTAGAGCTGCCCTTGATGAAGCCTATATGCATAATATGGCGGCGACGAAGCGGGAATATATCTCAAACAGCTATGCTGATGCCCCACAATTTCGCAACCAGCTAGATATAATGGCTTAATAGCCTAGGCGGTTTCAATCTCTCGAACCTTCTGGGTGATGCTGCTATAAGCTCGAAACAGCTCTGCTTCTGAGACAACGCCCATAAGCTGATGATTTTGAGGGTCAATAACCGGTATCGCTTCCCCTACAAAATCTATTGCTATTTTCATCGCATCATTCATAGATTGTGCAGATGACAATTGCATACATTTATGATCAGCAAGGCTTGCAGCGGTGTTCTGCGCCTCATCCATCACTTCAAAAATAGAAATTTTGCCCAGAAAAACTCCATCCTCAGCTACACAATAAGCTTCGGTTAGCTGGCTTTCTTGCATTTTTTCTGCAACAATTTTACTAGGCGTTTCTGGCGTAAAAGACAGAAAATCATCGGTTGCAAGCGCTGCTAATTTAGTGCTTTCAAGTTCCAAAAAAATGCGCCCCTTAGCCAGATCAATGCCGCGAGCCAGAAGCTGTAAGTCAAACAAGGAATGACCATAAAACAAGTGAAAAATAAGTGAGGAGACGACAATGCTTAACATCGCAGCAAGCGTCAAATCATAAGAATGGGTAAGCTCTAGAACTAATATAGCCATAGCTAAAGGGGCACCAAACACGGTGCCAGCAACCGCCGCTGACCCAGACACGACCAGCAACATTGTCACCGAGGACAGGCCTAAAAATACGGCCAGATGCGCTAATAATGCCCCCAATACCGCCCCAATAAATAAGGCTGGCCCAACAAAACCACCTGAAAAGCCGATAGTTGCAGACAACACAACCGCGCTAAGCTTAGCCCCTAAGAGAATGAATAACATTTGCGTGGTCTCAACATTTGAGAACAAATTATTGATCACGCCAATGCCCAGACCGAGCGCTTCTGGCAAAGTTTGCGACAGAAACAGCAAATATAATAACCCGCACCCGGCCAGCCAACGATAAGCAGTTTTGGAATGGCTAGCTATCTTATTCACCGCAAAAAAGGTGCGGATAATAAAAATCGCGCTTATCCCAAAACCAACCCCAGCGATCAGGCTAATGGCCACCATCTCGCCACTTACCGTAAAGCTCTGCGTTATCTCAAAGATATCGGTGGTCTCAAATAGGGTTCTGTTCAGCGCACTAGCCGAAATACTGGCGATAGAGATAAGGGCAAGCGCGCGCCCAGAAAAATGCCGCAAAACGGCTTCATGGGCAAAAATTATTCCCGCTATGGGAGCATTAAACCCTGCGGAAATTGCCGCCGCTACCCCGCAGCCAATAATGACATCACGGCCCAGCCACAGGCTATGATACCATCTGGAAATGGCGATGCCGAGCGTGCCACCAAGATGCACAAGTGGGCCATATTGGCCAAGCGATGCGCCGCCTGCGAGCGAGACAAAAGAGGCAAAAATAGTCAAAAGCCCGCCTTTTGGCGCCATGTCATGTTGGCGGTTCTGGGCGCAATAAATGATATCTGCTGGACTTTCCCATTTGGGCATATGCCCAACTGAACGTACCAGAAGCACCAGAATATACGCGCCTATGATTAGCCCTGCTGTCCAGAAATTGATCGAAAAACCAAATATTTCAATAAGGTGGGTCTTCTGGCCTCTAAAATTTTCAAAATATTGAATACCCGCCACAAAAAACTGAGCACAGACAGAAACAAAGCCGCCAATTAGGGCAACTATTACCACTTGCGCTATCAGTACACGCAAAACACCTGTCACTTTTTTTCCCCTACCAATACCCTTTGGCCCCTGATCTCTGGCCTTCTTATGCCCATGCTGCCAATTCGGGCTTACATGCTCTACCTTAGGCTCATTTAGGCCTCTATTTCTTTTATTCTGTTCCTAAAATACCAGTTTTTCTAGGCGTTAATTAAAAAAAGGCACGATAATTGCACATCTCTCCTTAGTTTTTGTGATTTTTGAAAGACATCTGTTCATGGCAGTAGACTATCTCAGTGCCCTAAATGTTGGTAGCGGTTTGAATGTTACGCAAATCGTTGACGCTCTTGTTGATGCTGAAAAAGTGCCGCAAGAATCCCGCATCCAAGAGCAGTTGGACGAACGCAATATCTCCATCTCCTCCCTTGGGGATGTGAAAAGCGACCTGGGTATTTTTAAATCTAACCTAGATGTTTACAAAAACGAAACGGGTTTGGTTACTGAATCCACCAATAATTCTGCGGTTGGCGTTACCAATAATGGGAAAATCGCGGTACAGCCCTTTACCCACGCTATAAGCGTTAATCAGCTCGCTGCCAGCCATACCCTTGCCTTTTTAGGTTATACATCTGATACAGATGCCATTTCGGCAGATACAGTACAAATCGAGCTAGGTACATGGGATTCTGGCGGTACCTTTACCCCAGATACAACTAGCACTGCCGCTACCATCACAGTTGATAGCACCAATAACACCCTCCAATCTTTTGCAACTGCGGTTAACGCCGCAAATATTGGCGTCACAGCAAATGTAGTACGAATTGATGAGAATAGTTATGCGCTATCGATGATAAGCCCTACCGGTGAAGCGCGGCAAATGCGCGTTTCTGCTTTAGCTGGCGGGGCGACTGTCGATAGTCTTAGTTATAATAATACCACCACCCATGCCGGCAAATTAATTACGGCCGGGCAGGATGCTGATTTTACCCTAGATGGGCTTGCTGTAACCCGAAATACCAATAATGTTGATGACATCGTAAATGGGATGACCATTGAGCTAAAACAAACCACCACTAATCCAGTTGGTATTGCGGCGAGTTACGATAAAGATGAGGCGCTAGCTAATCTAACCGATTTTGTTACTGACCTGAATTTTATAATTAACAAACTAACAGAGCTTACCTATCGCGGCTCCCCTGGCAGTGATGATGCGGGCCCCCTTGCTGATGATACGCTGGTTAAAGGCTATTTGCGGTCTTTTAAACGCATGACGACCACGCCCCTACCCGGCTTTCAGGACCAAACACTCTATTTGTCCAATTTTGGTGTGATGACCGAATTAGATGGATCTGTCAGCATCAATGAGACAAAATTCGAAGAATTTTTTACCGCCAATCCAGATGCTTTCTCTGCAATAACCAATACAAGGGCAGTTTCAGATTCAAATCTTGTTCAGGCAGAACTAAGTGGAAGCCTATGGAAAACAGGCACTTATGAATTTGACAAAAGTCCGGTAGCGGCAGTAGCAGAGGTTCAAACATCTTCTGGCGCGGCCACCGCCTTGGCGCATACCGTGGGTGATGTCTATAGTTTGACTGTGGGCTCTACCACCATCAATACAGCTCCTTCTACAGCTACAACCGACTATGATTCAGTGGCTAAAATCGCTGCTGCGTTGCAAACCGCCGCAACGGCGGCTTCTGCAAGCTTCGGCGTAACTGAAAGTGCGGGTGAATTGGTTATCACCTATAACACCGCACAGGTTCAAACCGATGAAGCTGTCTCCATGAGCTTTACGGCTGGTACTGATGGCGCTTCCTTCACAGCGCCAACCTTCGCCGTGACATCTCAAGGCTTAGATGCCGGCACCGCAGTATTGTATAAATTGGACGAGAATGGTGCGCGGATAGATGCGGGCCACGACATGACCTTTGAGGGCGGCAAATATAAAATTGCCGCAGGGGATGCGCGTGGTCTGGCACTGACGATGCTTGGCAATGGTGAAGATGCCAAAATTTTCATTGGTAAATCACTGATGCAAACGATACAGGAATTTACCGAAAATATCCTGAAACCTAACAACGATATTGACGTCAAAATTCAGGGATATAACGAAGATATTACTGAATTTAACGAAAATATTACAGACCTGACAGAACGAATGGCCAATCAACGCGAACGGTATATGGAACAGTTTACAGCGATGGAAAGTTCGGTTGCTAGCTTCAAGAAAACAGGCGACCTGCTGACCAATTTCATGGATAGCTGGCGGGCTAGCCTGAAAGGCTAAAGTTAAAAACCCTAATAGGCTAGAGTTAAACGAAACTAACGTAGGCGCTAAAAAGCCGCATATCTACCTTACAAAATATCTAGAATATTTACTGATTTTGCAGCGATATCCCGCAATAAAGGCAAATCATCACAAGTGGAAAGCTTCCAGCCCGGATCCGCTTGCACCGCTATAGATGAGCGCAAGGAAAACAGATAGGCTTTAAACCGCTTTATCGCGATATCTGGGCTATATTCACGAGCTGAAACTGGGGCATCAACCGCACCGAATAACGGCTTCATTTTCCGCTTAACATTATTGCTCTCATACATTATCCGAAAAAAGCAATAGCTGTTCAACAGAGGGATGGCTTCACTTTCTACCTTCACCTCATCTAGGGCGCGGATAAGCCCTTCGGCCGTATCTTCCAACTCTTCTAAGGTAATAACTGCGTATTTTTCCGCCAGCCCATCAGCATATTTTTTGGCAATCGTGCGTAACGGCATTTCTTGCGCAATAAATTCATTGGCAATTTGTGCGCTAACGGCATCGTAAATCCAAGCTGGGCAATATGACATATTGATTTTCTCGAAAACTCATCACAAAAATTTCATGCCTTTTTGCCATACTTAAAGTGGAATGGCAAATTCGCAAACAACATATAGGAAGTCTGCAAAATAAAATAGTGTTATTTTTTTAGTTTTTTTATAAAAAAATTTACCCTTTTTTTGACATTATTAAGCATTGTTTTTGTTTGTTTTTTTTCTTTTCTTATATTATCGTCGATGCAATTAAGAAAAAAAAATGAGTTTTAGTTAAAAAATATTAAAGATTTTTCATATTTGTCGTTTCAGTTCGCAGAGGGGCCTTGCTTGGCACAGGCCTGTATATAGCGAAACAGGAGCGAAAAATGACTGTAATTAACACTAACGTAGGTGCGTTGCAGGCCCGTACATATGCTGTCCGTGCAGACGGTAATGTAACCAAGGCAATGGAACGGTTGTCCTCAGGTCTGCGGATCAACTCAGCGGCGGATGATGCGGCTGGTTTGGCTGTGGCTAACAAAATGGAAAGCCAAATTCGAGGCATGAACATGGCCATCCGGAACTCTCAGGATGGTATTTCATTGGTTCAGACTGCTGAATCAGCGATGGGTGAAATCAACAACATGGTTATTCGCATGCGTGAACTAGCTGTTCAGATGAACAACGGCGTGTATACAGACACTGACCGTGCAAACGCACAATTAGAAGTAACCGCGTTGCTAGCTGAAATTGACAAAGTCGCAACAAACTCTGCCTTCAACCAAGTGAAAATTCTAGATGGTACTTATTCTCAGGATATCCGCGCAGGTAACACAAACCCAGAAGTTATCAACGTTACCATTGACCGTATGAATACGGATTCTCTGGGTGGCGGTAGAGTTGCTACAGGCGAAACAAAAGCAACACTCGCTACTGTTGCTCACGTAGTTGCAGGAGTTGATACAACCTTAGCAGCGGGATCAAACACCGCTAAACATTTCAATACAACAATCACAGCTACCGAGGGACGTCCC
>JADHLI010000027.1 GCA_016780775.1 Alphaproteobacteria bacterium | reverse complement strand
ATAGCTAAGCTGAAACAGCTCAACCCTAATAGCAGGCCAAGCACTGTATTTAGCCCTGCGCCATAATCAAATAAGATGCCCATAACTGCTGGTGATAAAGCGCTAGAAAAAACATTAAGCGGGCTAGCTAACGCCTTTATCTCGCCAAGCCATTTTGTGCCGTACCGTTCTGCCAACAAGGCATTGACCAGCGGTTGTCCCATGCCGCCTGCACATCCAAATAAGGCAAAGAATACAGCTAGCATAATAAAGCTGTCACTCTTCATTAGAACAAGGCAGGCAAGGATCATCGGCATTTGACCAAGCACAGCAGAGCGATGCGCGCTAAAACGGTCTACTAATATTCCTGATATTAATGCCCCACATACCGCTGCTAGCGCATACCAGATATAGTTTGATGACCAAATAAATAAGGGGATTCCCTTTTCGGATGTGATATGGATCTGATGAAAAAACAACCCTGTTATGGTAAAGCCTGGTATCATCATCAGCCAGATAATCACCGCCCAAAACGCGCTATCTTGCATAACGTCTTTGCGCCGAAGGGAGGGGGGTTGCCTTGCCTCTTCTGATCTATCTTGTGGTTTAGTGTCTGCTTTTTGTGTACGCCCCGGCCCATCTTGAAAAGGCGTGCGGCGGGTCAGATATCCAATAATAGGCGCAAAGCTGATAAAGGCAAAAATGGGCAAAATCGTCCAAAGGAAGCGCCAGTCAAATAGGCTTAGTCCTAGAAGTACAATCACTGGAAATAACGCTTCTGCGGCGTTCATCCCAAATCCAGAAAGCGCTAGCGCGCGCCCGCGAACCTGAATATAGCGCCGCGTGACGGCTGTCGAATAGACATGATACATCATCCCTTGCCCAGATAGGCGCAAGAAAAAGATGCCAATGGTCAGCATTACCACCGAGCTGACAGTTGAGAAATAGAGAGCTGCCAAACATAGCCCGGCTAGGGTCATTGCCGATAAGCGCGGCACAGAGACGGTGTCTGCAAGCTTGCCTAGCCAGAAAAGGGTGAGCGCGCTAGCCGTGGTTGCAAGGGCATAATAGCTGCCAAACCCGCCATGGCTAAGCCCTAAATCAGCCCGAATTTCGGAGCTAAAAAGCGAGATAAAAAATGTTTGGCCAAGCGATGACCAGAACGACATTAAAAAGCCAAATAGCAAAAAACGCCATTCTGCCTGAAGCAGGGTTGGTAAGCGGATAGAAGCAAGACGAGGCATAAAAAACCAAAAAGATAGCAGAAATGCGGCAATGAGATAACGTTAAGCGAAGGCAGGAGGAATAGCTAGCGGCAAAAATTTTGTATTTTCATCCTTCTGGAGCCTGTTTTTCGTATGAAAAGCAAAGGGCAAGATGCAGCCCTGCTTAATGGAACTCTAATGTATGTTTTTCTCTGCTTTCTTAACCCGTATCTATCTTGTGATTGCCACTATTTTTCTGGTAGCGGTGATAGCTGTTTGGTTTATTCCGCGTAGCGATATTTCGGTTCATGCCGAACGTCGCCCAGCCTTTGATTTGACGACCTTCTTTGATGGGAAAACGGTTGCTTATGGCATTTTTGAGGACAGGTTTGGTAATTTGCGGCGCCAGTTTCGCGTTGAAATTGATGCAAAAAGGGAAGGGAATATGCTGACCCTTGATGAGCGGTTTTTATATGCGGATGGCGAGCAAGACAGACGTATCTGGAGGATAGAGAAAAATATTATTGAGGGGGAGGCTGTTTATACGGGCCGCGCCGAAGATATTACCGGCACAGCGACTGGCCGGATAGCGGGTAACACGATGAGCTGGCGTTATGAGATCACGCTAGAATTGTCAGGCATGGAAGTTGAGGTAAGGTTTGATGATTTCATCTATCAGATTGATAAGAACATGGCGATTAACAGAGCGTATATCAGCAAATGGGGGCTAGAAATTGGGTCTGTAACACTGGTTTTTTTAAAAGATGGGTTGGCGGCACAAAAACTACCCCTTGATTTAAAAAGTTGGTAGATAAAAGATAGGAAAAGTGCGTTAATTTTTAATTTTAAGAAATAAATAAAGACCGCTAGAGAAAATTAAGGAAAAGTGAGACCATTATGCCAGATAGTCTTCCAAATTGGGATTTGACCGACCTTTATGATGAAAAGGGCAAGGATGCGCGTGTTGATCTGAAAAAAGTAAGGGCAAGCGCTGAAAAGCTGGCTGCCTATAATGGCAAGCTTGAGACAGAAAAGGCAGAAACGCTTAGCGCGATAATTGCTGAGTACCAGTCTATCTCTGAGTTGTTGTCACGAATTATCTCGCATGCAGATTTGAAATTTGCCGCCGATATGTCAGAAGCTGCAAACGGCCAATATGCGCAAGATATGCGCGAAGCTGCGGCAGAAATTACCTCAAAGTTACTATTTGTTGAGCTAGAGCTCGCGACGTTGAAAGAAGAGCGGTATCAAGAGGCGCTGGCACATCCAGCCTTTTATCATTTTGAGCCATGGTTGCGGCGTTTGCGTGAAGGCGCGTGCTATCAATTAGAGCCTCGGCTGGAACAAATGTTGGTAGAGCGGGCGCCATCTGGCCGCGGGGCTTGGACAAGGCTGTTTGATGAGACGTCAGCGGCTTTAAAATTCCCCTTTCAAGGCGGGGAGGTTAGCGAAGCTGAAATTTTGAATCAGCTAACCGATAAAAGCCCTGATATTCGCAAAGAAGCAGGACATTCCCTATCTGGCGTAATGGCTGAGAACAGGCGTTTATTTGCCTTAATTTTAAATGTCATTGCCAAAGATAAGGAAGTAGATGACAGATGGCGTGGCTTTAAACGCCCTGTTTCCTCGCGTAATTTGGCAAATGACGTAGATGATAAAACAGTAGACGCCCTTAGCGATGCGGTAAATGCCCGAACGGGCGATATCGCCCACCGCTACTACCAGCTAAAAGCCGGCTGGATGGGCGTAAAAAAATTAAACTGGTGGGATCGAAATGCACCGCTAGCTGGTGATGATGATAGGCGGTTTAGTTGGGAGCAAGCAGCAGATATTGTCTTGGAAGCCTTTGATGATTTTGACCCTGAAATGGCTAAAATAGCGAAACAGTTTTTTGATAAGGGCTGGATCGATGCAGGGGTGCGCACGGGCAAAGCTTCGGGCGCGTTTAGCCACCCGACCGTGCCAAGTGTTCATCCCTATATTTTGATGAATTATGATGGCCGCGCCCGCGATGTGATGACCCTCGCCCATGAGATGGGGCATGGCGTGCATCAAGTGCTAGCTGCCCATAATGGCTATTTGATGTCTGATACGCCCTTAACACTCGCCGAAACCGCCTCTGTATTTTCAGAAATGCTGGCTTTTCGCGTGCTACTAGACAGCACAGACAATCCAGAAAATAGACGCTTCTTACTGGCTGGAAAAGTGGAAGATATGCTGAATACCGTGGTTCGGCAAATCGCCTTTCATAATTTTGAAACGGTTTTCCATGATGCCCGCCGCAAGGGTGAGGTGTCTGCTGAACAGCTCTCTGACATATGGATGGGCACGCAGAGCTCGGCGTTGGGGCCCGGTGTGAATCTGGATGATAGCTATCGTTCTGTCTGGGCCTATATTCCGCATTTTGTACATAGCCCATTTTATGTCTATGCCTATGCGTTTGGCGACTGTCTGGTAAATGCGCTTTGGCAAAGCTACCAGAACAGTTCTGCAGAAAAGCGTCCCCAATTTGTCTCAGATTATCGCGGGCTGTTGGCGGCTGGGGGAACCGTGCGCTACGATAGCGGATTACGCCCTTTTGGTCTGGACGCTACCAAGCCAGAGTTCTGGCATCTGGGGCTGGATATGGTAGCCAGCATGATTGATGAGTTGGAAAGCCTGTCTTAAACGCTTGGCAATTAACCACCATTGCCAAAGACGCCGAGTTTCACACCATAATCAGCAGCGACCTGATAGTCTGGATCATCATCACTATCGACAATTAGTTGCCCTGATTTAGCAAGTAGACGATGACAATCATGGCTGAGATGGCGCAGCATAACACGTTTGCCAATGCTGTTATATTTTGCGGCCACATCATCAATGGCTTGCAAGGCAGACTGGTCGACCACGCGTGAGGCAGCAAAGTCGATAATGACTGTCTCTGGGTCGTTTGCAAAATCAAACAATTCTCTAAATCCTGCGGTAGAGCTAAAGAATAATGGCCCTTGTATTTCATAAACCAACGCGCCTTCCTCACGGATGGAAGCGCGGCGCACCGCGTCAATTCGCTTGGCCGCATTCCATGCATAAACAAGGGCTGACATAATCACCCCAACCACGACGGCAATAGCTAAATCTTCGATAACCGTCACAAAGGTGACCACAACAACAACCAAGGCATCTGATAGCGGAACTTTAAAAAGAATGCGGATAGAATTCCAAGCAAAGGTGCCAATAACCACCATAAACATTACACCGATAAGGGCGGCAATGGGGATTTGTTCAATCGCGGTAGACGTAAACAGAATAAAGGACAGCAAAAATAGGGCTGCCATGATACCAGATAGGCGGGTGCGCGCCCCTGATTTAACATTGATCATGGACTGGCCGATCATGGCACAGCCGCCCATGCCGCCAAAAAAGCCTGTGATAAGATTAGCAGTACCTTGTGCTAGACATTCTTGCGATGCGCCGCCGCGCTGCTCGGTCATGTCTCCCACTAAATTCAGGGTCAGCAGGCTTTCAATAAGTCCAATAGCTGCCAATATTAGCGCGTAAGGGGCGATAATAGTCAAGGTTTCCAGCGTCAAAGGTACCATGGGAATGGCAAAGCTAGGCAGGCCGCCAGCCATGCTTGCTAAATCGCCAATACGCGGCACATCAATGTCAAAGCCAATAACGGCAAACGTCACCACCCCTATGGCTATCAACGGGGCAGGTATAAATTTTGTCAGTTTTGGCGTTATCCAAATTAAGGCCATGGTCAGGGCTATCAGGGCAAGTGTGGTATAAAGCAGACTGCCTTCCATCCATGTCTTTGTGCCATCCCCGTCGATGATTTTGAACTGCTCTAACTGGGCTAGTCCGATGACAATTGCTAGGCCATTTACAAACCCCAGCATAACCGGGTGCGGGATCATTCGAATGAACTTTCCCCAGCGCAAAGCACCGGCAATCAATTGCAAGATGCCCATGAGCACAACCGTCGCAAACAGATATTCAGCCCCATGTTGCAAAACCAGTGAGACCATTACCACCGCTAGCGCGCCTGTAGCCCCTGAAATCATGCCCGGCCGCCCGCCTAAAACAGCGGTGACCAGCCCCACAATAAAGGCTGCATACAGCCCGACTAGCGGGGCTACCCCAGCAACAAAGGCAAAGGCAATTGCCTCAGGAACCAGCGCAAGGGACACCGTTAAACCCGCTAGCGTATCGGTAAAGATTAAACGCGGGGTCAGAGAGGGACGTGCACTATCTGCGTAAGAAGCGCCCACCAAAAGCCGGTTGAGCCAGCTCGTAATTAGAAATGCCATAAAAATACCTGTCGAACATAAATTTCAGGCCATCAAGCCTGCACATAAAAAAATCTCAGCAAAGAAAGAAAAAGGGATATTTTTTTTTAAAAATCCTGCATCCCTATAAACAGAGGCGTGGTGCTTCCCTATATTTTGCTCCGTCAGGCCGATGCATAAAAAACGCTAAAAGCCAAGAAGAAGAATGGTGCTGCTAGCGTGATTCGAACACGCGACCTCACCCTTACCAAGGGTGCGCTCTACCGCTGGAGCTATAGCAGCACATGGCGGTATTCCTACATTACAGCCCTTGACAGGTCAAGGGGGCGTTCACTTTTCAAGGGGGACATTCATTTTTCAAGGGGGGCACTTCTACTCCCGAATAGACCTCATGCGGAGGCATAAAGAATGCCTGCCTAGCGATATAGGTGATAAAGTTACCAGAGTTTCAATAAGAACTGCACCAGCTTTTTGGTGCGGGCGCTAAATAGTCGTTCAGTAAAAAACGCGCCAGCTGCCCGTTTTGAGGCTTCTGACCAGCTAGGATAGGGCGCAATTGTTCCTGCCATAGCGCTCATCTTCAGCCCAGCTTGCAAAGCTAAAGTCCAGCTATGGATAAGCTCACCTGCATTAGGGGCCAAAATAGAAGCCCCTAAGATTTTGCCCTTTTTATCGCTGATTACCCGAATTAACCCTTCGGTGCGTCTTGCGGCTCTGGCGCGGTCATTATCGCGTAATTCCCAGTCAGTACGGCGCACGGCGTCTGCGCCATATCGTGATACCGCCTCTGTCCATGTCAGGCCTGTTTGCGCTAATTCTGGATCGGTATAGGTTACCCACGGTATCGCATCATCGCGTAATTTCGCAGGTAATTTAAACAAAATATTCCGGATGACAATGCCAGCATGATAGCCTGCAACATGCGTGAATTGATGGCGCCCAGCGACATCACCAATGGCATAAACGCGTTTATTTGATGAACGCAGACGGTTATCTGTCTGGATGCCTCTAGCATCATAAGAAATGCTGGCAGCCTCTAGGTTCAATGTATCAATGTTTGGGCGTCTGCCTGCCGCAACCAGCAAATGCGTGCCTTCGATGCTTTCCCCATCAGAAATATCGATCATGATGCGCGCGCCATTTTGGGTGATGCTGGTAATGCGTGCTTGCTCAATCAGCCGGATGCCTTCATCGGTCATTTTGGTCATCAGCCGGCCAACAAGGTCTGGGTCATCGCGCCCCATTATGGCAAAGGCTTCTAAGACTGTTACATCACAGCCTAGCTGGCGATGGGCTTGCGCCATTTCAATGCCGATAGGCCCGCCGCCAATAATTATGAGATGTTGCGGCTTTTCATTTAAATCAAATATTGTCTCATTTGTGTAATAGGAAACACCCTCCAACCCATTAATAGGGGGGGCAACAGGGTGCGAGCCCGTGGCAACAACAAAATATTTAGCCCGAACAGACATAGGCTCGCCATCTTGTATCGCGGTAACACTATCTTTACTGGTAAAGCTTGCCTCAGATTTGATAACATTTACGCCAAGCCCTCTGAAACGCTCTTCTGAATCATGCGGAGCTATCCCTGCTATCACATCCCGCACATGTGCTTTTACAGCCCCAAAATCGATTTCCGCCTGACCAGCACTAATTCCCATAGAGGGCATGCCATTATTGGCAATTTTTGCAATTTTAGCTGCCTCTAGCATCGCTTTGGAGGGTACACAGCCAGTGTTCAGGCAATCTCCGCCCATCTCCGCGCGTTCAAACAACACCACGCTAGCGCCTAGCTGGGCTGCCCCTGCGGCCACACTTAGCCCGCCAGAACCGCCGCCAATAATGCAAATATCTGCCTTAAGTATTTTATCTGTCATGAGATTTAGCCATTTTTCCTACGTTCTTTCAGCCGTTTAACCACCACCGGCATCAAAGATAAAAGCCCCAGCGCCACAAGCGGGGCAATAATATAAGGGTCTTGTAAAGTAGATAGATCTGGCACTTCTCCTCTGGCCAGTACCTTATCAAAGCCGCGCCCTACGGCAACATAGACCGAAGTTCCGGGGGCAATGCCGATAAAGGTAGCCATAAAGAAAGGCATAAGGCGCATGCCCAGCAATGCCGGTACAATATTCACCACCCAAAAAGGCGCTGCCGGGATTAGGCGCAAGGCAAGCAGATAAGAAAAAGCATCTTTTTTAAATCCTGCTTCAAGGCGGGAGATAAATCCAGCAGCACGTTTCGCTAACATGCCAGCGAAAACGCTTCTAGCGGCAATAAAGACGATACATGCACCTGCACTAGCGCCCATGATGATAAGGGGGATCGCTACCCACCCCAATATCGCGCCGCCAGCCAGCGTAAGGAGCGAGGCAGCAGGTAGGGAAAGCGCGACAACACCTGCATATAATATCATAAAGCCAAACCAGCTAGTGAGTTGATTATCTGCAACAAAAGCGGTTATCAGGCTATAGTTTTCTGCTAGTCCAGAGAAGCTGAGCGTATTTTTTAAATCTGTTGTGAAAAAAATAAGGAGCCCAAGAAGTAAAACCAGCGGCAGCAGAAATTTTTTCATCGCATCATCCTTGTTTCTGCCGTATTTTGTAGCCATGATGGCTTTAAATTACCCAAAGATTTGATTGGGGGTTCATACAGGGCAACAAATTTTGTTTTAGATTAGGCATGATTAAGATTATGAAACAACCCATTTACACGGATAGGCGCTTTGGAGCATTAGCTGATGGATAGGCAGGCAGCCAAAGGGTCTGGAAATAGCGATAGCGAGCGGCGTGCCCGCCTTGATAAAGCCTTGCGTGAAAACTTGAAAAAGCGCAAACAACAGCAACGCGCCAGAAGCCAATCAGACAAATCTGAGGAAACTACCAAAAAATAATCTGGAAGAATAATTCGGGCGCAATAATTAAGCGCTTATGAAAGCTGAATATGGACAGTCTTAAGATACAGGGCGGGGTGCCGCTTATTGGAGAAATTGCTATTAGCGGGGCTAAGAATGCGGCCCTTCCTTTGCTTGCTTGCGGCCTGATGGCAGGTACGGGCAGCTTGCGTCTGGGTAATGTGCCAGATCTTGCCGATACCCGTTTGATGAAAGCGCTTGTGCGCCATTTAGGCGTTGAATGGTCTGAAGATGGCGAGGATATTATCCTCAGCGGCGAGGCGCAAAGCTATGTGGCCCCATATGATCTTGTTAGCCAAATGCGGGCATCTATTTTGGTGATGGGCCCGCTTCTGGCGCGTTATGGCGAGGCGCAAGTCTCGCTTCCGGGGGGCTGTGCAATTGGCACACGGCCGGTGGATTTACATATTCGTGCCATGCAGAAAATGGGCGCCATTGTCGAGCTGGCAGATGGGTATGTGCAGGCACGGGCGCCAAAAGGACTAAGCGGGGCGAAAATCGAATTCCCGCTTGTCTCAGTGGGTGCAACCGAAAATGCCCTGATGGCAGCTTGCCTTGCCAAGGGACAAACCCAGCTTGTTAACGCGGCAAAAGAACCAGAAATTATCGACCTTGCTGCTTGCCTTGTCAGTATGGGGGCAAAAATTGAAGGGGCGGGGAGTGATGTTATTACCATTGAAGGGGTTGATAGCTTGCATAATGGGGCGCATTCGGTAGTTCCAGACCGGGTAGAGGCAGGCTCTTATGCTATTGCGGCGGCAATGACCGGGGGGGCGCTGACCCTGACCAATATGCATTCATCCCATCTGGAAAGCCTGTTTGAGGCGATGCGCCAAGCTGGCGTTTCTATCAATACACAAGAAAATACAGCGCAGATCAGCTCAGATGGGCGGTATCAGGCCGTAGATATTGAAACGCAACCGCATCCGGGTTTTCCAACAGATTTGCAAGCACAATTTATGGCGATGATGTGCCTTGCCGAAGGGCGCTCTAAAATCTCTGAAACCATTTTTGAAAACCGCTTTATGCATGTTCCTGAGCTGATGCGTATGGGCGCAGACATTACTATCGAAGGGCGTACGGCCTTGGTTACAGGTAAAGCTTCTCTTTTGTCTGCTCCAGTTATGGCAACCGATTTGCGTGCATCTGTCTGTCTAGTGCTAGCTGGGCTGGCTACCAAAGGCGAGACAGAAGTTAGCCGCATCTATCACCTAGATAGAGGCTATGCGGATTTGGAATCCAAGCTAGGGGCATGTGGGGCTAAACTTGTCAGAGTCGCAAACTAATCATTCCGCTTAGGGGAAGGTGCTTTTCAGATGACAGAACAGCCCCCTTTGAAATTAATGGCGCGTGCACCAGAAGATATCACAGTGTTTTCTGCGTTGCTTCAGGATGCGCTGGTCGCAAGCGCCGATATCCGTTTTATTCGTGATGAAAATAGCTTTGTGTTGTTGGCTAACCGCTATTGCTGGGAAGGGGATCAGCAGCAGCCACAACGCCGCCTTTGTGGGCTGAAAATTGAGAAAGTTGAAAAGGTACAAAAAAAACAGATGCCGCTAACCGCAGGGCGGTTTTACAATTTGCTCTCAATAGCGTATGAAGAGGCAGGAAATTGCATGATTTTGACATTTTCTGGCGGCGGTGCATTGCGGCTACAGATTAGCGCAATTAACGCGTTTTTGCACGACGTAGCAGAGGCACATCCAAGCTTTGCCCGTCCAGAACATAACTAAAGACGAAGCTGCAGGCAGAACATGACCGCATCAACAGATAAGCTAATACTGGCCGTTCCAAAGGGGCGTATTCTAGAACAAGTAATGCCTGTTTTTGAGCAAGCTGGCCTTATCCCGGAACCTGCTTTTTTTAAGAGCGGTGAGCGGCGTCTGCGCTTTGCCACTAATCATGATAATCTGGATATTGTGCGGGTGCGCAGTTTTGATGTGGCGACTTTTCTTGCTTATGGTGCAGCTCATCTAGGGGTCGCAGGCTCAGATGTTATTGCCGAATTCAGTCACCCTGAAATTTATGCGCCAGTAGATTTAAATATTGGCATCTGCCGGATGGTTGTGGCTTGTTCTGCTGAATTTGCAGACGCAGAAGATCCAAAAAGTTGGTCGCATGTGCGTGTGGCTACCAAATACCCGTCCATGACCAAGGATTATTTTGCCAAGCGGGGCGTGCAGGCTGAATGTATCAAGCTGAACGGTGCAATGGAATTGGCCCCGCAAATGGGTCTATGCCGCCGCATTGTTGATCTGGTTGAAACAGGGTCTACCCTAAAGGCAAACGGGCTGGTGGAGTTAGAAACTATTGCGCAGGTTAGCTCGCGCCTTGTGGTTAATAGAACGGCATGGAAACAGCACCCCGAAATGGTGGATGGCTGGATATCGCGGCTACGCGCCGCTGTCCGGCAAGCTGCTGAATAGATATGATGACCCATCCATCCGGACAAAATGATAATGCGGGGGGAGATTTAGCAGATAGCTTGGAAAATGAACATCTGGTTCATATTCATATTGAGCAAGATCCCCTCAAGCCGATAAGCCAAGAGCGCCAGCACGAACAAAATGTGGCTATCTATGATCTGTTGGATGAAAACAGCTTTGCGGTGAAAAACCAAAGCGGGCCCTATCATCTCTATTTAAAGACCGATTTACGTCATATTTATTTTGATGTGCGCGATAGCAAGGAAGCTGTGTTAAGCGGTTTTGTTATGGCGCTTGGCCCATTTAGGCGCATTATCCGTGATTATCACATGGTATGTACCAGCTATTACGAAGCCATTCGAACAAAATCACCTTCCCAGATTCAGGCTATCGATATGGGGCGGCGAGGTTTGCATAATGAAGGGTCTGATCTGCTGATGTACAGGCTAGAAAATTATGTGCAGGTAGATAATGCTACTGCACGCCGGCTATTCACCTTGATTTATGTAATGACATCCAGAGGAGAGAGATAAACGTGTCTGAGAGGTTATTATTTACCTGCACACAAAATGCGGTGCGGTCTGTTATTGCCGAAGCGCTGTTTGGACAGCTTACCTGTTCATCAGACTATCAGGTGAGCTCCTGCGGGGTGATAGAAGGGGCAGCAGATGGTTATGCCATAGCGGTGATGCAGGAAATGGGCGTAGATGTAAGCACGCATGAAGCGCGTTCCTTTGACAGTCTGTCCCCTTCTGATTTTGACCGGATCATATCTTTTTCTGCCGAAGCGCATGAAAGCGCGGTGCGATGGGCATCTAAGGGGTGCAAAACAGAGCTATGGGCGGTTCACCCGCCTCATTTAGATGAGCGTGCCAGAGAGGCAACTTTGCAAAGCTATCGGGCGCTACGGGATGAAATAGCGGCTAAATTAAAAGCAAATTTTGGGGCTTTTGTGCAAAAAACTTGACCTTTTTTGCTAAAGCAACAATAAACAACAAATGTCAAAATCATGGAGGATATGACTGGATGGCCAAAGAAGGCGTCATTGAATTTTCTGGCACGGTCGCAGAATTGCTGCCGAATGCCATGTTTAGGGTTAAGCTGGATAACGACCATGAAGTGCTTGCCCACACCAGCGGTAAAATGCGCAAAAACAGAATTCGCGTACTTGCCGGCGACCGGGTCAATGTAGAAATGACCCCTTATGACCTCACCAAAGGGCGGATTACCTTCCGCTTTAAATAATTTGGCCGCTTTAAATAATTTGGCCAGTTTTTTTATTTGGCCGGTTTTTTAATGCGGTGGTCTGGTTAAATGGTTATCAGAGTTACATTAACCATCCGCTCTCTTGTGTGTCACCCCCAGACAATCTTGTAATGATGAGCTATCTGAACGCGCCCAAAAATGCCCCTCTCATTCTGGCTTCTGCCTCGCCTCGCCGTCAGGCATTGCTGGCGAATGCCCAAATAGATGTAGATGAAATTCTGCCAGCTGATATTGATGAGACGCCGCTGAAGTCAGAACCCCCTGATCTATATGCCAAGCGGATGGCAAACACCAAAGCGCAAACAATTGCCCATCAGCGGCCAAGTGGTTTTGTTTTGGGCGCCGATACAGTTGTGGCGTGTGGGCGCCGTATTCTGCCCAAGGCAGAAACCACAGAAGAGCTTCGTGCCTGTTTAAAATTGTTATCTGGACGGCAGCATCGGGTTTATACTGGCCTTGCCCTTGCCATGCCAAATGGGACAATTACGACCCGCCTGAGTTTAAGCAAAGTTGCGTTTCGCCGTTTATCTGCTAGCGATATAGATGCGCTGGCCGGTCACGGTGATGGGATAGGCAAAGCAGGGGGTTATGCTATTCAGGGGCAGGCTGGTTTGTATATTCGCAAAATTTCAGGGTCTTATTCTAATATCGTCGGTTTGGATTTGCATCAGCTAGCTGGATTGCTCTTAGCAGCAGGATTTCGATATGGCTGAAAAAGAAGTCTATCTACTCTGTGATAATCCAGAAGAGCCCCACAAAATAGCCTTTTTCCAAGATAGAAGCGTTGTCGAAATCTGGCTTAGGGCTGAGGGGCCAGAATTAGGCGAGGTGCATTTAGCCCGGCTTGTCCATTTTCATAATGCCCAACGCCGTGCCACAGCTACCCTGCAAGATGGCAGCAAAATTAGCTGGCAGACACATCGGAACCAAAAGCTAGAAATTGGCCAATTAATGATGGTCACCCTGACTGCTTTTGGCTGGCAAGATAAGCCGCTACAGGCCAGTATGGGCGCACAAATAGCCGGTCATTATGGCTTGTTGGTGATAGGGGCAGAAAAAAATAGCGCTATCCGGTTTTCAAAAAAACAGGCAGAGCATCCCAGCGCAAGAAAGCTCTTAGAAGCGCTCCAGAAAACCAGCCTAGCAGAGCAGCTATCTGCAGCAGATGCCAGCCTTATAATTCGCCGCCGCTCCATTGAAAAATTTGGCGAAGCGCTGGATGAGGTAGCAAAGCAGCTATTGATAACGGCCCTTCAAGAAGAGACAGAAAATGGGTTAGATATCTGGAAGGAACAGGCGCATCCCGTAGCTGATTTGCGCGGTGAGGCGCACCCCCGGCAAATTTTTTCAGGGCTGCCTCTTATCCAGAAAGCCTCCCTTTATGCAGACACCAAAGATATCCGGATTGCGCATAGCCAAGATTTTGCACAAATACATAGCGATTTAACCCAGATAATGTCGCCGAAATATGTATCTAATAGCGGCGCGGTTATTTGGATAGAGCCAACCAGAGCCGCTATCATGATAGATATAGATAGCGCGCAATCTGGCCTGACGCCAGCTGCCCTTGCCAGCCAGACCCTGCCAGAAATATTTTACCTTTTGCGCTTGCGGGGCCTAGCCGGGCGCGTGCTGATAGATATCCCCTATCTGAATGGGCCTGACCGAAAGAAATGTGAAGCCGATATAAAGGCCTTATGCAAAGCAGACCCCCGGCAGCCTGAATATAGTGGTTTCACGGCATCTGGGCTTGTTGAATTGCGGTATCGCTATGGACGCCAGCCTCTTGACAAGAGCTTAAAAAGCCTGTGATGCTCAGACAAGAAAAGGGGCCAATAAACCTGAATAAACATAAATAATACTATATAATATCAAGCATTGAACGAGCAGATAGATGAGCGATAAGCCAGACCTAAAAGTCATAGAAGGTCATAAGAAGACACCCCCTTGCCCTATTTGCTCCAAAGCGAGTATTCGCCCGCACACCCCCTTTTGCTCCACCAGATGTGCGCAAATTGATTTAGGTAAATGGCTAGGCGGGGATTACGCAATTCCTGCCCATGAAGGCGAGCAGGACAGCAATATCGAAGCCTTGCTTGAGCAAGCCGATAAAGACCCTAGCCTGCAGTAGATAATTTCAGATAGATTAAAGCCTTTTTCCATCTGGACAGGGCTTTATCATAAGGCTATAACGTCCAACAGCATGCGGATTGTTGGTATAGTAGACCTTTCGTATCGCGTCTGTCTGAACATGGTGTCATGCCTTGTTGTTAGATATGCCCAGGTAGCTCAGTTGGTAGAGCAGTGGACTGAAAATCCTCGTGTCGGTGGTTCAAATCCGCCCCTGGGCACCACTTTCCTAGAATTACTTTATTAGCAAAATCAATCAGTAGCCGTTCGTCCGTCACTATTTCTAATAGTTACGTTAACTGGGATTCTGTCACGCTATTACCAGTCTGTCACTCCTAAAAGTGACCAGAGAGTGACCGGGGGGATGTTTCCGTAAGGCAAATACCCCTGAAAAGGGTGGCCATCAGTTTTGCTGTTAAATAGCATTAAATGACTCTTAATTACTTCTAAGCTTATGGTGCTGACAAAATGGACGCAAACCCGCCAATATCTGCCGATGAATTAAAAGCTGAATTTGACAAGCTCAGCGAGATATTCCTTGGCCATAGCGCAGATGCAAAATTTAATGCAGCAGCAGAAATGATGGTGCTAATTTCTAGGTATCTAAGCAATAATATCCGCTACATAGACGTCTACCCCATAAATACTGTTCTGGCTGAATACGCTAGAATTGCCGGAGGTGGCGCGCCAGAATTCATAAAATCACAGAAAGAGGGGGGTGGACGGCCGGTAGATATCAGTAATCAAATTCATTCGGCAAGTATAGTCGCTGCAATCGATATCTTGTCAAAATATGATTATTCAGTCTCAGATGGCATAGAACTTGTGGCAAAAGTTCTAGGCCGGGATGAAAAGAAAATAAAACAACTACGTGCGGATTTCAACAGACGAGAGAAGCACCCTGATGTAGAAGCCTTTAAGAGGCAGCAATCATCTTTAATTTTTTCTTCTAAGAGTCACGCTGAAAACCATGTGTCAGCTTTGCTTGCAATGGTAAAGGCAAACCAAGAGTAAAAATACTGGCAAAACCCCCTCTATTTTGCCACCCACCTTATTTGAGAAGCTCCATGCATTAACAAACAATGCATAGGAGAATCATATGCAACAATTACTTTCAGTTAAGCAAGTGTCTTTGAGGGTGTGTTTAAGCGTCTCACAGATACGAAGACTTGTTAAAGCAGGACAGTTTCCTAGACCAATTAAGATATCACCCGGCAGGAATGGCTGGCTTGAAAAGGATGTAGATAACTGGATTCAAAATCTTGTTAAGGAGTGTAAAAATGGCTAATCTAAAAGTTTATACTCTTCCAGAATTTGCTGAACTTAAGCTTCCGCCAAAGCGTTACATAATTGACCCGTTTTTACCTGAGCGGGGTTTGATAGAAATCTACTCAAAGACTGGGGTCGGTAAAACAACATTCGCAATGAGCCTCGCTATGGCTGCAGCCTTGGGTAAGCCTTTCTTAAAATGGGGTATACCGAAAAGATGGAGAGTTTTGTATGTCGACGGTGAAATGTCTCCCATTGATATGCAAGAGAGAGCTTCTGCTGCCGCTCAATATTTTGAAGCAGACATATCCGATATTGATAACTTCAGGATAATCAATAGGGACGTCAATAATGGCACTCTTCCTGATATCGGTGAACAACACGGCCAGAATGAATTTGATAAAGCGGCTCAAGAAGCTGACTTAATAGTCTTGGATAATCTCAGCACTCTTCGTTTTACAGGAAAAGAGAACGAAGCAGACTCTTGGAGTGTGATGCAGAACTGGCTTCTCCAAATGCGGGGAAAGAGTAAATCCGTCATCATTCTTCATCATGCCGGAAAGGACGGCTCATCCAGAGGCACCAGCAGACGCCAGGATGCTTTAGATACTGTAATAAAGCTAGAGAGGCCTTATGCATACCAGCAGTCGGATGGAGCGGTTTTCGAAGTTCACTTTGAAAAGGCCAGAAGCTTTCATAGCGATGCCGCAGAGCCTGTTCAACTCTCGCATACTATTGAGGATGGTATTTCATGCTGGCAACTCTCTCACGTGACAAATGAGAAAGAGGAAGAGGTGCTCAGATTAATAGGAGAGGGCATGAAGCAGATAGACGTAGCTGAGGCTCTAGGAGTGAGCCAGTCTAATGTTTCTAAACTCTTGAAGTCAGCAAGAGCAAAAAACTTAATCTAGACTGCAAGAATATTCCATATTCCGTCTCTAGGGGCTGGAATATGGAATATTAATTATCCTTATGACTGAGAAAGTCTTGCCAGGATATCCGTCCATGTTCTTTGTAGAAACGGAGGGGGTCAGCAGGAATTTTTTCTGGAATTGAAAAGCCATCGTCATCCGCGAAAGAAAAAGTGCTGCCAGAATCCCCCAACGGTTGCGGAGTGGAAAAATAGACAAGTGTTCGCCTCCTAAATAACAGCAACCTAATCAACCGCAGAACATACATAAGAAGCAAAAAATATGATGAAGTTAAGCGGGATGATTTCAAGACACGATTCGCTTAAATTTTTAGGGTAATTTCGTATATTTTTTTTACCATAGTTGAATATTTACCCAGAAACAGTTCGGAATAAACACACTAAGAATCAATACCCTATAGGTCTCACTTTAGGTGGATTTTAAGGAGTAACCAAAGTTTAACTTTTGTTAGAAAACCCAGCGGCTATCGTCATTAAGGGATGTCCACAATAATTTTGGAGACGTTAATGGTTCAAAATTTAATTCCAGCCCAGCAGTTTATGAAACAATACAATTTCACTGAATTAGAACTGCAATATGTTAGAAAAAGAAATAAGCGGGCTGTCGTGATGTTTGAGGGGCAGTTCTTCGTTAACATAAGTGAAATTGAAGCAAACTTCAAAAGCGAAGAAATTTTTCTCTCGTCAATATAGCAATATATTTCATTGTTTTATCACCAAACTTAGTGAAGTTTGGTTTGATGAATAGTCTTCCAGCCCGAATGACCTGACGGCACTTTTTTAGTTATTCCTTTGGGGTGCCTGCTTCTCATTGTTTTTGCACTTCCATTCCTTTTCACTGGCTGATTTATATTTGTTTGGTTTAATGTCTCTTGATGTCTCTCACTCGTCTCAGAGCTTAAGTTAATCATGCCAGACTTCAGTGCTCTAAGTTCGTTATTGATTACTCTACGTTCTTTTTTTGACTTTTTGTGATTGGTTAGGCCGCTTTTGCGGTAGTTCCATTTTTTGCTGCATTTGGGAGTGGGAGTGGGCGGGGAATTCAGCGTGCCGTGCATAACTATCCTCTTAAAAGCGAATAATTCTAAGATTCACATTCTTCTGTGACATTTTTTTTACTAAACATTGAGCTTTAGTCCGTAAAAGAAGATGTGGCACAAAAAGAGACGAATAGTATGAGCGGTGTTCTTATTGCATAAGACGCCTACCGTTAGACAGCTTTACATATGATGGCGGGGTGATGAAAAAATGAAATCCAAATCGATGATGAATGGACACACCCACACGCGGCATTGCTTAGAATGCCTGTAGCAATTATTTCAATATTCCTGCCCCTAGAGGCGGAATATGGAATATTATTGAGAGGTCTCTCTTGTTGTGACTGAAGCGGTCTTAAATTAAGAAGCTCCTCGTATCGCTTCTACGCTTGAGTGAGATGAAAATGCAATAAAGCATTAATTAAAATGTCATATTTTTGTTTGAAACTGTAGCTATTATTTTAAAGTTTGATGGAGGTGAATATGAGCGCTGGCAAACGTTTCTTTGAAGCATTACAGCAAGCCCATGCTGGGCATGGCACAGAAAAATTGGCAGAGACTATGCACGATAGCTTTCAATGGACGTCACTCACAAAAACATCAATGGCATCTCAGGTGCACAGCAGAATGGAAGCACTAGATTTCTTTAACATATCAAGAAATGTTACTGAGGAGATAGTGTTCGCTGATGATGATGTGCTGATTTTCAGTGGTTTTGGAGAATTAGGCGCTTGGCTTACATTCTGTAAATTTGAGGGCGGAAAAGCAGTAGAGATGAGACATGCAAGAGGGCAGCGTCCTGATTAATTATTTGCATTATTGCCTAAAAATGATTGCTGAAATTCGTCTGTTGAAGTTCCGTAAAGTTGGCAAATTGTTTTTGAGATATAATCTTGCTAATTGCATATCGGTCTGACAAGGAACCAGTTAGTTTTAATGATAAGGGGAGGAAGCCCTGTGACTTTTATAGACAATGATGTAATCGGTATTAATGTTCTCATGAAGCCAAAAAATACCGGTCTTAATTGGAAAGATTTTGTAAAAAATTTAGTCCTAATCAATAAAGAAAAAGGTAATGCATTTCTCTATGAGTTTTATGAATTGGATGGGGTCATCCACTTACATGAGCGTTTTAAAAATGCTGCCGCATACAAAAAACATTTTGATTTCTTCTCTGCTGAAGTAGCGGAGGAATTTTTTGGCTTATTTGAAGTTCAAAAACTAGAGGTTTATGGTGATGTGAGTGAAGATATTCGCGAAGCGTTAGCTGGGTTGAACGCTGAGTTCTTTTCCACTGTTGCGCGATTTTAGACTAGGAAACTTTTTTTTAAACCATTCCCATATCTTTGCGATATGATACAATTAGCGTTTGATTCAGAGAGGTTGGATAAAAAATGAGTAAAAAGCTTAGTATAATACGGTTTAAACCCAAGCCCGAGCATTATGACCAATTTCTAGCAGATGTACTGGAAAACAATAAAGACAAAGACCCAAACACACATTTTGCCGTAAAGGCCGGTGATGAAGTCATAGTAGTAGCGATAAGAGATGCTGATGGCTTTGAGAAAAGTGCAAAAGAAGGTGTAGTAAATTGGTTGGATGAGCGGCGTCCAATGTTGCAGGAGTATGACCCTGTAAACAGACACACAATCCCGCTTACTGGGGATTTGGTAGAGTAAAGTGAAAAGCCCCATCTTGAATATGGGGCTTAAACATCTCAAAAATATAAAGTTTTATTGTAGTAAATATTCACTATGCGGTTATTGCGGTATGAAAATTAAAACCGCTTTAGTCATTTTCCATAATTGTAAGCGTATACATTTCATGCTCTAGCCCAAGTGCGGGAGCTATTTCTGCAATCCGCTCACCCATGACTTTTTCCATTTGTTCAGGGTCAGTAATAGTTGCTTTTATCATTGCTGTATTATTATCTACTTTTCCAACCAAATCATCTTTCATAAACGTTTTTCTTAATTCTAAATCGCCATCGTAAATAGCTTTCCATTCATCATAGCTACTTGTAAATTTTGCTATTACTAACATTTCCATAATTTTCTCCATTGTTCATTTAAAATCT
>JADHLI010000026.1 GCA_016780775.1 Alphaproteobacteria bacterium | reverse complement strand
CTGCAGCCTGATGATCTGGGTTCATCTTCCAATTACCAGCAATAATCATAAAATATCCTATGGTTTTCGTGTTTTTGATTTGCAGTTCGACCGCTCTATTCACTATAGTGTGGCTGATTTACGAACATTAGAACAGTTCTGATGTTAGCGTGTATATCAGATTGTTCAACACACCATGCCACAAGGATAAGATATGTTACGTTCAATGCGCGAAGGGGCAAAGAACCCAATAATGAAATTCTTCCTGATCTTTCTTGCAGGGGGATTCGCTATTTGGGGGATTGGCGATGTATCAACAGGCTTATTTTCTTCTGGCAATAAAGCGGTAGTGGCGTCTGAGCGTTCTGTTTCACTTCCTGAAGCTGCGACAGAGTTTGAACGCTCTCGGCGCGGGTTAGGGCTGAACTTGTCTGCAGGTGAAGCTATTGAAGCTGGCTTGCTGAACGAAGTATTGGGCGCATTAGCACGCCGTACGTTGTTTGCTGCAGAAGCAGACCGTATGGGCGTTACTGCAACCAGAGACATGCAAAGACAAGCAATCGCCAACACTGAAGCTTTTAAAGATGAGTTTGGCCAGTTTTCACAAGGGCGGTTTGTGCAAACCCTTGCCCAGTCAGGCCTGTCAGAAGAAGATTATCTTCGGCGCTTAGATTTTATCCTGATGCAAGAACAGATAGAAGCGGCTTTGGCTGGCGGGGCACGCGGCGGCAAACATATGGCTAAAACCATTGCTGGCTATCAGCTTGAGCAACGTGTGGCAACGATAAAGACCTATCCAGCTGAGTTAGATAAAATTGCGCCGCCTTCGCAAGCTGAGCTCACCAGCTTCTATGAAACAGTGAAATCTGGCTATGATGCGCCTGATTTGCGCAGCTTTGACGTGGTTTTAGTTAGTCCTGACGAAGTTTTAGGACAAGTTAGCCTAGCAGAGGATGAAATTACACAGGCTTTTGATTTACGCGCGGATGAATTTATCACCCCAGAACGCCGCCAAATCCGGCAAATGGTGTTTACCGATGAAGAACGCGCAAAAGCCGCTGCTGATTTGCTGGCATCTGGTAAAGGCTTTCAAGAAGTCGCTGCTGAAACACTTGGCTGGAGCGAGGCAGATACACAGCTAGGGCTGGTTACAAAAGACGACCTCGATGGCGAGCTAGCAGAAGCTGCTTTCAGCGCGGATAAAGATAGCGTTAGCGGACCTGTTGCCTCTGTTTTTGGTTATCATTTGTTAGTGGTTGACGATATTGAGCCAGGTGCAGAGCTTGGGCTTGAAGATGTACGCCCGCAAATTGAAGAAACCTTGCGCAATGAAAAAGCCATTGACCTTGTTTATGACCTAGTTAATCAGATTGAAGATAGCCTTGGAACCGGCGCAACATTGCCCGAAGCCGCAGCAAGCATCAGTCTGCGTGTAAACACCATTAACGATATTGACCCTAATGGCCGCGATATTGACGGTAATGTCATGGAAAATAGCTTTGCAGATTTAGCAAGTGACAGCCAGTTTTTGAGCCAAGGCTGGGAGCTGGAGATAGACGAGATTAGTCAGGTTATCGCAAGTGCTGAGGATAGCTTTTTTGTGCTACAACCTACTTCTGAGAAGCCAGCCCGTCCACGTGAGCTAGAAGAAGTGCGCACAAGGCTGGTGGCCGATTGGACAAAGATACAAGCGCTAGCCACGGCTAAAGCTGCGGCGGATAAGGGCTTGCAAGATTTCCAGAATACACTGCGTGAGCTAGCCCCTACCTCTGCCTTTAGTCGTACAGGAACCGGCTTCGACAATGAAGCTGCCAGCTTGATAGCTGATGCTGCTTTTGCGCAAGATAAAGATGCGGCTAGCTTGGTTGAAACAGGTGAAAGCGTGATACTGGTGCGCACAGACGATATTATTGCCGCTGATGCAGAAGCCCTTGATAGCTTGCAGGCACAAATTTCTAGCACGCTTAATAATCTTGTGCAGACTGATATGTCTTCGGCGCTGGTTATTACACTGTCCGAAGCACATGCGCTTGAAATTAACACCGCCAATGTCCAGCAATTGCTTATCGGTCAAAGCGCACGCTAAAGGATAGGCATTACGGCTTGTAAAAGATTTCAGATAAAAGCCCGAAACGGAACGGAAAAACCCATGACGCCCCGACCATCAGAGCTTGCCCATAATGATTTTGAGACATGCAAACAGCTATTTGCAGAACAGAAGAATCAAATCATTTACCGCAGTTTTGTTGCCGATACTCAAACAGCTGTTGCCGCAATGATAAAGCTGGCGGAAGGCCAAACCCATCATTGCCTGTTAGAATCTGTTGAGGGCGGCGAAGTACGGGGACGCTTTTCAGTTATCGGAATAAAGCCTGACCTGATTTGGCGATCGCGGGGGCGTGATGTTTTTATCAATCGTAGCCCAGATAAAACGCCTGATGATTTTGAAAAACAAAGTGATACCAACCCGCTAGATAGTCTGCGCAGATTGCTGGATGAAAGCGCAATGCCAAACACGGCTCCCTTGCCAACAATGGCAGCTGGCCTGTTTGGGTATCTGGGCTATGATATGATCCGCCATGTAGAGGTGCTGCCTGACAATAATCCAGACTTACTAGATGTCTATGACAGCACTATGATGCGCCCCTCTATTGTGGCGATTTTTGACCGGCTGAAGGATACAATCACCCTAGCTTATCAAATTAGATATAGCGCGTTTAAAACATCTGAGGATGGCTGGAAAGCGGCGCATGCCGCTTTGGACGATAGCGAAGCTTGTTTGCAACGTGAACTGCCCTCACCCGTCTCACTGCCCAAGCAATCAGAGCTTACCGATCCAGAGAGCAATATTGAAAAATCACGTTTTTTCGAAATGGTGCGTCGTGCTAAAGAATATATCACCGCAGGGGATATCTTTCAGGTTGTTCTCTCACAGCGCTTTACCATTCCTTTCGCCCTCCCCTCGCTAGCCCTCTATCGCAGTCTGCGCCGCCTCAACCCCTCACCTTTTCTGTTTCACTTCAATCTAGGCGAGCTTGCCATTGTTGGCTCTAGTCCTGAAATTCTAGTCAGGCTGCGGGATGCGGAAGTCACTATTCGCCCGATTGCCGGCACCCGCCCCAGAGGCGCAAACGAAGAAGAAGATAACGCGCATGCGGAAAGCCTGATGGCAGATATCAAAGAACGCTCAGAGCATCTCATGCTGCTCGATTTAGGGCGCAATGATGTAGGCCGGGTTGCAAAACCTGGTTCAGTGCGGGTGGTTTCCAACTTCCAGATAGAGCTTTACAGCCATGTGATGCATATTGCCTCTGAGGTTCGCGGAACTATTCGTGATGAATGCGACATGCTAGATGCGCTTGTCGCTGGCTTTCCAGCAGGTACGGTATCTGGTGCCCCTAAAATCCGGGCTATGGAAATCATTGATGAGTTAGAGCCAGACAGGCGTGGCATTTATGCAGGTGCCATCGGCTATATTTCAGCTACGGGCGAGATGGATACCTGTATCGCCTTGCGGACTGCTATTTTAAAGGGTGGCAAGATGCATATTCAGGCAGGAGCAGGCATTGTGTATGATTCTGTGCCTCAGTCTGAGTATGAAGAATGCCAGAATAAAGCCCGCGCTCTTATCCGCGCCGCTGCAGATGCCCTACAATTCAGCTAAACAGAGCTGAAAACAGGCATTAAACTTGCAAAAAAACAATAAGCTGACAGGTAAAGTCATGCATATTTTTGGTGTTATGTGATGAAAAACAGATGGTTATCACTGCTAATTGGTTTGAGCATGTCGGTTTTCGGCAGTACGAGCCATGCCGCCATCGACCTGAAATCATGGAAAAATTATAGTAATCTTGCAGAACAGGGCGCAATTTGTGCAAGTTTTGCAGCCCTGATGGAATCGCAAAGCTTGTTGAACGAAGATATGGGCAAGTTATGGCAGGAACGCCGGAAATTTTCAGGTGCGGTAATTGGCAAAGCGGTAATGTTAGAGTTTGGCAAGGACATTGCCAGCAAAGATATTGAGGCCTTTATCGCCGAATATCGGGATTGGGTGTTATCAGCGCTAATGGCAAGTAATAACAGCCAGCCGGCAGATACTGATCAGAATAGGCTAGAATTAGGCCAAGAAAAAATGGCTAAGCTGATAAAAACGCAATGCGCCCTCTTATTTCAGCAGGGAGATAAGCAAATCAGGCAAAAACACCCAGAGCTTGCCTATCTTATCACACCAGCTATGAAGGAGGCTAAAGACGTGCCAACTGGCACAGATAAGCGCACCTCGCCTAGCGCAGTGAACGTAGCGGATGCACAAATCCTAGAAATATCTACACCAGAAATATCTAGACCAGAAACACAAATCCCAGAAGCTATTCAGCCAAAAACGATAAAGCCTCTTGAAGTTATTTCAGGCGAACAAAAAACCGCTAAAAATCCAGAAGAAACAGCAGAGAAAAAGAGCGTAAAATCCAGTAAGCCGCTGACATTGGCGCTTGGCGGCGGGATTAGTTTCACACCAACCATGCCTAAATCTGGTAAGGCTAGCACAGCCAATAAAGCGGCAAAAACACCAGAAGCAGAGCTAGCAATGAAAGCGTCAGCGCAAAGCACAGCGCCAGCGCAAAGCACAGCGCCAGCGCAAAGCACAGCACCGGTAGAGCCAAAAGTAGCCCCTAAAGCCAAACCCCAAATAAAGCCTAAAATGGCAAGAATGCCAGAGGCGCCGCCAACACGACCATCTGCCCCAAAGCAGACACCAAACATGCCCATTAAAATTGCTGAGGCCGCTTTGGCTGAGGTGAGCAATAGCACCGATGAAACTAGCCAGCCACAAAAGCCGCGCGCACGTCTTAGAGCGCCTGTACTTAGCCCTGCCCAACAGAATGCTACATCACTTATTTTGCCTGTGCGCATGCAGCTTCCACAGCTTGCTTACAACGATATGCCAGATAGTGAGCAGCCAAATAGTGAACGGCCAAATAGTAAACAGCCAGATAGAAATATTTATCTAAGCTTTGGTGACTTTGCCGACCTAGCGCAAGCAGAGCAAAAAATGAACCTGTTAGAAAAGCGCTTTAGCAAGCTTTTCTCAACTTACAATTTGAAAATTATTGCCCATGATGTGTTAAAAACTAACGCTACACAAAAAGACACGCCTGAAAATACAGCGAAGACAGCGCCGGCCTACCGCTTGCAAACGAATGCTAGCCTTAATGTGGCCCGCGCTGAGGAAATCTGCACCTTACTGTGGCCGCATAATATTGGCTGTATTCTAAAGGCAAGCACTAAAAGTTAACGCGCTCTATTGATTAATGCGCTCTGGCAGTTTAGCAGTTTGCGCGCTCTAGCAGGCTTGTTTTACTCTGAAGCTGGCGGGTCGATAAGCTCCGTCTCAAAACTGGCGGGGGAGCAAATTTCGATTAATTCTAGATCCTCACTATGGGTTGCTTCGCGGTGTTTAATGCCTGGTGGTTGCAAAACAGATGAGCCTTCGCGCAAAGTAATCTCGCCCTGACCTTCATATTCAAAGATAACCCAGCCCTTTAGGATATAGACCATCTGAAAATCCAAATCATGGGTGTGCCATTGCGGCTCGGCATGACGCCCAGGTATAGCGCGGATAACATGCGCAACAAACTTGCCTTTGCTAGCGTCTTTAATGCCTAAATCGCGGTACTCGAAAAAGGCACGCAAACCGCCCTCAAACCCTCCAGCATGGGTGCCTGTGCCATCTGCATGGCTTACGTTAAATGTCTGGCCTTTCCATAAACTCATCTTTTTGCCTGCCCTTTTGCTAAATGTTTAAAACGCGCTCAAAATTTCCTTAAAACGGCCCGGGTATAAAATATACCACATTGCAATTGCAAAGATAAAACCTTGGACTAGGAATAAACTGACCTTTAAGCCTCCCGAACCTTTTGTGAATATTAATCGGATACTGGTCAGCAAAATCGCCGCTATTGCGATGTAAAGCGTATAGTCAGCACGATGATTTCCTAGAACCAATAAGCTTGCTAATATCACAGCTATATTCTGTAAAAATACCGATATCATCGCTAGCTCCTTATATCTTTGATGTCCTGTCACTACCTATACCAAAGAATAATCCGAAAGGGCTGGCAAGTAGTTTTTTAGTCGTATTTATCATGAAGATATAAATAAATTAACCTTTACAATATTTTGATAAGATTATTTAACATTTTAATTGAGATGCAAGATCAGTAAAACTATCTGCCACATAGTCCCAATTAGAAGCAGGCTCTAAATCTTTTGTCTGGCTAGAGCCATGTTCTTTTGGCCGACAAACAAAGGCCGTGCGCATTCCCTGCTGGCGGGCAGCAAGCAAATCATCATTATGGGCAGCAACCATCATACAGGCCTCATTAGGCAGGCCAAGCTGCGCACAAGCTCTGTCATAGGCCTCCGGCCGGGGTTTATAATAGCCTGTTACTTCTGCACCTAGCACCACGTCCCAAGCAAGGTTAGCCCCCTTTGCCATATTCACGATGAGCGCAATATTACCATTAGATTGGGTGGCCAGAATAAAGCGCCGCTTTAATGCTATTAGGCCTTCTGTGCTATCTGGCCAGCCTTGCAGACGGTGCCAGCACAAATTGAGTTTCTCTCTATCGTCCTTGCGCATTTCATCAAGGCCAAAACGTGGCAAAATGCGTTCTAGATTTTCCCGATGTAACACATCCAGAATTTCGAAGGGGCGTTTTTCTTGGCGGATTTCTTCCATAGCTGGCTGATATTCAGCGCGCCACGCATCAGCCATAGCTGGCGCATCTACATCCACGCCATAGTTTTTGGCCATAGATTGGATTTCGGCACTCACACAAGTCCGCCAATCTACAACGGTGCCAAATACATCAAATAATAGTGCTCTAACTGGCGTTGTCATATTTTCATCCCCTTCTTTAACCAGCAGAATATTCTGCTAAAAAAGGGTCGCGCGAAGCCTTGCTACTTGTCAACCAAGCTCTGCTGCCTTCGTATTGATAGATATTCTTGCTTTTTCAATCCCTAAAGCTGGGCAAACGGGTGGTCTGCAGAACCACACCCAGCAATTTTTTGCATATTTTCAGAATCCCAGTCTGCATTTGTAAAGGCATCTGCATATTTCTCGCTTACCTTTACGGCTAGGCGCATAACCTCTGGCTGTACTTGAACGGCCAATTGACTAAGCATCACCTGCAAGGCTTGCTCTCTGGTTAATCCTGTTCCAACCAAAACCCTAATTGTGGCCTCGATTATATCGACAATATCTTCAGACCCTAACGCTCCTGCCATTACCGTCTCCATTTCATTTTGTGCACAACGATGTTAGATGCAAGAAACACGCCATAACAGGCCTGCTTAAACCTGCAATGAGTAGCGATACAACTAGCTGCGGAAAAATATTTGACCAAACATAGGATTACAGTGCAGAATTTGAGGCCTCATCAGCAGCAATATTTTTGCTGCTCTTTTTTTCCTGAAAGTGCCTATATTCATGCCGCAAATTCACGATACGCCCTATTCTTTGTTCAGGTTGGGGATAACCCTGATTATTGCTATTTTTGCCAATACCGGAATGTGGGCAGTGATAACAATCATGCCAACCTTGGAGGCGGAATTTGTAACCAGCCGTTCGGTTACCTCTCTGCCCTTTACGATGAATATGTTAGGATTTGCACTTGGAAATCTAATCATTGGCCGGATTATTGACCGTTTTGGGGTCACCTTGTCGGTGATGGTTGCTGCAATACTCTCTGCTTCTGCTTTTATGCTCTCTACCATTACAAGCGATATTTATATGCTGGCAGCAGTGCATCTATTGCTTGGATTTGGCACCGCAGCTGGCTTTGGTCCATTAATTACCGATATCTCGCATTGGTTTTTAAAACAGCGCGGTATTGCCGTAGCGCTTATTGCCAGTGGAAATTATCTAGCAGGGGGAATCTGGCCGCTTTTTTTGTCGGATATATTAGCTGAAGATGGCTGGCGAGCAGCTTATGTTACGCTAGCAATAGTAACCTTATGCGTAATCCTGCCCCTAGCGCTGCTTCTGCGACGCGAATTACCAGAGGCTGGCCATCAAATCGCGGCACAAAAAGTTAGTGAAAATATTCAAAAGACCCGAATATCTCCTTTACGCTTGCAAGTCCTTTTATGTGTTGCGGGGCTGGCTTGTTGTGTTGCGATGTCGATGCCACAAGTCCATATTGTCTCTTATTGTGTTGGGCTTGGATATGGCCCTGCGGTAGGCGCAGAAATGCTCTCTTTCATGCTGTTTGGTGGTGTAATAAGCCGAATTGTCTCTGGCCTGATAGCAGACAGAATTGGCGGCATCCGAACGCTTTTGCTTGGCTCTTTTGCCCAAGGCATCGCATTAGTGATGTATCTGCCATTTGATGGCATGGCCTCGCTTTATGTAGTCAGCCTAATTTTTGGTCTTTCTCAAGGCGGCATTGTGCCAAGCTATGCACTAGTGGTACGAGAATTTCTGCCACCTAAGGAAGCTGGCGCGCGGATCGGCTTTGTTATTATGGTTACGATTATTGGGATGGCTTTGGGGGGCTGGATGTCTGGCTGGCTATATGAAGCTACAGGCTCTTATCAGGCGGCCTTTATCAATGGGATTGCATGGAATGCACTTAATGTTGGCATTGTCCTTTGGATTTTAACACGCGATAGGCGTGCCTCCCTCCTGCCAGCTTGAACAATGCGCTAAAATGCTTTGCCGCGCGCGGAAACCGGCCAGAGCGCCTCTACTATTCCGCCGCGAACACAAACATACCAGTCATGTAGATTGCAGGTTGGATCGCAATGGCCTGGCACCAGCTTAATCTTGTCATTCACCGCCAGAATACCGGCGCTATCCTCAATAACGCCATGCTCATCCGAGCATTGTATATAAACCAGCCCTTCGCGTTCGAACACCACCGGCAGGCCGCTATCCACTGATTGCACCTTTAGCCCTGCATCACAAACAGCACGTCCCTTTTGTGCCGTACTAACGATACTGGTCCAAAGAAATAAGGCATTTTGCCACTCAGCTCTATCAAAACGCTGACCATTGGCATTCTCAATTCGGCCATAATCAGCATCCATGAAGGCATAAGACCCGCATTGAATCTCATTAAACAGCCCAGAACTCGCCTCAAAGGTAAAAGAGCCGGTGCCGCCACCGCTCACAATCTCACAAGATATGTTTGCATGTTCCAGCGCGGCAATAGCGCTTCTTGTCATCGCTACAACATCTGCTTCTACGCCCTTTCGGTCAGCAAAGCTTTGATGATGTTGTACCCGCCCATTATAAGCTTGCAGGCCAGTAAATTTCAGCCCCGGCGCTGCCACTATAGCCTTGGCTATCTTTACCAAATCGTCTAAATCGCTTACCCCGCAACGCTGGGTTCCACATTCCAGCTCAACCAAACATTCGATGGTCACCTGAGATTTTGTGGCAGCAGCGGATAAATTAGCAACATTATTAATATCATCTACACAACATATAATCCGTTTACCCGGCTGGCAGAAAGCCGCCATGCGCCCAATTTTAACCGGATCGCAGACTTGATTGGTGATAAGAATATTATCAAAACCTGCACGTGCAAACACTTCCGCCTCAGAGACTTTCTGACAGCAAATGCCAATGGCGCCACCAATTTCTATCTGGCGTCTAGCTACATCTGCAGATTTATGCATTTTTGCATGCGCACGAAGCCCTACCTTGCTTGCATCCGCCATCTGGCACATACGCGTTAAATTGGCCTCGAACGCATCTAAATCAACGATTAAACAAGGTGTTTGCACCTCTTCTAACGCCATGCCAACTCGGGCTGGTACATCAAAGCCTATCTCTGGGTCTGAGCTATCTGGCATCTATTTTATTTTCTTGTCTTTGTCAGAAATACAGGGGCATCGTTGATATTTTCAGCTGTGATCTTAAACTCTTTTTGCACTGCCACACCAGCTTTATCGGCAACTTCTATTACTATTACATGATCGCCAACATCGCCATTTTTGGGTGTGCCTTGCAGTAAACCATCACTAGACACAGATAGCCATGTAGGGGCGCCAATAGCATTAAAACGCATCACATCCCCATGCGGCATATCATCATCTGCAACCTCTAACTGCACCTCATAAACGTTGTCCTGAACAGCACGAGGCAAATTATTAGTAACAAATTTAGGGCTGTCATTTGTGTTCACAACATTAATCAGCAAATTAGCATCATCTGATTTTCCAGCTCTGTCGGTCACCCGCACCGTAATTTCATGCATCCCAACATCTTCGTTCTTAGGGGTGCCTTTTAGCATGCCATCACGGCTTAGAGACAGCCAGCTAGGCAGCGCTACCATGGAAAATGACAGCTTGTCCCCATAAGGAATATCCACATCCTGAACTTCAAGTTGCAAACTATAAGCCTCATCTTCATTAGCGGCAAAATCCCCTGCCGGGCTAGACGAGCTTTGAAACAATACCCCTGTTTGTGCTTCTAAACCTTCTAACCAACCCTTCTCAGAACAAGATGTTAGCAGAAGCGCCCCACAAACTATCGGAATAAACCTGGCACCAGACATTAAAACCACCTTCAAAAAACAACTACTTATTAATACCAACATATGCTTGCGACTAAGAGAATAAAAGGAATTCTCAAAAACGCAAACTCTATCAAACTTCACATCCCTCAAACGCAGTATAGTGGATACGCTCGAGCGATGCATATCCCAAAATACCCAACATGCCCATCTGCTCAGAAACAAGACTGTCCTTAAACGCCGCATCGAGACCATCTTTTAAGTCGGCAAGGCCAATACTGCCTGCGGCAAGCCCACTAACCAAGGGCGGCCCGGGCATTTGCGGCGTGTAGCCTGCGACATTTACCTGTGCTACAGCTTCGGGAAAGAATGCTTTGAATATACGCCATGTCAAACAATCTATAGCGCCAATATCTGCGCCAGATGTTGCGATTGTCTTTAGCGTATTTAAATGCGCCCCAGTTGGGATGGTTTTGGCAAAATTACACGGGCTAAAACACCCCGTTAAACCTTGATAAAGCGCAAATCGTCCAGAAAAACTGTCTGGCTCACTGATGGCAGCGGATAGATCTGCCGGGTCAAGAGTGCCTAGCTTTTGTCCCTTTAATCTGTTGGAAGTGATAATGACGCTGCGATAATATCCAGCTGTAAGCGCCGCATCATCTAGAATATAACTCCCTATATAGACAGGCATCTCTGGCCTGCACCTAGAATAAGTTAAGCTACATATCTGCCCTAGCATCAGACGCCTCTGCGCAGCAAGGCTAAGTGCGGTTTGACCTTCACTAAACAGGCGCTGGTCTGCGTGATAATTTCTATCTGCCATATGCTGGCGGATAAATTGCCAAAATCGGGTGAAAATAGCCTGTGTCGGATCGAATAGATACCAATTTAATTGAGCAGAAAATACCGTTTCTGGATTAGCTGGCATAGAGCGCCGCCTTCTTTATCGCCCTTATAATGCCCACTACATAAATCCTCGCGAAATCACGACAGAAAGGATGCAAAAAAGTCCCATCATCAGTTTTTCAGTTAAACTTTGGCATTTAGCTGGCAATAATAATTTGAAGGCTTTGCGCGTCAGAACGACTGGCATGCAAACGAACATCGCAATCCCCATCACCAGAAAAGCAATATATTTGCCGGTACCAAGCGCAGGGATCACCTGCTTATATAAAAAATGCAACTCAGGCACTACCAACATCACCCAGCCAACAACGCCCATAATGGCCATCACACCCATTATGTAATGGCCTAAACTATATCGCTGTCCTTTGCTCAAAATCTCTCTCCCTTTAGCTAGGCTCAGCTATCCATATAGGCTAGCAAGCCCTATCTGCGCAATGCAAATCACCTATCAAAGGGGGTGGGCGTACGCCTATATGTTTTTTTTAACTAAGCTGGCCTGCTTGTCATTTATGTTAAAGGATAGGATGATAGAGGTGGTAGCTCAATTCGCTAGCGAATCTAAATTAGAATATGGCAACCTAAATGACGACATCAGAAACAACATCAGAAACAACATCAAAAGCAACATCAGAGCGGGCACGCAACCAATTTTCGAGCCCAGCAACCCCTTATGAGAAAGTGGCCTGCCCGAATTGCCGTTCTGATGCCTCTGCGTTTAAAACAGTCTTTGATAATGACGGATTTAATTGGCAGATCACCTGTTTTGAATGCGGACAAGTAACAGCAACAAGCCCAGATGGGCCAATGATTCGCCAGCTTCGCCATAAATGCCGGGTACGCTACCGCCTAGGCTAGTTAAACCGACCTTTCAGCCTAATCAGACACCAGTTATGAAGGGCGCAACCTCATCTGCAATAATTTCAGCAATGACTTTGCAATCATCTGTATCAAAGGTAAGCGGAATGCGCATATCAACGGTTTTTTCCAACGCCGCTTTGGTCGCTGGAAGGTCTGGTAAATTTTTGATATAGCGCCAGCTATCATAACGGCTAGTAAAGGCAGCAGGCTGGTCTGCACCAAACCATTTTAGCTCTACCCCACGTTTTGCACAGCGCTCCAGAAAGGCTGGTATATCGCCAGTAGTTAGCGCGCTAAGCCGGAATTGTATCGAAGAGCCAACATAAAATTCAGCCTGATGACGTTTTGGAATATCAATACCGCTCATCGCCTCAAACGCGGCAAAAAGCGTATCATATAGACGATTCCATCTTTCTATATTTTCTTCTAGATGCGGCATCTGGCTGCGAATGATGGTGGCACGTAAATTATCCATCCGGCAGGAAAAATTTGCAGTTTCCAGCTTAATTTTATCAAACACATCATCAGGCGGCAAAGTACCATGGCGCTCATACAGCATATAAGAGCCAGAATGAATGATTGCACGTGCAGCCATTTCATCATCATCGGTTGTCAGAAACCCGCCCTCACCTGAATTCATATGTTTATAGGTTTGGGTAGAAAAAGCTGCGACATCCCCAAAATTGCCAGAACGCCTGCCCTGCCACTTGGCGCCCATCGTATGCGCACAATCCTCCACTACTTTAATATCATAGCTGCGCGCTATAGACATCAGCCTGTCCATATCGGCAATATGGCCGCGCATATGTGACAAAAGCAACGTTTTTGCCCCGCTCCGGCGTGCCATCTCGTCAAGATGCGATAAATCAATATGATAATCGGCGTCGATTTCCACTAGAACTGGAATTGCGCCAATACTATGGATAGCGCCCGGCACAGGGGCGAGTGTATAAGCGTTTGCCAGCACCTTATCCCCTGCTTCCACCCCGCAAACACAAAGGCCAAGCTGGATAGCCTGCCCACCAGAAGCTGTTGCGATACAATAGCGCGAACCCTGCCAGCTTGCATATTCTTGCTCTAGCAAGCTTACCTCTGATACTTCTCCAGCGGCGACATTATATCGGTGCAGGCGGCCATGCTTTAAAATCTCTATAGCTTGCTGGATACCTGCATCTGGTATCGCTTCTTGCTGGGTAAAGGGTTTGGCAAATATAAGCATGGGTAAAGTCTCTTAATGACGTGGCCGTTTTCTTTGATTACCTTTTTATACAGACCTGTTTTAGAGGCTATTGGTCAAGAGGTATCTTTACTATGAATATACAAAAAACTGGCTTTTTCTGGCACGAGAAATGTTTCTGGCATGGGGCTGGCAATTATGCCTTTCTGTTGCCTGTTGGTGGTATGGTAGAGCCAACAAGCACGGGATTTCTGCCTGAAGCGCCAGAAACCAAAAGGCGGATGAAAAATTTAATTGAGGTCAGCGGCTTACAGGATGATCTAGATAGTTTAAATCCTTATGCGCTAGCATCAGTGGACGCCTTGCGTCTTGTACATCCAAAAGCATATCTGGATAGATTTAAAGCCCTATCAGATGGAGCTGGTGGTAATCTGGGTCTGCGCACGCCCTTTGGCCCTGGCGGTTTTGAAATAGCCAGCCTGTCAGCTGGACTAGTGATAGAAGCCCTGTTTTCAGTTTTGGATGGCAGGCATAAAAATGCCTATGCGCTGTCACGCCCACCTGGCCATCATTGCCTGCCAGATTATCCAAACGGATTTTGTTTGCTGAATAATATCGCAGTTGCGGTAAATGCCGCACGAAAAGCTAATAAAGCGGAACGATTTGCAATCATTGACTGGGATGTACATCACGGTAATGGGACTGAACATATTTTCTATAATGACCCAAATGTGTTGACCATCTCCCTGCATCAAGAGCGTAACTACCCCCTTGATACCGGCGATGCAGGGGATATAGGCGGGGAAAATGCACCTTTCTTGAATATGAACATCCCGCTTATGCCTGGCGGCGGAACTGCCGCTTACAAAACTGCATTTGAGCAGCTCGTCCTACCAAAATTAGAGGCGTTTAAGGCCGATATAGTTATCGTCGCTTGTGGTTTTGATGCGTCTGGGGTTGACCCGCTATCACGGATGCTACTCGGTGCAGCCGATTTTGCCATGCTAACAGAAATGCTAATGGAACAAACAGGCGGCAAGCTGGTTATGGCGCATGAGGGTGGCTATTCAGAGGCGCATGTCCCTTTTTGCGGCCATGCCGTTTTGCAAAAAATGAGCGGCTCTTCTATCGAGGCAGAAGACCCCTTAGGCGCACGCATCAAAGGACAGCAACCACATACACGCTTCAACCAGCTGCAAGAGGCATTGATATCAGAGATGGCGAGCTTACATGGTTTGAAATAGCAGCGGTTTTTACTGCCCTCATCTCTAACGGTAAAGGCGATAAAGCCCGCCGCTTGCCTCATCACTAAGAATAAGAATGCTGCCATCGCCGACAACAGCAACATCGCGGATACGCCCAATTTTACGCTTTAAATAGGCCTGATCGGATATGGGCTTCCCATCTTCTAACTGCAAATGATACAGCTCACGGAATTTTAGAGAACCAACCAGCAAACCGCCTTTGAACTCAGTAAACATATCCCCGTCATAAAAGGCCATGCCTGAAGGGGCGATAGAGGGCACCCATACCCAGACAGGATCTGCATACCCTTGCGCCCTAGTTAGGCCCTCCCCAATTTTGCCGCCAAAATATTCCTGCCCATAGCTTAAAGTGGGCCAACCATAATTTTTACCAGCTGCGAGGATATTCACCTCATCCCCGCCCTTAGGGCCATGTTCATGCGCCCATATTGCACCAGTTTGCGGATGAATTGCCATGCCTTGCGGATTACGGTTGCCCTTTGTAAATAACCCGTCCAGCCAACCAGATTTAGCGGCAGGGGCAAGCTGTCCATCCCTATCTAAGCGGATAATCCCGCCTGCATAGAGCAAACCATCTTGAGCGCTGTTGCGCGCACCGCGATCCCCAAGGCTGAGATAGATATAACGATTATCGAATTCTATTCGGCAACCAAAATGCCGGCCAGAGCGCGAAATCTGATTTGAAGTGAACAAAATCTCGCCGCCGAGCAAAGCTGTGCCCTCAAGCTGTGCTTTATATAGTGCGGTTGCGGCGGCGCCATCTTGCGGACGACTAAAACACAAATAGATATCACGCCCTAAAACAGCCACATCCAGCAAGCCACCCTGTTTTCGTGCGAACACTTCTGGGGTATTTATTACTGGTTGCTGTATGCCGCTTTGAATATCAATTTTAAATAAAGCGCCCTCACGCGACGTAACGAGCCAGATATTTTCCTCTAGTTCAGCCATCCCCCAAGGATGGGAAATAGCGTTGCCTATTTGTTCAAGTTTATAATTAAATTCACCTGATAACGCCTTGAAGGAAATGAGGGAAATGCTCAGGTAAATGAAAATTTTTAAGAATTTTTTCATCGGTTTTTAAAATCTTTCAAGGTTATATTTTTTTCAATATAGCCTATTTATGCGCTGGTTGCTGGCCTATTTTTGTTGGCAAACACTATTTCCCCGCCATTCACCATGTCAAAAATAACTGATGCAGTGAAGCTAAGAGGTGTGCATTGTTAGGTTTATAAAGGGGAGTTAACATGACCAGTATTATCGTTTTAAAATTTTTTCACTATCTTGCTTTGTTTTTGGCTGGCGGTCTTGGTGTCGGCAATAGCATCTTGGCTAAAAACCATCAAAAAGCAGGGATGCCGCCTGCCCCACCAGTTCAGGCAACAATGATGACCCTCGCAAAATTGGGGCTGGTTGCTATCATAATCTTATGGGGTACCGGCATTGCCCTTACCTATCAGCTCTATGGCAGCTTTAATCTAGGCTGGGCGTTTCATTTAAAATTGCTAGGGGCAAGTGCATTACTGCTGGTAATTTGCTTTTTAAATATTCACCTGAGTGATAGTGCCAAAAAAGGCGTGCCGCCTAATCCTAAATTTATGAATGCTGTCCCTTATATTGCCAGAACATCCCTCGTTTTTGTTTTGGTTGGTATCGCTATTCTAACCACGAGCTAGCGCCGCCAAGCAAGCGTGATGCGTTTTTTGCATCACAGGGCGTTATTTCTAGCACTATTTAGAAGCGACATTAGAGACTAGGTTATAATTGTGGGGGTCGGTGGGCTCCCGGGAGCCAACACCCCCCACACCAAGATAAGTTAATCCCAAAGCTTTCTTTGCAAATAAAGGCCGTCACACTGTTCCTCCCCGAAGCTGTGACGGTCTTATTTTTTGCCTCTATTTATATCCGTCCATCGCCAAATAATTGATTTATGATCCAGATCATGGTCAACACACTTACTGGCCCTTATTAAGGGCAAGAAGCGCGCAAGTATAAGGGGGCTAAAAGGAGGGGCTTTATGTTAATCTCTTGGCATATACGCATGATAGAAGCCGTGCAGAAAAGAACGGGGCTTTCAAACTACCAGATTTTGTGGATAGCCTTTATCGAAGGATTGATTATCGGCATTTTACTTGGCTGGTGGCTATTATAAGCGATAACGCTGCTAGTTAAACGGTGTGTCAAGCGACTTGCGTGTGCATTTATTTTTCCACGCCCCACCCTCAATTGCCGATGAAAAACGCGTATCACAATATGCAATACTTTGTGGCATAGGACCATTTTTCCTATTTCTGGTGGTGCGAACTGTATTCTCCGCCAACGCGTCATTTAACAAGCGCTCACACCCTTTCCATAGCTTATCGCAAGTTTTTGCCCGGCCAACACCAGTGTAATGAATATCGACAGCCGGTATATTCCTTTCTTTGTCTAGACCAATCCTATAGGGGCCGAATTTAAACCTGACCGCATCTGCCTCTCGGAGCAGGAAGCCGCCAGCATAATTGATAACCTGACTACCATTCATCCACATTCTAAAAAAACCATCTGTCTCAGACCATTTGACATTCATTACAAGCATAATCCACTTGTCCTGATGCCCTTGACCAAATGAGATTACAAATTCTTCTTTATTGCAGTGAGAGGTGACCTCTGAGCGCACGCAATTCGCATAATCAAATGATTTAGTTAGAAAAACATTCAGCCCCTCAGGCCTTAGATTCATACTCACTATCGGCGCATCAATATCTGCACAATCTTTCACATGCTTGAAATCAAAAAAGGAAAGGGAATGCCAGCTCGTTTTGTAATCCTTTGGAATATAAAAGCCCAACCGATACCACATCTCTTTATCTTTTTCTAACCCCCCATCATTTTCGAAAAATTGTAGCCTCTGTGCATATCCAGACTCACCAAAGCGTTGCCAGTCCCCCGCAGCGCCAACCACATCTGGCCCATAGCGGATGCGAATTGTATTCTCCCCTTTTAAGGAGCTAATTGTGACAGAATCCTTAGCCTCAACATTGATTTCTTTTGGCATCAGATATTTGTAAAAACTATTATTGGTAGCTTTATTCATTTGCTTGCGAAGTTTTTTGAATTCCCGGCTAAACGGCGTATTCATTGCGTGTAGCTTCACATTTTTATCTTCATATTCACCACAACCACTCTTTTTCAGGTTTGTGATTGTTGCTGCTTGTGCAGTCTGCATGGCGCAAATTAAAATAAATACAGCTAACAAAACACGCATGATACACTCCTAGCTTACACGGCATTCATTACGCCAAATGAAAGCGGTAGTGTCAAACACAACCGATTAACTAAAAGAATAATTGCTAGAAAAATGCCTTCATTACGCTGTTTCAGGCATCTGCGATATTATAGAGTTGGCAAACTTAATCGCTGTTAAATTGGTGATGGCTTGATGGTGACTAAGACATGGATTGAGGGAACTCAATCAGCTCCATCTCTATATTCGATAACGTCATGTCCCAATCCCCAATTTGGGCTTGGCGAAGTAATGTCATTGAAGGATACCATGGGCTGTCAGTTCTATCCAATAGCCATCTAAAATCAGGTATAAAGGGGATTAAAACCCAAGTCTTTTTACCCAAAGCCCCCGCTAAATGCGCAACGCTCGTATCAACGCTAATAATTAAGTCCATGCATTCACAGAGCGCTGCAGTATCTGAAAAATCCTCTAGCTGCTCTTCAAAATGTTCAATATTATGCTGCGCCAATATATCATGCTCACCCTCCTTCAATTCTTTTTGAAGGCTGAAATAATCATAAGTTTTCGGCAAATAATTTACTAATGTCTCTAATTCAATACTTCTGTTTTTATCATCTATGAATTTTGAGTTTCCGCTCCACACAAGACCAATACGAGGCTTTGTCTGTAAACCAAGCTTATTTTTCCAATAGTTAAGTTTCGGAGCTTCTGCATATAGGTAATGGATATAGCTGGGGATCGTATCAATATTTGTTTTAAGCGCAAAGGGAAGTGACATTAGAGGGCAGTGAAAATCAAAAGAGGGCAATGGACTGCCATCAATGACAATCTCATCAATGCCATCAAACGTTTTAAGCAATCGAAATAGAGGCTTCTGAACATACAAAATAACGGTTGCCCCTAATGCTTTGATAGAACGAGCATATCGGCAGAATTGTATGGTGTCTTCTAAACCTTGTTCACAATGTAGGAGTATAGTTTTGCCGTTCAGGCTCTCCCTGCCCTGCCAAAGTGGCTTTTCAAAATCACGTTTTTTTGAAGTAAAATAGGTGTTTTCCCAACGGCTCTCATAGAGCTCCCACCCCTCTGGATAATCACCTAAAAGTAATAATGTTATGGATTTATACCAGAGAGCCTCAGGGTAATTAGGGTCGATCTCAAGAGCTTTATCATAAGCAGAAATTGCCGCGTCCAACCGTTGAAGATTTCTAAGCAGCCTGCCTTTATTTAAATAAACTTCTTTATAATCTTTATTTATCTTTAAAGCCTCATTGAAAAAATATAACGCTTTTTCGAAAGCCATTTCCTTTTCCAATAAGAGACCTTTATTCAAATAAAGCGAAGGCGTACCATCAGGATTATTATTCTCCTCAATTTCTTTTAAAATTTCCTTTGCTTCTTCAACTTTATTTAGCTGGACAAGAACACCAAGCAAATTTACGAGCGTTGATTCCCGCTTAGGTATGTGTTTGAGCGATTGCCTAAACGCCAACTCTGCACGCTGCCAATCATTATTATGAGCAGCATCGAGACCATCAAGAAAATGTCTTTTTGCCATTTCAAATTCAGGTGAAGGGATTATCATTAATTTTCATTCTCAACTTGAGACATGTCTCAAAACATTAGCAAACTTAAATTCATTTTTTACTATAAACAGAGTTTGAAACTCAATCATATTTCTAGAATGTGCAATTTCCCCTCTTCTGCGCAAGGCTTACCGCTTTGACAAGCTAACGGTTTTTTCCAACAGGCCAGTTATAGCCTCTTCAGTCCAAGAAAACCAAAAAATGGCTAAATCTTGCCCGCAAAGAGCACTTATAAACAAGTGCAACCCAGTGTAAAAAAAGTGAGTGTGAAAATGGTCGGAGTGGCGGGATTTGAACCCACGGCCCCTACACCCC